>JAHYJI010000037.1 GCA_019429145.1 Coriobacteriia bacterium | reverse complement strand
ACTCTCGCCTCAGGCGTCCCAGCCATCGCCGAGGGAGTGCTCCGTTGCAGTTCAGGCCCGCTCTGAGGACATCAAGCCCCTCGAGCTCCTCGATGAGGTATGGGGTGAGCCGGTACCGGTACATCGACACCTCCTTGCGGGGTATCATACCCGCCCTGCTACCGGTGGATGATCCGGCCGAGCAGCGGGACCGACACCTCGATCGCCCGCTCCGGGCACATCTCCTGGCAGCAGTAGCAGCGGATGCAGCGCTGGTAGTCGTGGGCAGGCGGCTGCGCGCGCCGCCCCTCCCGGCCACTCTCCACCCACTGCACGGCCTTCGGGTCCACGGGGCAGACCTCGACACACGTCCCGCAGCGGGTGCACCGAGCCGGGACGATGAACGGGCGCGGGACGATGAGTGCACGCGCCAGCCATGCCGCGACACCACTCGCCGGACCGGTGGTCGAGCCGGCGCGCCGGTTGGCAACGAAGTCGGCGGCCACGCTCTCCTCGAGCCGATCGCCGAGGATCGTCACGTCCTCCCACATGCCGAGACCCGACTCCTGCCCGAGCGTGATCGTCTCGACACGTGCAGGATCGAGGCCCATCAGCCGGGACGCGGTCGCATCGAGCGCGACCGGGTCGTCGGAGAGCAGCAGGACTCCGACGTGGCGGGGTTCGCCTCCACGAGGGCCGTTCCCCTCCATCGCCACGATCCCATCCATCACGTAGAGGCGGGGAGCCAGTGCTGCGCACAGGTCCACAAGCATCTGGGCGAACGTTCGGATGTCGGGCATGCGTGCGTGGAACTCGCCTTTGAGCGGACCCGGGATGCAGCCGAACTGGTTCTTCACCGCCCCGGTCATGCGCGTCAGCGCGTGCGTCTTCATCTTGGGCAGGGAGACCAGTCCGTCCGCGGCGAGCACCCCTTCGGCGATGCGCCAGCGCTTGACCACGCGTCCGCTCGGGGCCGAGACGTCCCGTCCGCTCGAGAAGTCGGCGAAGGGGATGGAGAGCCGGGCCGCTGCCTCCGCGAGCCCGGCCCGCTTGGCCGCGCCCTCGGGTCGACCGACCGCAGGAGAGTCGCCGTAGGACAGGACCGCCCCTGCACCGGCGAGATGCCGGGCGACCGCGGCGAAGACCGCGGGATGGGTCGTGACCGAAGCTCCGGGCGCGCTCGCCACGAGCAGATTGGGCTTGAGGAGGATCCGCTCTCCCTCGGAAACGAAGCGCGAAGCCCCTCCCAGTAACTCGAGTCCCCGCCCGACGGCGGCGTACACCGCGTCATCCTCGTATGTTTGACATCTGACGAGCGCAACGGTGCTGCCCACAGGCGACTCCTCACGGGTCAGGGCGGGCGAGTGGGAGTCGCGGCGTCCGGGGCGGGACGCCATCAGAACGACGTCCTGTCGGGATGCTGGCCGAGCCGTCCCGCCTCGCCGCGGTCGAGAGCGTCGATCGCGGCTATCTCGTCATGCGATAGCTCGAATCCGAACAGGTCGGCGTTCTGGCGGATCCGTTCCGGCGTGACCGACTTCGGGATCACCACGACGCCGTGCTGGAGTGCCCAGCGCAGCGCCACCTGCGCACTCGAGACTCCGTGCGCCGCCGCGATCTCGGCCAGCAGCGGCTCCTCGTCGGCCCGCCCGCGCATCACCGGCCCCCAGCCCTGGACGACGATCCCGCGGTCGTGGCAGTACCTCCGCAGATCGGGCTGTTGGAGCCAGGGATGGTGCTCGACCTGGTCCACCATCGGAACGGCGCCTGTCCGGACAGCCAGTTCCTCCAGATGCGGCACGAGGAAGTTGCAGACACCGATCGCCCGGGTGAGCCCGTCGGCCAGTACGCGTTCCATGCCTCGCCACGTCGACTCGTAGAGCCGGGGGATCGGCCAGTGCACCAGATACAGATCGACCCGGTCGACACCCAGACGCTTCAGGCTGCCCTCGATCGCCCGGAGAACACCCTCCTCACCCTGTTCGTCGTTCCAGACCTTGCTGGTGATGAAGAGTTCGTCGCGCGGGACGCCGCAGGCTGACAGCGCGCGTCCGATCGCTTCCTCGTTGTCGTAGACCGATGCGGTATCGATGCCGCGATACCCGGCCTCGAACGCCGTGAGGACCGACCTCTCGACCACGTCCGGCGAGACGATCTTGTACGTCCCGAAGCCGAGCACCGGCATGCTGACTCCGTTTGCCAGACGCACCGTGCTCGAGATGTCCAGCATCATCGAACCACCTCCGCGATGAGTATTCCCGAACCGCGCGGCGCGCGGTAGGCTCGGTACAATCTGCAGAAGGAATGCTCATGAACGAAGTCATCCGCTACGAGATCCTCGACACCTCCCTCGGCCGCCTGCTCGTGGCGGTGAGCGCGCGCGGGGTCTGCGAGGCCTCCTTCGGAGACGACGACGTTGCGCTGCTTGCAGCCACAGTGCGCCGCTTCCCCGATGCCGACCTCGAGCTGGCAGACGAGCGTGCGCATACCATCGCGCTCGCCTTCGCGGCCGCGGTCGAGGACCCTGCGGCGCCCGTCGATGTCCCGCTCGAACTGCGGGGCACGCGCTTCCAACTCGCGGTCTGGGAAGCACTCACCGAGATCCCCGCCGGAGCCACCGTCTCCTACGGCGAGCTCGCCCGCTCCATCGGCCGGCCCACTGCGGTGCGAGCGGTCGCACAGGCGTGCGGCGCCAACCCCGTGGGCGTGGTCGTCCCCTGCCACCGCGTTGTCGGTGCCGACGGCTCGCTCACCGGCTATGCGTCGGGCATCGACCGGAAGCGGGTGCTGCTCGAACGCGAGGGCGCGCTGTAGGAGTGTCGCGTGCGCGCCCGACGCCCGTCTCAGGCGGAATCAGTGATCAGGTCGACCGCCTGATCGGCAGCGTCCGCGTAGGGCATGAACACGACGTCCGCTCCCCGTTCGGTCAGGTGTGCGGCCTCCTCGGCGGTGTGTGTGGTCACCGCCACCCGCCCGGCATAGCCCTGATGTTGGAGCGCGTTGAGAAGGACCACGCTGACCTCGGGCGAGGGGGTCGTACTGACGACCCAACCGACCTTGGACAGGGGTAGCTGCGCGATGAGTTCGGGGTCTTCGGCGTCCCCGTACTGGGTCGCCAGACCGTCTTCACGGGCCCTGCGCACGGCCACCGGATCGAAGTCGATGCCGAGTACGCGCATCCCGCGACTCGCCAGCCCCCTGCTGATCTTCGAGCCATAGCGCCCCAGTCCGAACACGACGGCATCGATGTATGAGGGACCGGCCTCACCCTCCTCGGCGACCAGCTCACGCGAGGGTGTCGAGCGCTCGAAGACGCGCAGCACGCCCGCAAGGCGGTCGTAGAGCGCATGCGAGTACAGGATGAGGTAGGTCGACAGGCCTATGGTCACGATGCCGACCACCGTGACCAGACTCAGCGTCTCCGCCCCGATGTGGCCGAGGGCCACCCCGAGCGCGGTGAGGATGAGTGAGAACTCGCTGATCTGCGCAACCGTGAGCCCCGCAAGGAGTCCGGTGCGCCGCCGGTAGCCCATGAACCCCATGATCGCCACCACGATAAGGGGGTTGCCGACGAGAACGAAGACCGAGAGCACCAGGGCGGGCAGGATCTGGTCCCCGAGCGAACCGACGTCGAGCTTGGCCCCGAGGTCGATGAAGAAGAACAGGAGCAGGAAGTCGCGCAGGCTGGTAAGACGGGCTGCGATAGTCTCGCGAAAGCGCGTCGAGGCGAGCGAGACGCCGGCGAGGAACGCTCCGACCTCCTTGCTGAAGCCCAGCCCATCGCCGAGAGCGGCAAGCGAGATCGCCCAGGCAACCGCGAAGATGATCAGCAGCTCCTGAGAGCGTGCGAGGCGCTCGAGGAGAGGAGGCAGTACGAAACGCATCAGAATCGCGATGACGAGCACGAAGGCCGCCCCGATGAGCAGGACGCGAAGCAAGGCCTGCCCGAGCGCGGCCCCGGCTTCGTTGGCGAATGCCGAGAGCACGATCATCACCAGCACGACGACGATGTCCTGCACGATGAGAAAGCCCACGGCTATGCGCCCGTGCAACGAGTCGATCTCCCGTTTGTCCGACAGAAGCTTGACGATGATGATCGTGCTGGAGAACGTCAGCGCTATGGCCACGTAGAGTGCGGAGACCGTCTCCAGACCGAGTGCCAACGCGATCAGGAAGCCCACCCCGGAGGTGAACGCCACCTGACCGAGTCCTGTAGCCAGAGCGACCGGGCCGACGCTGGCGATCAACCCGACATCCAGTTTCAGTCCCACCACGAAGAGCAGAACCGCGATGCCGATGCTGGCAAGCAGCTCGACCTGACTATCGGCAGCCGACCAGCCGAGGAACGCCGGGCCTACGAGCAGGCCCGCGACGATGTAGGAGATGATGAGGGGCTGTTTGAGGGCGGTCCCGAGCGCACCCAGAACCGCTGCGAGGGCGAGCATCGCCGCGATCTCGTAGTAGACGTTTGAGAACTCGATGCCCAAGGCGGCTCCAGGATTGCGCGACTTCTATCAGAAGTATGCCCGAATCGCGGTTTCCGAGCGCCCCTGAGCGGTCGTGGTGCCGCTGTGAATCAGCAGGTGAGCAGTCGGTTGACCGCCTCGACCACGGCGGGCTCGGCATCTGCCTCTATGTCCTCTTGAAGCATACGGGTGCCCGCGAGGATCAGGCCGCTGACCAGCCGGACGGTAGTCTCATCGTCCCGGGCGGTGAACTCGCCGCACTGCACGCCCGCATGCACGTAGTCCCGGATCAGGTCGGTATACGCGTCGAGGAACGCCTGTTCGGAAACCTGGTACCGCTGCACGAACTCGCTGTCCCGGTTCCGCCGCCACCAGTCGCGCGTGCGGTCGAAGACGATACGGATGAGGCCTCCCACCTTGTCCGTGTACGAGGCGCGATCCGCAAGCTCCTCGGCGATGCGCTGTTTGTCCTCGGCCGCGCGTCGCTCGATGACGCTCTTGAAGATGTCGTCCTTGCTCTCGTAGTGGACGTAAATGGTCTTCTTCGAGATGTGCAGGTCTTTGGCGATGTCTTCGACAGACGTCTTGCGGAATCCGTACTGCTCGAGGTGTCTCTCGAAGCTGTCGGCTATGTGTTCGCGTGTGACGGTCATGTTGCGGGGCCTCCGTCCGTGTGGGTCGACCGTGCGGCTAGCTCGTTGTCGAGTATCACGCTGGCGCCCGAGACGGTCAACGCCAGTTTCCGGTTTCCGCGTTCGGGCATGCCGGAAAAGGGAGCGGGCCGTCGCCGGGGGGATGACCCGGCAGCGGCCCGTGCGGGAGGCGCAAAGGAACTTGATTAGAGGGCGGAGGCCACGATCGCGAGGACCACGAGAGCTCCTGCCGTGAGGAAGGCCCGGACGGGATAGACGGCCATGTTGCTGAAGCTGTCTTGGAACATCTCTTCACCTCTCAACCTACAAGCGCGTTACTTCTTCTACCGACAGTATCGGCGCTCTTACCCGTCAGTTCCATTGGCGGTTTCTTGATATTCATGTAAGTATTACTTCATGTTAAACGTCAACCGCATGCGGATGCTGCGCGAGGTCGCCGAGCGGGGCGGCATCGCGGCCGCCGCCGAGACTCTCTACATGTCCCCCTCGGCCGTCTCACAGCAGATGGCCGTACTCGAGCGGGAGGCCGGTACCCCGCTTCTCGAGCGGCACGGGCGCGGCGTGCGCCTGACCGCCGCAGGCGAGAGTCTCGTCGCACACACCGACCGCGTCCTCACGGTTCTGGAGGAGGCGCAGTCCGATCTTGCCGACATCTCGGCGAGTGTGGCGGGCAACCTCAACCTGTGCAGCTTCCCTACCGCAGCACGCGCACTCCTCATTCCGGCGCTGGCGCTGCTCCGCCAGAGACACCCCCGCCTGCGACTGCACATGAGCGATCTCGAACCCGAGGAGAGCATCCCTCTGCTCAAGCGGGGCGAGATGGACATCATCCTGTCCTACGGCTACGACCGCCTGCCCGAGAAGGAAGATCCCTCGATCGAGCGGCTCCTCATCATGACCGAGCCGCACAACATCGCCCTGCCCGTCGATCACCCCGAGGCGGCTCACGGAGGGCCCGTCCGGATGGCCGACCTGGCCGATGAGCAGTGGGTCGTGGGGCGAGACGGATCACCGTTCATGGACGTCATGCTGAGGATCGCGAACGAAGCGGGGTTCACTGCCCGGGTCGATCTGCACTCCAACGACTACCAGGTGATCCTCGCCGCGGTCGAGGCGGGACTGGGTGTCGCGCTGATACCGCCGCTCGCCCGGTTCAGCACCTATCCGGGCGTGGTGTTCCGGGACTGCGCCGACGTGGTGATAAACCGGCAGATCGTCACGGTCATCCGTAAGGGGAGCTCCCGTGCGCCGGCGATCGCCGCCGGTCTTCAGGCCATCCGTGAGGTCGCCTACCAGCGGACGTCCTGAAGCGGACGTCCTGACCACGCCAGGGGCTACCTCCGGAGCTGCTCGAGGAGCTCCGAGATCCGCCCGGCCTCCTCGCCATCCGCTGCCGGCGCAGCGGCCTCGAGCACTGTCCGGGCCCGTGCTCTCTCGGCCGTCGCGGACCCCTCACGACCCACAGCAGCGTAGGCGTCGGCCCGCGCCATCAACAGCTCGCCGAGCATACGCGAGCGCAGGACATCGGTTCGCCCGCCTGCCGCCAGGAAGGTGACAAGCCCCTCTCCCGTCATGGCGTCGGCAAGGGCGATGTCGGCATCGAGCAGGGCAGCGACCGCCTCTCTAGCGGTCTCGAGCGCGTCGTCGGGGCGCTGCTCGCGGATCGCGTGGAGCATCGCGGTGAGCATCCGGCCGACCTGCGTGATGAGGCGCAGGATGTAGTCACGCTCGTACATGTTCTGACCTCCGGGTGCACGAGGGAGGCGACATGCCGCGCACGCGTGTCTCTCCTTGCGAACAGCATACAGGGAACTGCCGTATCCGCGACGACGGAGAGCAGGTACAATGGTGTACGCACTCTGCCGGGAGTGATGGGGGCACCAGCATATGGTTCGAGACGGGTTCATGCCTGAGGCCGGGGACAAACGTGCCCGGCGCATGCGCTTCCTGCACGAGATCAGCTCCGTTGCGATCTCCTCGGTCGACCCGAGCGACATGGCCGAGCAGATCGCATGCATAATCCACGATCGCTCGGAGACGCTCTTCACGAGCGTGCGGCTGGCAAACCGCGAGCGCTCACGGCTGCACATCACCGCCAGCTGCGGCCTCCCCGCTTCGTATGTCGAGGACTGGGAGGTCATCGGGGTCGACGCAGAGCATCTGGTGCCCTTCGTATTCGCCTCGGGAGAGCCGGCGTGGGGAGCCGATCTCCGCCACACCCCGCGCGGCAGCGCACTGGCCGAAGCCCTCCTCGAGTGCGGTATCGAAGCAAACACCTTCCTCGCGCTGCCGCTCAAAGGCGCGAAGAGCACGGTGGGTGTCGTCACGCTCGGGTGGGCGAAGCAGCGCGAGTTCACCGACGACGATATCGACTTCTACGCCTCGGCGGCGAACATCCTCGCCGTCGGGATCGAAAACGCGTACCTGTTCGAGGACGAACGCGAGTCTGCCGAGACCGCCAAGCGGCTGTTCGCCGCCTCCAACCAGCTGGCCACGGAGTTCAGCGGTATCTTCGAATCGCTGACCGACGCGGTGGTGGTGTTGAGCGCGAACGGCTCGGTCTCGCGTGCGAACGAACCTGCGCGCAGGATGCTCGGCTTCGACCCGTTGGGGCTGGAGCGCGCGCAGCTCGCGGAACGTGCGTCGATGCGTGACCGGTCGGGGACTCCCGTACCACGCAGTGCCATGCCAGGGGAGCAAGCGCTGAAGGGCGACGTGGTACACGACGCGGCCTTCGTCATCGCCTCGGGTGAGAGGGACATCCGGGTGCTCGTATCCGCCTCCCCGCTCATCTCTGACGGAGTGGTCTCGGGCGCCGTGCTCGTCTGGCGCGACGTCACCGAGCGCGAGGAGCTGCTCGCCAGGCTGGCGAGCGAGCGCCAGCGCATGGAGACCATCCTGACGAGCATCACAGACGGGTTCGCTGTTCTCGACGAGTACGGCGTCTACCGCTATGCGAACCAGTCGCTCGCAACGATGGTCGGCAAGGAGACCGATGAGATCGTCGGGCGCTACGTCTGGGACGTGTTCCCCGAGGCTGTCGGCTCGGAGTTCGAGCGCGCGGTCAACGCGGTCATGAAGGACGGCACCGCGCTGTCGTTCCAGCAGCACTACGCGCCGACCGATCTCTGGGTTGAGGCACGGGTCTACCCGACGGCAGGGGGCGTGACCATCTTCGCCTCGGACATCTCGGAGAAACGCAAGGCGGAGCAGGAGCGCGAACGGCTGCTCGTTGCCTACGAGCTCGAGATCGCACGCACGTCTCTGCTCAAGGACACCTCCGCGGCGGCGGGGACATCGCTTTCCGCCGATGAGATCTGCGCGCTCGTCCTCGAGACGATCAGGGGCCGGCTCACTCCGGTGCGAGGGGCTATCCACCTGCTCGACCCGTCCGCAGACAGGCTGCTCCTGAACTCGGCCTTCGGCTACACCGAGGAGGAGACGCGCGAGATGCAGCGTCTCGCGCTCTCCCCGGCCTCACCGGCCGGTTTCCTCGTGTCCGAAGGTCGGACCCTCGTGACCCACGAGAGCATGATCTCAGAGACGGATACACCGGCACCGGACTCCGACGAGCGGTGGCTCGTCCTGCCGGTGGTATTCGCCGAGCGTGTCCTCGGAACCATCACCCTGGCGTTTTCGGGACGCAGGGCGTTTACCGAGGAGGAGGTCTCGCTTTTCAGGAGCATCGCGACCCAGCTCGGCATAGCGCTCGATAACGCCCGACTCTACCAGCGGGAACACCGGATCGCCGACACGCTCCAGCAATCGCTCCTTGCCGACCCCGCACGCGTCGACGGGCTCGAAATCGGGCGGGTGTACCGCTCCGCTACCGAGAACGTCCGCGTGGGTGGGGACTTCTACGATGTCTACTCGCTCCCGGATCGCCGGGTCGCGATCTCGATCGGCGACGTCTCGGGCAAGGGTCTTGCGGCCGCCGGTATCACGGCGCTGGTGCGAAACACGCTGCGGGGACGCTCGCTTGACGCCCTCGCACCACACGCACTGGTCACCAAGACCAACGAGGTGCTGTGGTACTTCTCGGACAGCGATATGTTCGCGACCGCCGTCTACGGCGTCCTCGACCTGAGCACGGGCCGATTCGAGTACTGCAACGGCGGCCACCCCTCGCCCCTCGTGCTGCGCACCGACGGCGCACTCAGCACACTTGAGGTCTCGGGGCCGATGCTCGGTGCCTTCACGGACCTCGAGTACGCCACTCACTCCGTCGATCTTGCGCCAGGCGACCTGCTTGTCCTCTATACGGACGGCGTCATCGAGGCGCGCAACAGCGAAAGGTTCTTCGGCGAGGAGCGCCTCGCCGACCTGGTGCGCTCGTTGTACGGCAGCTCGGCACAGCAGATCGCCCAGGCGATCGCGGACGCGGCGTGGGAGCACGGCGGCCGCGTGCTGCGCGACGACATCGCCGTGCTGGCGATCGGGGCGCCAGGCCTGACGGACGCGGGGTAGACGAAGGGGCCGACCCCGCAGGGCCGACCCCTCGTCCACAGCAACGACGCTGCTTACTGTGCGACCGCGACCGCTGCCGCGACCTCCTCGAAATCGACGAAGTACGGCTTGTCGGGGCTACGCATGAACGCATCCATGTCGAACTCGAACGTGCCACGCTGGCCACGGTCGGCGTGCAGCGCGACGATGACATTCGGTGTGGTCACCGGCTCGTCGAGGTTGACGATCACGCCCTCGTGCTCGCCCTCCTCAACACGCAGCAGGCCGACCCGCTTGCCGGGCATGCCGTCGTCGTCGAGGTGCACGACGAGCCACGAGTCATCGGGAGCAAGAACGCGAGACACGGCGATCGAGTCCCCGGAGCCCGCCTGGTCTTCGACCTCGAGCGCCACGTTCTCTCCAGCCACCACCACGCCGACCATCATGAAGTCGTTGGCTCTGGCCTGAGAGAGCGTCCAGAGTGTGAGCCACACCGCGAGAGCGATGACGAGCGCTGCGGCTCCGTATATCGCAAACCTCCTCATGGGAAGTGTCCTTTCTTCGATGCCTATGCTGCCTTGCGCAGGCTCGGCTTGAACCGGCGCAGGAGCAGCGATGATGTCACGACACTTACGCTGGAAAGCGCCATGGCGCCACCGGCGAGTTCGGGCCTCAGGAAGCCAAGTGCGGCGATAGGGATACCCAGCGAGTTGTAGCCGAGCGCCCACACGAAGTTCCAGCGGATGCGGCGGATCGTCGCACGCGAGAGCTCGATGGCGGTGACCACGTCACGCAGGTCGTCCTTCATGAGCACGATCCCGCCGGTCTCCATGGCCACGTCGGTCCCCGCGCCCATCGCGATGCCGATGTCGGCCTGTGCGAGCGCGGGCGTGTCGTTGATGCCGTCGCCGACCATCGCCACGGACAGGCCGCGGCCCTGGAGCTTAGCGACCTCGGCGGCCTTGTGCTCGGGGAGCACCTCGGCCAGCACGTGATCGGCGGGGATGCCGGCCTGTGCAGCGATGGCCTCGGCGGTCAGGCGGTTGTCGCCGGTTATCATGTAGACCTCCACGCCCATCTCCCGCAGGCGTTCAACGGCTTCGCGCGAGTTCTCCTTGAGCGTGTCAGCCACGGCGATCAGACCGGCGGGTGCGCCGTCCACCGCGGTGAGCATGACGGTCTTGCCCTCGCCCTCGAGCTGCTCGATGCGAGCCGCCCACGGCGATATGTCGATGCCCTCACGACCCATGAGCTTGCGGTTGCCGAGAACCACCGAACGGCCGTCGACGAGACCCTCCACTCCGTGGCCGGGAACCGCAGCGAAGCCGCTCACCCCGGGCAGCTCGACGCCCGTCTCCTTGGCATGGTTGACGATCGCCTCGGCGAGCGGGTGCTCGCTCGAGCGTTCGAGCGCAGCAGCGAGCCGGAAGAACTCCTCGCGGCCGAGCGCATCGCCGAACGGCTCGTACTCGGTCACCACGGGCTTGCCGTGGGTGAGTGTGCCGGTCTTGTCGAACACGATGGCGTTGGTCTTGTGTGTGGTCTCGAGCGCCTCGCCGCTCTTGATGAGCACACCGTTCTCCGCACCCTTGCCGGTACCGACCATGATGGCGGTCGGGGTCGCCAGGCCCAGCGCACACGGGCAGGCGATCACGAGCACCGCGGTGCCGACGAGCAGCGCTTTGACGAACGGCGTGAAGCCGTCGAGCGCGTCGGGGAAGAGCGTCGGGCCGAGGAAGAGCCACACGGCGAACGTCACGATCGCGAGCAACACAACGGCGGGCACGAAGTACGAGCTGATGTAGTCGGCAAAGCGCTGGATGGGCGCCTTGGAGCCCTGCGCCTCCTCGACGAGCTTGATAATCTGGGCCAGCGCGGTGTCCTTGCCGACCTTGGTCGCCCGGAACTTGAACGAACCGAGTTTGTTGATGGTCGCGCCGATCACGGTGTCGCCTTCGTGCTTCTCTACCGGGATCGACTCGCCGGTGAGCATCGACTCGTCGACCGACGAGCTGCCCTCGACGATGACGCCGTCGACCGGGACCTTGTCACCGGGACGCACGACGACGACATCGCCTGCGGCGACCTGCTCGACCGGGATGTCAGTCTCCACGCCACCACGCACCACGCGGGCCGTCTTGGCGGCCAGTCCCATCAGCTTCTTGATGGCATCACCGGTGCGGCCCTTGGCGCGCGCCTCGAGCAGCTTGCCGAAGATGACGAACGTGATGAGCATCGCGGCGACCTCGTAGAAGACCGGCTCTTCGACGAGCCAGAACGTGGCCGCAAGGCTGTAGAAGTATGCCGCAGAGGTACCGAGAGCGATAAGCGTGTCCATATTGCCCATGCGCTGCTTGATGGCGTGCCAGAAGCCGCGATAGAACTGCGCGCCGGCGATGAACTGCACCGGGGTGGCGAGCACGAGTCCGATGTACTTCATGACCATGTGCGGGTCCCACGCGCCGCCGAAGGTGTTCGCCAGCCAGGTGGCAAAGACTACCGGGATGACATCCATGAACGGCGGGACCATCGTGAACACGAACGCGGGAATCGCGAGGCTGGCGCTCAGGATGAGCAGGTTGCGCTGGTGACGTGTGTGCCGCTCCTGTGCCTCCCGCTGCACGTCGCGTCCGGACTCGCCGCCCGCCTCCTCGGCGTCCGGGAGGACGACCGCGCCGTAGCCTGCGTCGATCACGCCGCCGATGAGCTCGTCGACCGAGACGACGCCCGGATCGAAGGTGACGGTCGCGGTTTCGGCGGCCAGGTTGACGACCGCCTCAGAGACACCGGGAACCTTGGCGAGCGTGCGCTCGATGACCGCCTGGCACGACGAGCAGGTCATGCCCGTGATGCCGAGCGTGATACGAGCGCTGCCGGTACCCGTTGCACCGTGTGTTTGCGCGGACGACGGCCCCCCGAGGGGTGTCGCCACGTAGCCTGCGGCCTTGACGGCGGCTGCGATGCCCGGCTCGTCGATCTGAGCCGGGTCGTAGCTGACGGTCAGGCGCTCCGAGGCGAGGTTGACGTTCGCCGAGAGCACGCCGGGCATGCGCGCAAGCGTCTTCTCGATGACCGCGACGCACGACGCGCACGTCATGCCGGTAACCCCGAAGACCGCCTCGCTCGCGGATACGTCAGGAGAGTGCTCGCGAACCATAGTGTTCTCCATCTCTTCCACCTACTCGACCACGATGGTACCGAACACCATCTCCATGCCGCAGGAGAAGCCGTACTCGCCGGCCTCGAGCGCGGGCAGCTTGATGGTCTTCGGACCGGTGGTCAGGTCCTCGAAGAAGCCGAGGTCGCGCGACATGACCTGCGCCATGCAGCCAGACCCCTGGCTGAAGGTGATCTCGAGCGGGATACCTGCCGTAGCGCGGATGACGTTCGGGTCGTATCCCGCACTGGCATCGACGGAGATGCGCTGAACGTCGCCCTCGACGGTGGTCTCGCCTTCGATCGGCTCGCCGGAGCCCGTGGGACCGCAGCACGCGCAGCCCGCCCCGCCGGCCGCTCCGGTTCCGGAACCGCCCTGGCCGAGTCCGCCGCCTGCATCGGTGACGGAGCCGTATTCGTTTCCGTTGTTCGCGACCGCGAAGCTGTAGGTCACGAAGAACGCCGTGGCTACGAGCGCCGCGACCAGCACGTATCGGACGGTCGTCATCCTGTCGTTCGTTCTTGCCGCTGTTGACATCGTGTGTCTCCTGTCCTTACCGGCCCCTGCGGGCCGGTCGTGTTCTGTCACTGTTAAGAGCCGAGCTGTCCGCCGAGCGTCAACCCTGCGATGATGGCGGCCGCAATGAAGGCGGCGATGATGAGGACCTCCTGCGGAGAGAACCCGAGGAGGGTCGGCTCCGGTTCCGGCTGCTTCTTGCCGGTCTTCTTCTTGGTACCCGAAGGGACATCCGTCGGGCATGCTGCCTTCTTGGGCTGCGTGCGCCAGAGCGCGATCAGCAGGACGACTATGAGAAGTGCGCCCAGGAGTGGAAGCGCCCTACTGCCACCGCTTGGGCCCGCGCTTCCCACCAGAAGCGTCCCGGACATCATGCCCATCTGACAGGTCAGCGTGTAGCTGCCAGCGGTGGTGGGTGGAATCTCCACAACCGTCGTCCCGAAAGGCTCGAGCTTCTGCGCGACACCGAGTTGCGGCATCCACAACTCGTCCGAGCAGACGTTGTCCTCCTGGCGATCGACGATCAGTCTGACCGGCTCATCAGCGGGGATCGCCACGACGTTGGGCACGTACCTGACGTTTGCGATCGTGAGGGAGACCTCGGCGATGCCGTCTGCACCTCTCGCGAAATCGCCAGCATCATCGGCGGCGGGTGCGCCCAGCACGGCCTGCTTGATCGACTGAGCCGTCACCGGAGACCCGAGCATCATCGCTCCGCGGTCGAGCATGACCAGACCGAGAACCATGATGATCACCGCTGCGGCAACCATCATGCGACTCTTGAACTTCGCGGTCAGCATTCCCGAAACGGTTCCGAACGCCAACATGAGCGGTGCGGTGCCCAGTCCGAACCCGAGCATGACCGTGGCACCCTGGATCGGGGACCCGGCTCCGGCCGCAGCAAGCTGAGCCGCTTGGAGCGGCCCGCAGGGCATCAGCCCGGTGAGCAGACCGAATGTCAGCGGCGTCGCGATACTGGCGCGCCCCTCGGCAGCCTGTTCGTTGGCCTTGCGCCGAGTGGACGCCAGGGCCCTCATCAGGAACGCCGGGGGCTTGAAGGTCAGGTGCTTAAGCCACGGGACACGGCCGGTCATGTTGATGCCCATCAGCACCATGAAGGCGCCGGCGGCAACCATGATCCATCCTCGGACCCCGTCGATATTGAACGCCGAGCCGATGGCCCCGAGGGCCAGACCGACTGCCATATAGCTGAAGATCTTCGCGCTCTGGTACGCGAGGTGCGGGGTCAGCCGCTGTGCGACCGTACCTCCCTGTGCGCCTTTGACCGCATAGGAAAGCACGAGCATTCCGCACATCGACACGCAGTGGACACTGGTGACGATCCCCACGCCGAGCCACGGAAGGAAGAGATCCAACTTGACTCCTCGCTTGTGTGGACACGGGCTAGTGGCCGCCCGCTGTCAGCGGGCGGCGTGCGAGGAGGGTGTCAGACCCGTATTCGAACCCCGAGCGGGTCGTACTCGGGCGAGGAGGGCCACTCGACATGCACCTCAACGAGCGCCGGTGCCGTTGCCTCGAACGGGATGGCGGCCACGGCGATCACCGCAACTGCGGGAGCCTGTGGAGCCGTGAGTCCGTCAGGGGTGTCGTCGACCATCATGTAGTCCTGACAGCCTTGACCATGCTCGATCATGCCCGCCAGACCCATCATCGAGCTACACGCGGGCATGGTGCACGCGGGGGCGAGCGCAAACATCAGCGCGATGGCGAGAGCCATCGGCATCCATACGAGCACTCTGTCGCTGCGGTGCAGCACGTAACCCCCTGCTGAAAGGCGATCGAACGACACGCATAACGCAAACGATATGCCATCACGCGCGCTTCCAGCGGGTATCTACTCTTCAGAGTTGTGCGAGCATCACGGGAGGCCAGCATGTCGAGAGCGAACCGTGTCAAGCCCGGTCCCGGCCAGGAGTCCGTCTGGGACTACCCCCGCCCTCCCGCTGCCGAGCGGACCGACAGGCACATCCGTGTGGTGCTCGGCGGCGTCACGATCGCCGATACGCAGCGTGCGATCAAGGTCATGGAGACGAGCCACCCTCCGGTGTACTACGTGCCGCCTGAAGACATCGCCCCCGGAGTACTCCTTCCGAGTGAGCGCTCCACCTTCTGCGAATACAAGGGTCGGGCGATCTACTACCACGTCAGCGCGGGCACGGCCGAGCGGCTCGACGCGGCGTGGTCGTACCCACAACCGTCGAGCGGTTTCCGCGATCTGGCCGGGTACGTCGCGTTCTACCCGGGCATGATGGACGAGTGCACAGTGGACGGGGAGGTCGTCGTGCCACAACCCGGTGACTTCTACGGAGGCTGGATCACCGCCGACATCGTCGGCCCGTTCAAGGGCTCCCCCGGCACGCTCGGCTGGTGAAGGCCCTCCCGTAAAGGGGAGGAACGGCTCTTCATCTTCCTCGGGTGCCCTCGAAGGCGAGCGACACCGAGTTGATGCAGTAGCGCAGTCCGGTGGGCTCCGGGCCGTCGGTGAACACGTGGCCGAGATGCCCCTCACAGCGCGCGCACCGTACCTCGACCCGGCGCATCCCGAACGAGTGGTCGGGGTGCTCGGTGACCGCGGCAGGCTCGATGGGCCGCGTGAACGACGGCCATCCACAGCCGGAGTGGAACTTGTCTGCCGAGGAGAACAGCTCCGCACCGCACCCGGCGCACCGGTAGACTCCATCGTCCTCGAGGTCGGTGTACTCGCCGGAGAACGCCGACTCGGTACCGGCGCGCCGCAAGACCCGGAACTGCTCGGCGGTAAGCAGGGTGCGCCACTCCTCATCGGTACGAACGACCTTGTCGGACACGAGGTCTCCCTTCACGCGATCAGCGGCGCACGATCTCTCGCAGCCGCTCCTCAGAAGCTTCCGACAGCCCGAATGACTCGATCTCGCGCTCGAGCTGCAACGACGAGCCCAGACCGTATGCGTAGCCGTTGAGACGGGCGGCCGCGGTCGACTCCCGGAAGTCCGCCTCGTCGGGGTAGCGCGCCTGCATGTCCGCTGCGAGCAGCTTGTTACCCCGCAGCGCGTACTTCTGGTGGTAGTCCTCGGCGACGTAGAAGCGCTTCAGCCGGCGGACCTCGGTCAGCACCGGGCGGTTCGTACGTG
>JAHYJI010000036.1 GCA_019429145.1 Coriobacteriia bacterium | reverse complement strand
GGCTCGGAGGACCGAGTACCTCGCGGTCGGTTCGACACCCTCCGATTTGTCGCCCGATTTGTCGCCCAAATACCTGGTGACCGTTGGTACTCGTTGGTACCTATTGGGACTCGCCGCAGCTCCGCTGCACCAACGAGTCCCAATAGTCACAAGCACAATCTGAATTCGAATTCCCTTGGGGGCACCACAAAACCGCAGTTCAGAGTGCCTGAGTAGCCCGAGTTCGAGTGCGAGATCGGGCTACAAATGTCTTTCGGCGGAGAGCGAGCGGGGAGGGTAAAGGCGCAGTTCAGAGGGGGTGTAGATGTCTTGATGCGGCCCAATAGCAGTCCCTTGTGCCCGGGATCGGCCTCCGGCTGAGTTGTTGCCCGATTGCACGGGCGGCTCGTTGTGCTCCTTTCCTCTAGAGGCGCGCCAATCTACTTGCGTAAAGCAGCATTGAGCGCTACCTTATGAAAGTGAAATGGCGATTCAAGAAGTGACAGCCCCTGAAGACGTCTCGGCGTTCGTCGACCAGCTTCAGGCAACGGGGACCTACACGTTCTCTCATGCGGATGCGCGAGCCGCACTCCCGACGTCCGAGATAGCGGTCGACAACGCACTGCGCCGGCTCAAGAAGCGTGGCCGCATAGTGGCCCCGCGTCGCGGGTTCTACGTGATCGTGCCTACCGAGTACATTACGGCCGGCTCGCCGCCGCCCTCGTGGTTCATCGACGCACTGATGGGCTTTCTCGGCCAGCCCTACTACGTGGGCCTGCTATCCGCAGCGGCCATCCACGGTGCCTCTCATCAGCAGCCGATGACGTCTCAGGTCGTTACTGACCGTCCCACTCGCGAGGGCGTGGCGGGACGCGCGCACATCACCTTCCACATGAGCCGTCAGGTCGGGGAGACTCCCGCCACCCAGGTTCAGACGGAGACGGGCACCATGCTCGTGTCCACGCCTGAATCGACGGCATTCGATCTCGTGCGCTTCTCGGCGGCCTGTGGTGGCTGGAGCAATGTCGCCACGGTACTGCTTGAGCTCGCCGAGCGCCTCGAACCCGAAGCTCTCAGCGCGGCCGCGCAACTGCGCAAGACCCCCGAGATCCAGCGCCTCGGCTACCTGCTGGACCGAACCGGTCAGCCCCGGCTCGCCGACCCGCTGCTCCGTGTTCTTGGCTCCAGGCGGTATCGGCCCGTTGCGCTCGCTCCCGACGCGCCTCGGGGCACTGCCGATGCCGTCAGTCCCTGGCGCGTGATCCCGAATCTGGAAGTGGAGACCGACCTGTGATTCCCCGGGCCCAAATCACGGCCTGGAGAGCATCTGCGCCGTGGCCCCAAGACGAGCAGGTCGAGCAGGACCTGGTCCTGTCCAGAGCCCTCACCGCGATCTTCGGCCGTCCTGCCTTGCGCGAGGCGCTCGCCTTCCGCGGCGGGACCGCACTGCACAAGCTCCGCTTCGATCCTCCGGGGCGCTACTCGGAGGACCTTGATCTCGTGCAGGTCGAGGCTGGCCCGATCGGTCCGGTGCTTGCAGAACTTCGCGAGGCGCTCGACCCGTGGCTGGGCGTCCCGGCGTGGGAGCAGCGTGCGGACAGTGTCAAGCTGCTCTACCGATTCGAGACCACCACGCTGCCGATGCAACGCATGCGGGTCAAGGTGGAGGTCAACACCCGGGAGCACTTCAGCGTCGACGGGCTGCAGCACGTGCCGTTCGCTGTGGCGAGCCCGTGGCACTCGGCCGATGAGCTGGTCACGACATTCACGCTCGAAGAGCTGCTCGCCACCAAGATGAGGGCGCTGTTCCAGCGCCGGAAGGGCCGCGACCTCTACGATCTTTGGCTCGGGCTCACCACCCTCGACCCCGACGAGGCGCATATCGTCGAGTGCCTCGGCGAGTACCTGGAGCGAACCGAGACCGCGATCTCACGCGCGGAGTTCGAGGCGAACATGGTGGGCAAGCTGGCATCTTCTGACTTCCGCACCGACGTGATCCCCCTGCTTCGCGACCTTGAGGGATATGACGTCGACGCCGCGGCCTCACTCGTGCACGACCGTCTCATTGCTCGTCTTCCCGGCGAGCCGTGGAAAGCGCTTGGTCGCGAGAAATGATGATCGCGGCGGCGGGACTGTACCTGTGAACGATCGGCTTCAGCCGGACGAACTCGAGGCGCTCCGACGGCAGAACCTCCTGCTTGCCGAAGAGAACGCGCGGCTCAAGGAGATGTTGGGGCTCGAGGCACGTGATGCCGCGACTGCAATGCAGCCGGGTATCGCCCCAGTCTCCGAAATCACGGGTTCGTCGTCGTCGGCCGCCAAGATCGAGCTGTTCCAGTCTCTCTTTCGCGGGCGCGCCGATGTGTTCGCCAGGCGCTGGGAGAGCCGCTCGGGCGGGAGTGGGTACGCGCCCGCCTGTGCCAATGAGTGGCGATCGGGACTGTGCGACAAGCCGCGCGTGAAGTGTGCCGATTGTGCCAATCGAGAGCTGGTGGCGCTCAGCGCGTCGACCATCGAAGATCATCTCACTGGGCGCAACACGGTTGGCATCTATGCCATGCTCGAGGACGAGACCTGCCATTTCCTCGCGATCGATTTCGACGACGAGGGCTGGCGCGGCGATGTGACCGCGCTCCGTTCGGCCGCGTACGCCTCCGGCGTCGAATGCCATGTCGAGGTGTCGCGGTCTGGGGGTGGTGCCCACGCGTGGTTCTTCTTCGCCGAGCCGGTGCCCGCGGCGCTGGCGCGTCGTCTGGGCACAGCGCTGCTGACGCAGGCTGCGCGCGGCAGACACGCTCTGTCGCTCCGTTCATACGATCGGCTCTTCCCGAGCCAGGACACGATGCCGCGCGGAGGATTCGGCAACCTCATCGCTTTGCCACTCCAGCATGAACCCCGATCGGCCGGACGTTCGGTCTTCGTCGACGAGCAGCTGCGGCAGTACTCTGACCAGTGGGCCTATCTGAACTCTGTGGTGCGACTTGAACGATCCGTCGTCGATGCAGCATTGTCGCGGCTTGTCGCGGATGGAAGCCCGCTCGGTGTCCGGAGCTACCCGGCTGGCGGTGGCGGCGACGCACCGTGGGCGCTGCCGGTCCCTCCACCCCGCGTGCGTCCAGAGCTGATCGGGCATGTCCCGGCGGTCATCCGAGCCGTGCGCGCGAACCTCATGTTCGTAGAGAAGGCTGGACTGCCCGACTCGCTTCTCGACCAGATTGCCCGGCTCGCCGCCTTCGAGAACCCTGAGTTCCACCGCGCACAGGCCATGCGCCTGCCCACGTGGGACAAGCCGCGAATCATCTCGTGCGCCCAGGAGTTTGACGCGCATCTCGCGCTGCCGAGAGGATGCCTCGATGATCTGCGAGAGGTGATCGAGGGCTACGGCTCCGAACTCGAGGTCACAGACGAGCGCACCGAAGGTTCGCTGCTGCTCGCAAGGTTCTCGGGCACCCTCCGGCCAGAACAACGGAAAGCCGCCAAGGCCGTATTGGAGCACGATGACGGTGTCTTGAGCGCGGGGACGGCTTTCGGCAAGACCGTGGTGGCCGCCAACGTGATTGCCAAGCGCGGCGCGAGCACGCTCGTTCTCGTCCATCGTCGCGAGCTCATGGAGCAGTGGCGAGAGCGGCTCTCTACATTCCTCGATGTTCCGCTGGGATCGATCGGCGTCATCGGCGGTGGCAAGCGCAAGCCGACCGGGACCATCGACATCGCTGTGCTGCAGTCGCTGGTCCGAAAGGGCTCGGTCGACCCCATCGTCGCCGAGTACGGGCAGGTCATCATCGACGAGTGCCATCACGTTTCTGCGTTCAGCTTCGAGGCCGTGCTGCGCCAGGCGCACGCACGCTTCGTGCTCGGACTCACGGCCACGCCGATTCGCAAGGACGGCCATCATCCGATCATCACGATGCAGTGCGGGCCGGTACGGTTCAAGACCGATCTGAAACGCCAAGCCGCAGCCCGGCCGTTCGAGCACATAGTTCGGCCGCGCGAGACTGGATTCGGCGTCGCGGCTCTGGCCGCAGACGGAATCCAAGAGGTCTATCGCCTGCTCGCGGGCGACGAGGCCCGCAACGCTCTGATCGTCGAGGATGTGGTAGCCGCAGCCTCGGCGGGCCGCTCGGCTCTCGTCCTGACCGAACGCACGGCGCATCGTGACCTACTCGCGAGTCTGATTGCCGAGCGGACGCCGCATGTCTTCCCGCTCTCCAGCGGCATGGGGGTGAAGAAGCGGGCCGCTTTGGTCGAGAGCATGGCGGCCGTGCCTGAAGACGAATCGAGCGTGCTTGTTGCGACGGGGCGTCTCGTCGGCGAGGGCTTCGACGACGCACGTCTCGACACGCTCTTCCTGGCAATGCCGATCTCGTGGCGTGGCACGCTACAGCAGTACGCCGGAAGGCTCCATCGCCTGCACGACGAGAAGCGCGAGGTGATCATCTACGACTATGTCGACCCGCTCTTGCCGGTGCTTGCGCGCATGTGGGAGAAGCGGCTCCGTGGCTATCGGGCGATGGGCTATCGCGTCGAGGTGACCGTGCCGCCGAACTCCGGGCAAGCCGGCGCCTGATTTGGTGCCCGATTTGGTGCCCAAATACATGGTGACTATTGGTACTCGTTGGTACCTATTGGGACTCGCCGCAGCTCCGCTGAACCAACGAGTCCCAACGAGTACCAATAGTCACAAGCACAATCGGGATTCGAATTCCCTTGGGGGCACCACAAAACCGCAGTTCAGAGTGCCTGAGTAGCCCGATTTCGAGTGCGAGATCGGGCTACAAATGTCTTTCGGCGGAGAGCGAGCGGGGAGGGTAAAGGCGCAGGTCAGAGGGGGTTTGGGGGCCTTCATGCGCCCCAATAGCACTCCCTGTTGCTGAGAAGTGCCCGCAGTCCCTTAAACGGATCATATGGCCCACAGATGAGATCGTTAATGGCTTACTGAGTCGTTTTCTCCCACGTCGCGTCGCGCCCGCCCTTTGTGCACATGATCTCACCATTGTCCCGAAGCTCACCGAGCACGCGCACGATTGTAGGACGGCTCACTCCCGGACAAGCTCGCTCGACGTCGGCGTACCGGAAAGTCGCCGAGAGGTGCCTGATGCAGTCAATCACCATCTCGCGCTTCGCCCCACGCCCTGTTCCCATCTGCCCGACTCGCTGCTCGAACTCCACGTACGCTGCGATGAGAACGCCGTGCGAGTACTGGAGCCAGGGAACGACGTCGTGTCGGCCCTCGTGCCATCCGTCCGACGAGGCTTCGAGTGCCTCGTAGTAGGTCTCCTTCGTGTCCTCGATGACCTTCTCAAGACTGATGTAGCGGCCGACGTCATAGCCGGCCTGGTAGAGGTGAAGCGCCCCGGGTTTGACGGAGGCTCCGTTTCTAGGATTGCCTGGTCCTGGAGAAAGGAGTCAGCCCCATGAAGCGGGCCAGTCCCGCGATCCGCCACCGTCAGGCGTCGCGCGCCCCATCGGCCGCATGCAAGCGATTCGCAAGTCCCATGAGAACGGCGTCCCTCTGGGCGACATTGTCCCCCGGCGTGCCGAGCCACCGCTGATCGAGTTCGGCGTGCTGCACCACGAGTTCGTAGAGCGCTGGCGCAGCGACGTAGTGCGCGCTGCGTCCGGCTCCTCTGGCTTCGAGAGCACCGGATGCGACGAGCTTGCCCAGGTCGTGTGAGGCGGTCACCTCTGAGACGTCCGCCATCCCGCGGTAGTAACGGTTGGTGACCTCGCGTGCGAAGAAGGCGTCGTAGAGCGCATGCGTGGCGCGTTCGTTCAGGCCCATGTCGCTCACGGCGGCGTCCCGCAGCACCGTCCACAGGGCGCGTTCGGTGGTGTTGCGCAGCGAGAGCGCCTCGACCTGGGCGACCTGCGCTTGCACGTGGGTCTCGAGGAATGGGGTGACGTCGGTGTCAGGAGCCCACTTTGTTCCGAGACAGTCGAACGCGGAGTAGTAGTCCTCGAGGTGACGACCCCGCCACTTCTCAAGGCTGGTGAATTGCGGCAACCGGAATCCAGCGCGATACATCGTAAGCGATGCGATGATACGCGCAGTGCGGCCGTTGCCATCGGAAAACGGGCGGATGCCCGCCACCGACACGTGCGCGAACGCCGATGTCACCGGCCCGGGCTCATCCGTTGCTTGAAGCCATACAGCCAAGTCGTCCACGAGAGCGGGCACCTTCCCGGCGGGAGGGGGCAGGTAGACCTGTGCGCCGCTTGCCCTGTTCGTGAGCCAGTTCTGGGCCTCCCTGAACCGGCCTGCGCCCTTGGCATACGAACCACCGAGCACGAGGTGGTGCAGCGAGAGCACAAGCTCGCTCTGCCACTGGAACGCGCCCGCGTCGGCGCGAGCGAGAACGAAGCGCATGGCGTCGCGATAGCCGTCGAACAGGTCGATGTCTTCCACAGAGACGCCGGTCGGTCTGTCGCCTGCCAGGATCCTGCGGGCCTCGTCCACGGTGACCACCACACCCTCCATGATCGTAGAGGCGGCTGTGGCTTCGGCCTCGAGGTCGCGCCGCGTCCGGCCGAGCCAGATCCGGGGGAGCGGCCCCTGCGCATCCAGGCGGGTGCGCCGGCGGGCTCTTGCGCGTCAAGTCCGGCACCCTGCATGCCGATTACCAGGAAGAAGCAGGGCGGTAGCCGGTGTGCACGCATCTGCGCCGTTGCGACACAGCGGCGCGCGACTTGCTACACTGGGCGGCGCCCCCATCGTCTAGCGGCCAAGGACGCCAGCCTTCTCGGGTTGGAGACGGAGATTCGAATTCTCCTGGGGGCACCATCAGGGGCGATTAACTCAGCGGGAGAGTGCCTCCCTTACAAGGAGGAAGTCGGGGGTTCAAATCCCTCATCGCCCACCATGCGACGACGAGGCCGGTCCGATTCTGGACCGGCCTCTGTTCGTCACCGGCGCCGCTCTCGACGAGCAGCGGGCTTGTCTGTCGCTCGCCTTCCGGTCAGCCGTCGGCCAGGGCCTCGTCGAAGGCATCGAGCAGTTCGTATGCCTTCTCCACCAGCTCAGGATCGACGGTCCAGGGCACGGCGGTGAAGACGCTGAATGCGTCCTCCTGCATCCTGTACCACGTCACACGGTCGCCGGAGACCTGCGGGCTCCAGTTGCCATAGTCGTTGTCGGTCAGCTGGACCACTCCACCGGGTGTCGGGGAGGCGTGGACGGCCGCATACGGTCCGGTCTTATGGTTCAAGCGAACATGCCGTGATGTGGAACCGGCCTGCCGGGCCTCTAACGCGGCCTGTTTCTGGCAACATCCCACTCAAACGTGATGGCGGCATCCGGGCTGCCATCAGGCTTGAGCGGCGTGTACTCGACCCTGATGCGATCAAACGTCACCGACAACTCTTCGATGGGGAGCGCACCTTCGGGAACACCCTGGTGGGCCTCGACCCGCGGAAGACCGCTGGATGTGAGACTGCTCTGGCTGGTAGTGCCGAGGTTGTAGCTGGTGACCCGGGCATCCTGGAGCGATATCGAGTAGTAGGGTGCTACGTTTCCGGCAGTGATGCGGAGAATCTCGATACTCACGTCAGGCAGCACGGTTCCTTCGGCACAAGCCTTCTGCAGAAGCGGACTTGCTCTGTCCAACGGCTTGAGCAGGAGGATGTCCTCGAACTTGGCTCTCGTTGCCGCACCACCAGATGGAGCATCGGGCGTGAGCAGCGACTGATTGAAGGCGAGCAGCTCGCACCACCCGATCCGGTCGCTCACCGAGACTTCTCCCGGGATGCCGGAGAACTGCACGTATCCGACGACTGACGGGACCAACACTACCGGGGGTGCCACGTCGGCCTGGGCCACGTTGGGCTGGGCCGCGAGATCGACGGTCAAGGCGATGCCTGCCACTGCGGCGATGACGGCCAGGGTCCCAATCAGGGTGATTCGCGCCCAGTGAGCACCTGGGAATCGCACGGACGGCTTCATGATTCCTCCTCCAGTGCATGCGGAGCCGCACCGCTTCTGGTGCGGGCCCGGGTTGGAGCACCGACCGCGTGCGGTTCTCTGAACACGGGATGTCGCGGCCGGGTGCGCGGTCGACGTGCTGCCGTGCCCGGGAGGGGCAGGGGTCGCGGGCGGCGGCGTCCTCGCGTTCCGCGCTACCCGCCTGAGGCGGACACGGCCGCTCAATCGACCTGCAGGGGGGTGAAGCGTTCCACCGGTCCTCCCGGTGTCGTCCGCACCGCGTGCGGGGTCGGGTCGGGCGAGAGGCCGACCGCGCGGGAGGGGGTTGCGAGTAGACGAGATCACGAAGCCTGCACGACGGCTTCTCTGCGTTGCTCGTACCCACATCCCGGCGTTCCGAAGCGCGCCCCGGCAGCGACCTCGAACCGGTCTCATGCGAGGCCGGCTCAGGTCGGACGAAGTTCGTGCCGATTCTCTCTGTAGGCACAGCACACGAGCCTGCGCAGGGCACATGAACACCGCACGAAAGGGGCACCCGATGAACGGCATCCTTGGTGCACGGATACTGTCGACCCGTTTCGACGACGAGCACGGCGCCCTCGGAACGCGCAAGCTCGCGATCCTGGCAGTCACGCTTCTGCTCGGCGGCCTCATGGCACTGTTCGCCGCCCAGCAGCTGATGCTGAACTTCTCGCTCGGCACCGTCACGGGCGTTGCACAAGGCACCGCGAACGTCACGCTCGACGTCAACCCGGGTGAAGTGAGCTACGCGGGCTTCTCGGCGGATACCGACCCGCACGAGGGGGACCGGGTTCTCGTGCGCATCAGTCCGGATAGCGGCAACTCGGTGATGGTCGTCCTCGGGCACTAGCAGCCACATCCCGGCGCCTTTGCCGATTCGACCTGACCGGCGCGCGGTAAGAACACAGTGTGAGCAACGACGACCGCGATCAGGTTCGGGAACGGGGTCTACGATGGCAGACAGCACGACGTGGCGACCACGGGACACGCACGGCAAGCTCTCCGAGGCCAAGGAGCGCGCGCTGCCGGACTCGGCGTTCGCGTTCCCCAAGCAGCGCAAGGGGCCGCTGACGGGCGCTGCCTACGTGCGCGATGCGATCAACGGCTTCAAGGAGTTCGATGACGTCTCCGATGAGGACCGGGACCTTGCGTTCAGGAACATCCGCAAGGCCGCTCAGCACTACAACGTCGAGATGACCGAGACCGACTGGCGTCAGCTCGGCACGCGCCAGTCGAAGCCGGGCTTCCAACGAGCCACCTAGACATCGATCGCTCCTGTCTGCGCCACCTGACCTATTGACCGGGTCGGTGGTACTCGGGTGTCATCGGCGCGTACAATGGGCCTGCATGGCACATCTGCCGCCCGAGAAGAGGGGTCTCAATGGGGCAGACTCTCGTTGCCGTCGGGGCCGTTGTTATCGTCGTCGGCGCGGCGCTCATCGCCCGTGCCCTGTGGTCGCGTCCGTCGCGAACGATGACGCGCGAGCAGCAGGAGTGGGCGAACGCCGAGGCGGCGCACCAGGAGCGCATCGCAGCAGCCAAGACAGCGTTGGACGAGGTGGTCCGGGAGCACGATCGCGCGGTTCGGGAAGCCGAGCTTGCGCTCAAGCACGCACGCACCCTCGGGCAGGAGCGCCTCGTCGAGCACGGTGACGTGGAAGTCTTCAAGCACCGAGTACGGATTGGTGAGAAGAGCTTTCCCTACGATGGAGGCCCGATCCAGGCGTCGGTGAGTGTCACCGATCCGATAGGGTCGGCCACGGGTACGACGGCACCCGGACGCGCCACTCTCGTTGTGTCGGCTACGAGGGGCGACGCCGTGGTTCGGTTCCCGAGCGAAGATGCCGAGACCGCTCGCTGGCTTGCGGGGATGATCGAGTCGGCATCGCGGACGTGGGCGGATGCGGCCGCACACTCGGAGGAGGGGCAGAAGGCGGCATCTACGGCGCTGCAGGCCGTGAAAGCCACGCGCAACGAGGCGGTTGCTGCTGCTGAGGCGGCCCTGAAGCAGGCGCGAGCGGACACCTCGGCGGTGGACTCGGCTCGCTCGAAGCTGAGCGTCGGCTACTGTCCGTCGTGTGCGACCAACGTGGCCCTCGACAAGAACAATGCCTGCCCCGGGGGACATTCGAGCGGGATCCGGAAGTTCGACCATTCCTGCTCGAAGCCGGTGATGGCCGCCTTTCCCGCTCGGCGCGGCAAGGTCATGCCGATCGTGGCGGCGGTACTCGGCGTTGCGCTGGTAGTGGCGGGCCTTGCGATGGGAACTCCAGAGGAGCGCGAGGCCGTGCGCCAGCCGGCAGAGGCCGGCACTTCCACGCCGGCAGTTTCGCCTTCGGACACGGAAGGTCCGGATGCGGGGGACGAGGCACCGGAAGTCGTAGACGGCGCAGAACCGGACGGCGTTCCGGATACGAAGAAGCCGCCTGCGGCGCCCGACACCAGGGAGGCCGAGCAGGCTTACCGGGTCGCGGTGATCGAGCTGAACACGGAGATCGCGGAGCGCCTCGACGAGCTGACCGGACATCTGATCGCCGCGCGCTACGGTGATGCGCAGTGGCTCTCGGACACCAGGGCGACACTGTCAGGGATGCGCGACACGGCAGCCAAAGCTCGCCAGGTCAGCGTGCCCCCGATGTATGACCAGGTCCACGAGGCCTGGATGGAGGGCATCGAGTCCTACGACTGGGCAGCGCAGAACTACGCCATCGCGATCGAGGGTCCCGACTACTCGCTCATGGAGCGGTGCACGGCGCGCCTCGAGGACGCGTCAAGCAGTCTCAGGCGAGCGACGGTGCTGCTGCAGGAGATGGAGCCGTAGGAGGGAGTCCTGTCCGCAGGGGTCGGCACCCGTCACGGTCGAGGCTGGCCGACCCCCGGCAACCACTCCAGGATGCGCCCCTCGATGTCTTCCCGGGCCGCGCGAAACGCCTCGAGCCGACCTTCGCCGACCACCAGGGCGGGGTCCTCGACGGGCCAGTGCAGATGGTTGCTGGCCCCGGGCCAGATGCGTGGGCAGTGCTCCTCGGTGACCGCACACACCGTGATCAGGTACTGGAAATGCACCTTCCCCAGGTACTCGTCGATCGGCTTGCTGCGCAGACCACTGGTGTCGATGCCTCGCTCATCCAGGACCGCCACGGTCTCGGGCCGCACCCCGATCGGGTCGGCGCCTGCGCTGTGGGCATCAAAGCGGTCCCCCGCGTGGTGGCGAAGCAGCGCCTCGGCAAGCTGGCTTCGTGCCGAGTTGCCGGTACAGAGAAAGAGCACGCGTTCGCGTCCGTCGGGCATGGTGCCTCCTCGGCCGTACGTCACTACTTCACATCTACCGTGGCAGCGGCGCGGTTTCCAGAGCCTGAGGTTACTTCTGGGTTAACCTTGCGCAGGTGAGCGCTCTGCTAGACTCGTTCGCACCTGTTGCACCCGCCGTTCCGAGGAGTCTTCATGCCCCGCTACCACGTGCGCCGTACCGACCGCGAACTGACCGGCGCGGTCCAGATCGACGCCATTCTGGCGGAGGGCAAGTACGTCACGATCGCGTTCGCGCGCGAGAACGAGCCCTATCTGGTGACGATGAGTTACGGATTCGATGCGGCACGGCGGGCGCTCTACTTCCATGCTGCGACCGAGGGACTGAAGTACGAGTTCATGGAGGCGAATCCGGCCGTGTGTGCGACCATCGTCCTCGACGGAGGCTACGTTCGTGGCGAGTGCGAGCACAACTACACGTCTGCGGTCGTGCGGGGACGGCTGTCCCGCGTGACCGATCCGGCGGAGCTGCGCTACGGCATGAGAGTGCTGCTCGACCATCTCGAGGGCGATGCCGGGGAGTGGGTGTCAGGCCGGGGACTGGATCGCGACAAGGCGTACGAGCGCATGGCTGTACTGCGGCTCGACATCGACGAGGTGACCGCGAAGCGGGGGAAGTGAGCCAGCGCGTCTGCCCGCTCTACCGGTCGAACAGCCGCAGCAGCACGTTCACGACGATCGTGAGCACCACGCTCAGCAGGATCATCGACGCGATGGGGACGTAGCAGCCCCAGTCCTCGTCGCCGAGTCGCAGGTCGCCCGGGAGCGAGCCGAGGCCGAGCCGCCCACCGAACCAGATCACCAGGCCGAGCACGGCGAGCGCGAGGCCGGCCACGATGACCACCCTGCCGATTCCCTGGAGGTCCACGAGTCCGGCTCCGCTACTCGTCGTCCGGCGGACGCCGCGTGCGCTTGACCCGCGCACGGCGTACCTTGCTTTCGATGCGCTTCGCGCGCGCGTTTGCCGAGGGACGCGTGGGCACACGCGGTGTGCGGGTGCGCCCGAGGGCCTCGAGCCGCGCCCTCAGCCTCCGGACGCACTCGGTCTTGTTGCGGAGCTGGCTGCGCTCGCGACGGCACACCACGGTGACGCCGGTGGGCCGATGAACGAGGCGGACTGCGCTGTCGGTGGTGTTCACCGACTGGCCGCCCGGGCCGCTCGCACGGAAGACGTGGACCTCGCACTCTGCGAGCAGGGCCTCGTCGGTCTCCGGCACCACGTAGTCTTCAGGCAGGCCGCGCTCATCGCGACGCTCGACGTTCACGGCCGCGCGCCTAGCCCTCCTCGATCGAAATGGCCTCGACCGGGCACATGTCCGCCGCGTCGCGGATCGGCCCGTAAAGCTCGGGCTCGGGACTCTCGTTGATGACGTAGGCAAGCCCGTCATCTCTCAGCTGGAACACCTCGGGGCACATGTCCTCACAGATGCCACAGCCGATGCACAGATCGTGGTCGACGATCGGTTTCATGGAGGACTCCTCTCGGTGGCCTGGACGGTGGGTCTCTCGATGCCGGGTCTCTCGATGCCGTATACGGTTCATACCCGCCGGAAGTATCATCATGACGAGCGCTGCAGTCAGCCGCGGGCCGGGAGGGATTCCGATGAGCGAGCAGTACCGGAAGATCCGCGTTCTCGTCGAGACGTCGCAGAGGGCGTTTCGGGGGATCATCCACCAGCCCTTGACCGGGGAGAACCTGCGCTTCTCCGACTACATCAACACCTACCCGAACGCCTTCATCAGCCTGACGGAGGCCCAGGTGACCGACCGGGGTCAGCACTACCGCGTCGGCGACAAGCAGGCCCACATCGCCATCGCGGTCTCGGCGATCACCTACATCACCGCGCTGGACGACGAGTAACGGGCGACCGCGCCGGGCACCTGCCGGGTACGTATCTGTTATGGGCGATGTGGTCATCGGCACGTGTTCCTGGACCGACCCGACGATGGTCGAGCGGTGGTATCCGCGTGGGGTCTCATCGGCAGAAGCGCGCCTGCGCTACTACGCCTCGCGATTCGACACCGTGGAAGTCGACTCCACCTTCTACGGCCTGCCGCGGCGCGAGTACGCCGAGAGCTGGGCACGCCGCACGCCCGACGGCTTCACGTTCCACGTCAAGGCGTACGGGCTGATGACGTGGCACGAGGTCGACGAGCGCTCTCTCCATCCCGACCTGCGCGGTTACGAGTACGAGCGCACCGAGCGCGGGCGCGTGCGCCTGCCCGAGCCGGCGATGCTCGAGGACACGTTCCGCATCTTCGCCGAGGAGCTCGCGCCGCTGCGCGAAGCGGGCAAGATGGGCGGCGTGCTCATGCAGTTCCCGCCCTACTTCGCGGCCACCGACCCGAAGCGCACGGCGCACCACCTCGACTACCTCGAGAGCGCGCAGGCGATGCTCGAGCCGGCCGGAGGGCCGATGCTGGTCGAGTTCCGCCACCCTTCCTGGGTCACCGGCGCGCAGCGGGCGCGAACGATGCGCTTTCTCGCCGACCACGGGATGGCATACGTGAGCGTGGACGCCCCTCAGTTCCTCGAGCGCTCGACGATGCCGCCCGTCGCCGAGGCCACCGCGCCCTGGGCGTACGTGCGCATGCACGGGCGCAACCGGGACACCTACTTCGCGCGTACCGGCAGCGCTGCCGACCGCTTCGACTGGCTCTACGCACCCGAGGAGCTCGCCGAGTGGGCCGATCCGATCCGCGACCTGGCTGGCGAGACCGAGCGCACGTGGGTGATGTTCAACAACTGCAAGTACGACTACGCCCCGCGCAACGCCCGCGAGATCGCGGAGATCCTCGGCGACACGGTGGCGCCCCGACCCGGCGGCGTGCCGACGGGCGAGCCGGTGCCCGACGAGCCGGCGGGTGCGGACGGGCAGCTCGGGCTCGGGGTGTAGGCTGCCGGCGGCGGTGCCGCCGAGGCCGAGGAGCGGGGCCTACCACAGGAAGTGTGGACAACCGTGCAGGCGCACGGTAGAATCGCGTTCGCTGTCCCACGGGGGTGTAGCTCAGTTGGTTAGAGCGCTGGCCTGTCAAGCCAGAGGTCGCGGGTTCGAGCCCCGTCACTCCCGCCACACAGATCCTACGCAGGCCGAGATGCGAATCCGCTTCTCGGCCTGTTGCGTTGGTGCAGCGGGACGCGGTGGCTACCTCCGGGGCCGGTGCCCGCGTGCGAAGAACACCGTCCAGAGCAGAGGCAGCGCCGAGGCCCATATGAGCGTGCGTGCCAGCGACGGCTCGGCGGGGTAGAGGATCGCCCCTGCGACCAGCAGCGCCCCGAACACCACGCCGCCCGCCACGCGGTTGACCGAGCGTTCGAGATGCATCGCCTGGCGCTCGAGCTGGGGCGTCCGGACCTCGAGTTCTCCACGCTCTAACGTGGTGAACAGCCGGTCGGTTCGCCCCGGCAGTCCGAAGAGTGTGGCGAGTACCTTTCCGCCCTCGTCGAGCAACGTCTTCCAGTCAGAGACGCCTTCATCGGCCACCAGTTTGGTTGCGTAGGGGGCCAGGGTCGTCCAGAGATTGAACCCCGGATCGAGCCCGGCGCACATCCCGGAGAGCACGCCTACCGTCCGTCCGAGCATGAGCAGGTTCTGGGGCAGCTGGAACGGCAGATCGAACAGCAGCTCCCTGAACTGAGAGCCGAAACGCATGACCTCCTCGTAGTCGACGTCCCCGAGCTCTCCCATGCTCATGCCCCAGAACCGGTCGAACAGCTGGGCGCCGGCCGTCTCGATCTGGCGGACGTCGGCGGTCGGCAGCAGGACGCCGAGGTTCTTGTAGCTCTGCACGAGGCGCGGAACGTCGCGAAGTCCCACCGCGATGACCGTCTCGCGAAGGCCCGCGCGCAGAGTTTCGGGTATGCGCCCGATCATCCCGAAGTCGATGAATGTGAGCCGCCAGTTGCGCTTGCCGTCCTCGTCAACACCCTCTAGGGGCGTGACGAACAGGTTGCCGGGATGCGGGTCTGCGTGGAAGAAGCCGTCCTGCAGGATCTGCTGGCGATAGATGTCCGCCAGCACCGCCGCAACGTCGGCACGGTCGATCCCCGAGGCGGTGATCGCGTCGTAGTCGCCGATCCTGATCGCGGACACGTCTTCGAGCGTCAGGACTCGACGTGTGCTCAGGTTCCAGACCACGGTGGGCACGCCTACGCGCGGGTCGTCATGGAAGTTGTCCCGGAAGATCTCGGCGTTGCGTCCCTCGGCAAGGTAGTCGAGCTCCTCGAGCGTGACACTGGCGAACTCATCGAGAAGTGCGCGCACGTCGGCGCGTCGGCTCACCGGCCGGTACCGCTGAAGCCAGCCGCCAACGCGGCGCAGAGCCGCGAGGTCGACATCGACGACGCGTTCGATGTGCGGTCGCTGCACTTTGACAACGACGTCAGCGAATCCCAGGGCCGCGGCCTCATCGTCTTGCAAGCGCGCGCGGTGTGCCTGGCCGAGCGAGGCTGCGGCCAGCGGGTTCTCGTCGACCCAGGCGTACTTTTGCTCCAACGGTTCGCCGAGCTCCGCCTCGGCCTTCTCGCGAATCGCCTCGAAGTCCGCGGCGGGGACCTCGTCCTGCAGCCCTGCCAGCTCGTCGGTGACCTCGGCCGGTAGCACGTCGAGGCGCACGGAGAGGAACTGCCCGACCTTGATCATCAGTCCGCCCATGCCGATCGCCAGTGCGCGGAAACGTATCGCGATGCGCTTGTATCGTCCCGCGCGTGTGCGCCGGGCGGCGGCTCCCAGGCCAACGTAGGGCACGAGGATGTCCCACGCGATGAAGTGTGCCGTGACTCCGGCGAAGAAGAGGATGATGCGCCAGTATCGGGCGCGGAGCTGCGATTCTCTCACGTGGCCTCCATGAACGGTTGCACAACTGTATCACCGCGGGGGTCTGTTCGATGTGTCCGGCTGTCCTCGGGTTTCCGTGAGTTGAGTGTAGGATACTCAGCACGCCCGTTCACACGAGGAGCGGTTCGGCTGGTATGGATCTCCCCGCATTCATCTCCGGGGCTGCCCTCGGGGCAAGCCTCATCATCGCCATCGGCGCGCAGAACGCGTTCGTGTTGCAGCAGGGGCTTCGCCGCGAACACGTCTTCGTGGTCGCGATGATCTGCGCGCTGGCGGACGCCGCTCTCATCGTCGCGGGGGCGGCCGGCTTCGGCGCTTTGGTGAGCCGCTCGCCGGTGCTCACTGCTGTTGCCGCATGGGGTGGTGCGG
>JAHYJI010000035.1 GCA_019429145.1 Coriobacteriia bacterium | reverse complement strand
GAAATCAGTGCCAGATCAGCGACCTTCGCAAGCATGCGGCGTCTCACGAGCCCTCGCACTTCCAAGCTTGCCATTCCTACTCCCCCTGGTAGCCATGTTTGGTTGCGGCCTGATCGGTTGCGCGCCCACATGTGTTTCAGTATGTCACGGAGGACGGAGCATCGCCACAGCCGCTCAGATACATCAACTGGCCGCTGCGCACGGGCGATCCGGAATGTGAGTACATTCGTGAAAGAGCCTTCGAGCCCTGTGCGACAGTCAGTCTCTGTATATCGTACAGTGGAGCTGCCCCGTTTCCGTTGACGCCTCAGGACTAGGACGCGGCAGCCTGAGGCTGTCGCTGCCCCAGTCTCCGCTCGAACTCCGCCGGTGACAAGTTCCCGAGTGACGAGTGCCGCCGATGCGGGTTGTAGAAGCCCTCGATGTAGTCGAAGATCGCAAACCGCGCCTCATCCCTCGTCTTGAACCGGTGACGGTGTACGCAGTCCTTCTTGATCGTCGCCATCACCGACTCGGTGACCGCGTTGTCGTGCGGCACGCCGGTCTCGCCCATCGAGGCGACGATCCCCGAGTCTCGAAGTGACCTGCCGAACGCCAGCGAGCGATATTGCGCTCCGCGATCCGAGTGGTGGACGAGTCCCGTTCCCGGCCGCCGCACCGTCGTCGCCATCCCGAGTGCGTCGACCACGATGTCGCTCTTCAGGTCATCTCTCATCGACCAGCCGACGATGCGCTTGGTGCACGCGTCCATCACCACGGCCAGGAACAGCCATCCCTCCCACGTCGGCACGTAGGTGATGTCTGCGAACCACACCTGGTTCGGCTCATCGGCGGCGAAATCGCGCCTCACGAGATCCGTGACGGCATCGGTCTCAGGAACGGTCGACTTCTTGCGGCGTCTCTTGCCCTCACGGCCAGAGACACCAGCGATGCCGAGCTCGCGCATCAATCGGGCGATCCGCTTGCGCGAGACGTGGATGCCTTAGTCGGCCAGATCATCAAAGAGGCGCGGCACGCCGTAGGTGCCTCGCGATGCTTCGTGGTGAAAGACGATGCGTTCCTTGATCCGCTCGTCTTGGATCGAGCGTGCCGACCTCGGCCGGTTCTTCCAAGCGTAGTAGCCCGCGGCCGTCACACCGAGCACGCGGCACATCCGGGAGATACGGTGGTGCGACTTCTCTTCGTCGATCAGCGCGAACCTCATCTGCGGCGATCGGTCTCCCGGGCGAAGAAAAGCGCTGCCTTCCTGAGAATCTCCTTCTCCTCGACAAGGATGCGGTTCTCGCGGCGAAGCCGTCTGAGCTCCTCGCGCTCCTCGCTCGTGAGACCGTCTTCGAGACCCTCATCGATCTGGGCCTGGTGCACCCACTTGCGAAGCGTTCCGGGCGCGACGTTGATCTGATGTGCCGTGGCCTTGATGCCCCGGCCTCCGAGCCGGTAGAGGCGGACCGCCTCGGTCCGGAACTCCGGTGTGTACGCCATGCGCTGACTCCCTTCCGACCCTCTAGGGGTCTACTTCTAGGGTGTCAACGAAAGCGGGTCAACTCCAAGTGATGACGTGTATCGGGACTATGTCGGAGGGTACGGCATCGGGGTGCGGCTACTGTACGATCGGATGCCGGCAGGTGTCGACCCAATGGGGCCGGATGCCATCCTCGGCCTGACCACGGGACCGCTCACTGGTACCCGAGCGATCACGGGGAACCGCTTCACCGTGGTCGGCAAATCACCGAAGACCGGTACATGGGGAGATGCGAACTGCGGTGGCAACTTCGGACCGGCCCTGAAGTTCTCCGGCTACGACGCCATCTATTTCCGCGGCATCTCTCCAAAGCCCGTTTACCTCTACGTTCGCGACGGCAAGGCGGAAATCCGAGATGCGACCCCGTACTGGGGCAATGGTGTCGACGTCGAGGTCGAACTCATCAAGGAGCTGGGCGACGATGTCAAGGTCGCCTGGATCGGCCGGGCCGGAGAGAACAAGAACCTCATGGCATCCGTGATGAACGATCTTGGTCGCGCTGCGGCCAGAAACGGGCTCGGAGCCGTGATGGGCTCCAAGAACCTGAAGGCCGTTGCTGTCGCGGGAACGCAGAAAGTGCCTGTCGCCGATGAGGCCGGCCTCAACGCCTACGTGACCGAATCAATGCGTGCGGCCAAAGCCGAGAACAGCCCCGCGTACCAACTGTTCACGACCTTCGGCACTAGTGGATTGGCAGCGGCCTGCGCAATGAACGGCGATTCACCGGTCAAGAACTGGGCCGGTTCCGGAGAAGTGGATTTTCCCGGAGCGAGCAACGTGAGCGACGTGGCCCTCGACAAATACAGGGTGCGGCGCGCGGGCTGCTGGCACTGTGCGATCACGTGCGGAGCCTACCTATCGGTCCCCGACGGTCCGTACGCAACCTCTGGAGCGTATGAACACCGTCCCGAGTACGAGACGCTTGCCTCATTCGGCAGCATGCTCCTGATGGACGACACCGAGGCGATGCTCAAGGTCAACGAACTCTGCAATCGGGCGGGCATGGACACGATCGCAGCCGGCAGCACGATCGCCTTTGCAATCGAGTGTTTCGAGCGAGGCATCATCAACGCCGAGGACACCGGGGGTCTTGAACTGCGGTGGGGCAACGCGCCCGCCATCGTCGAGGTCACCCGCCAGATGGCAGAGCGGACCGGTTTCGGCGCCATCTTGGCTGACGGGGCGGAGAAGGCGGCCGAGAGAATCGGCAAGGACAGCGCACAGTACGCCATCCACGTCCACGGCGAAGAGCCCGGAATGCATGATCCGCGGTACTCACCAGGCATGGCGCTCAACTTCCACCTGGACCCGACGCCGGGGCGTCATACAACGGGCGGCACCGGGGAACTGGAGTTCTTCACCGGCTTGGACGTGCTGCCACTGCCGGCGCCCCTGAACGTCCACAAGCGCGACTACGCGAACAAGGGGCTCCCTCACAGAGTGATGGTTAACGACCGGCAGGTGGCGAACTCCGCCGGGATATGCATCTTCTCGGCGTTCATCGCGCCGCCGGATGCCATGGTCCGCGAGCTCACGTTCGTGACTGGCGAGCCGTGGGACATCGGCCGGGTCCAGGTGACTGGAGAGCGGATACAGACGCTGCGGCATGCGTTCAACCTGCGCGAAGGGATCAATCCGGTGCGCGATTGCCCGGTGCCCCAGCGTTGTCTCGACGGTACAGAGTTGAAGTCGGGCATGGGCAAGGGCTACGTCGTGGATCTGGATGCCATGCGAGATTCATACCTGTCGATTGTCGGATGGGATAAGGAAACGACGGTTCCGAGTGTAGAGGGATTGCGCGCACTCGGTCTTGGCGACCTAGTGAAGGATCTGCATCCTCAGACGGTTGAATCGTAGCCCGGCTTTCAATACCGGGCCAGTGCCAGCGAAGAGGCACTGGCCCGGTCGTTTAGGAGGATTCACCACCGTGCGATACCACGTGAGGTTCTTCGGTCTCATCGGGATGAACTTGAAGGTTCCGCCCGGCGAACCCATCACCTTCGAGTTGCCCGATCCCGCTTCTTACGGCGACCTGCTCGACGCTATCGGCACTCGGTTTGGACCGCTGTTCCCTCCCAATGTATGGGATGCCGAGATGCGGTCATTTCATCCTCAGGTCGTGGGTATAGCGGACGGACGATCGCTGGCATCAGCCGGGCGCGAAACGCCCCTCGCCAAGGACGGCACGGCAGCATTCTTCGTGCCCGTCGCGGGAGGCTAGATATCCCTGCATCGTTATCCTCATTTCGTTTGGTCCGCGTTTGATCAGGGTAGCAACAGCAGACACGCGCAGTCCGGTGCGATGGCTTCTGTACAACGAGCAAGGAGGCATGACATGAAGGTACAAGCAGCAGTTGCGGTAGGTAAGGAACAACCGTTCATCATCAAGGAGCTGGAACTGGATGAGCCGAGGGCAGGCGAAGCTCGGGTGCGGATGGTCGCTTCAGGAGTGTGCCATACAGACGCTATCATCCACGACGAGTGGTACCCCGTTCCCATGCCGGTCGTCCTCGGCCATGAAGGAGCGGGCGTCATCGAGGCGGTCGGTCCCGGCGTCACGAGCGTCAGCCCGGGCGACAAGGTCGTGCTCAGCATGTCCACTTGCGGGGCATGTGAGTATTGCCTGACCGGTCACCCGGCATTCTGCACGGGTATGTGGCCGCTCAATTTCGGCGCGAGGCGGATGGACGGCAGCACAGCGTTCACGGATGAGAACGGCCAGCCCGTGGGATCCCACTTCTTCGGACAGTCGTCGTTCGCGCGCTATAGCAATGTGATGGAACGCAGCATCGTGAAAGTCCCGGACTCAACGCCACTTGAGCTCCTCGGCCCGCTCGGGTGTGGGGTCCAGACCGGTGCGGGCACGATTCTCAATGTGCTCAAACCCTGGCCAGGAAGCAGTTTCGTGGTGTTCGGCGCGGGCGCGGTGGGCCTATCGGGCATGCTTGCCGCGATAGCGAGCGGTGCCACAACCGTCATCGCGGTCGACATCGTCGACAGCCGACTGGAGTTCGCGAAGACGCTGGGGGCCACTCACACGATCAACAGCAAGAACGAGGATGCTGTGGCGCGCGTCAAGGAGATCACCCATGGGGGCGCGCACTTCGCGCTCGATACGACCGGAAACAAGGTCGTCTTCGTCCAGATGCTGAACTCGTTGCGCCCGCTCGGACACGGTGCGATGGTTGGCGCGGCCGCTATGGGCAGCGAGGCTGCAGTCGACGTCGGCGCGCTCCTGTTGACTGGGATCAAACTGAGCATAGTCCTTGAGGGCGATGCAGCGCCATGGACCTTCATCCCGCGCCTGATCTCGCTCCACGAGAAGGGGCTCTTCCCCTTCGACAAGCTCATCACGAAGTACAAGTTCGAGGATATCAACAAGGCATTCGCCGACAGCGCGAGTGGTGTGACGATCAAACCGGTCCTCGTGTACTGACGACCGCGATCCGCGCACTTCAACCGCTAGACCAGCAGTGCCATGGCACTGCTGGTCTAGCGGTTCTCAGGAGTGCTCGGTGGCGGAAGCTCGCGGAACCCCCTTGCCGCGTCGCCGTTTATCAATATTCGCGCGTCACTCCTGCCGAATGCCGGTCCCTGGTGGTATGTTGCACGCAAGGACGGGGGACGCAGTCAACGATGCTGGACGAGCGCGAACACTACTGGCGCGATGCGCCGCTGTGGCTCAAGGCCGTCGCGGCCGCTGTCTTGTACTTCGTGGCGGCTCAGCTAGGCACCTCGCTCTCCGTACAGTAGGAGTTCTCCACCTTCTGGCCACCGGCCGGCATCCTCCTGGTCCTGCTTGTCATGACAGAGCTCAGACAATGGATCGCGCTGATTGCGACGGCGGACCGGCACCCCTCTCCTGCGAGTTCGCACATCTGCTACCTCGGGAGCTCCATGGCGTCGTGGGAAACCAGAATGATCTGGCAAGTCGCCTTACTCTGCTTGATCGCGCTCAGGAGGCCGACCTGAGCTGTGCCTTTACCTCACACCCGCCCTTAGCCCGAAGACATTTGTAGCCCGATTTCGCGCTCGAAATCGGGCTACAAATCCGGGGCACAATCCCAGCATGAGCGCCCCAGTCAAACGCGGGGCGCTTCCCACTCCCAGGTCGTCGGCGACCAACAAGACCTCAGTCTCTCGGCGTAGTCACCGAAAGAATGAGCAAGAGCAACGAAATGCGTTGGCGAGATGTGGGCTACCCGCCTCAACCCCGGCGGTTCTTGAAGGCGGTCATTCGATGATCTGCCAACAACGCTCTTGGGCGTGCGCTGCAAGCTTGTCGTCTGGATGAACGGCCACCGGATTCCCCACCTCTTCCAGCAACGGCATATCTAAGTGGCTGTCTGCATAGGCATAGCTCTCAGGCCAGCTTATCGAGCTACCGGCGAGGTACGCCATCAGGCGCGACACCTTGCCCGGCCCCTGACAGACGGGGAGTTCGCAGGCCCCGGTGTAGCGCCCCTCCGAGAGCACCAGCGGCGTGCCCACAACCTCTTCGATTCCGAGATGTCGCCCGACCTCACTCAGCAGAGGCGCCAGAGTGCCTGAGACCAGGATGATCCGGTGGCCTGAAGCCCGATGGCTCCGAACGCGCTCCATCACTTCGGGTCGGACCAAGGGTAGAACGTACTCCTTGGCAACCCAGCTGAAGACGACAGCCGCCTCCTGCTGCGTCCACCCCCGCACAGTCCAGCCGAGATGGCGGGCCCACAACTCACGAAAGGACGCTTCCGACAGCAACCCGCAGCGCCACCATGGCCACAGGGCAAGATGCGCGGCCATGTAGAAGTAGAAGCGCGTTCGCTTCACACGATGGATTCGGTGGTGACGGGCAATGCCGTGCACGATGTGCCCGGTGTACAGCGTCCCGTCAAGGTCGAAGACCGCTGCGATCATCGACTGTGGGGATCCATCCATTGGCCCTCCTGAGAAGCCGCCCGTGAAGGCGCTCGTCTACTCGGTCCTGAGTGCTTCCACCGGGTCCTTCCTTGCAGCAATCCGCGCGGGAATCGCACCACCGATAAGGGTGAGGACCAGGCTAAACGCGACAAGGGCGGCAGCGTAGGCGACAGGCAGCTTCGCTACGTCAACAAGACCTGACTTGTTCTCGATGATGGTGTTCATCGGGAGGATCAGAGGATACGCGATGCCGATGCCCATCAGGCCGGAGATGGCACCGATGATGAAGGTCTCCGCGACGAACACGCGGGAGATGTCCTTCTGCCTGGCCCCCAGGGCGCGCAGGACGCCGATCTCCTTGGTCCTCTCCATGACAGAGATGTAGGTGATGATGCCGATCATGATCAGAGAGACGACTAAGGAAATGCCCGCGAACGCGACCAGCACCAGAGTGATGCCATCCATGATACCGCCGGACATATCGCTGATAGAGGTGGCAAGGTCAGTGTAGGTCACCACATCTGCCTCGTCACGCCCGGTGTTGTAGTCGTCCAGGTACTCCAGCACCGCGTCTTTGGACTCAAAGTCGGATGGATAGAGGAAGACCATGAACGGCACACTCTCTCCTCAGAGGTATGCGAGCATCATGGGTTTGGCGGTCTCGTCCAGCGGCTCCATGGTTATGACGTTGTGCGTGGCCGCCTGTTGTGCGTTCACGATGGCGGAGTCTCCCGCATTGTCGCAAATGCGCTGAACCAACTTGTCGCTGTAGGCAACGCCGTTGCCGACGAGACCCCTCGTCACGTCGGGCTTAAGGCGCACGATGCCGCTGATCCTCAGCGTGACGCTGTTCTCTGCGTCGTACATGGCCCCGTAGTCGGTGCCGGGCATGAAGTTGCCCGCCGGCGTCTGGACATAGTAGTCATCATTGTCGATGAGCCTCAGCTCGGTGCCCACGATGTCATCGAAGGCAATGCTCTCCACGCTCTTGGTGTCGAAGCCAAGGTTCTCAAGCACCGGATAGGCCACACTGTTCCTGTTGTCGATCACCAGCACAAGGTCGGTCTCATCGTGCGGGTAGGACCCCGCGAGCAGGTCGTAGCTCTTCTCGAGATAGGGTGTCGCCTGGTCGTCCAGCGTTTCTGGATACGAGGCAAGCCCCAGCCCCTGCATGCTGGCGATGTTCATGTTGAGCCCACCGGACTGCACGTCCACTTCGCTGCTCGTTCCGGCCGACACGGACACCGGCACGGCTTCTCCGTCGATCTGACGCAGCAGGTTCATCCCCACCATGCGAAGGAAGCCTATGCTGTTGCAGATCGCCGGGTCGACAGCCTCAACGTAGTCCACGTACTCGTCGGTAATCACGTTCGTATGGGCGACGGTCGTCTCCGGCCGGGTCGTACAGCGCAACCTCCTGCGTGTCGGCATAGTGCCGCTCATCTATCAGGACCGAGGACAGCTCGGAGCGCATCTGTTCCATGGTGTCCGCTTCCAGGCTCATGGACATGGGGGAGACGATGATAGGGAACTCGGAGAGCGCGTCGTTCTGGAATCGATCGACCTCCCCGTGGAAGCCGTAGGACAGACTCAAGATCAGGGCTACGCCGATGATGCCCATACTGGAGGCGAGCGCGGTGAGCGCGGTTCTCCACCTCTTCGTGGCGATATTCCTGCCCGAGAGCTTGAGAGCGGTGAGGAAGTTCATGCCGGTCTTCCTCAGCCGATAGCCGGCCTCCTACCCTGTGGTCTCACGAGGGCTGCTGTCGGACACCACACGGCCGTCCTGGAACTGCACGATGCGATCGGCGTACTGCGTCGCCAGCTCCGTATTGTGTGTCACCATGACCACCAGCTTGTCGGTGGCGATTTCCTTGATGAGCTCAAGAACCTGGGCGCTGGTGGTCGTGTCCAACGCACCGGTCGGTTCATCGGCGAGAATGATATCCGGGTCATTCACCAGAGCGCGGGCTATGGCGACGCGCTGCATCTGGCCGCCGGAGAGCTGGTTCGGCCTCTTGTGCCTGTGATCCTCGAGCCCCACGCGCTCCAAGACTTCGGCAGCCTTCGCTCGTCTTACCCCTGCGGAGACACCGCTCAAGGTCATGGCCATCTCCACGTTCTCTTCAACGGTGAGATGGGTGATGAGGTTGTAGCTCTGGAAGATGAAGCCCACGCTGTTGTTTCGGTAGGCGTCCCACTCCCAGTCTTCGAAGTCCTTCGTGGACTTGCCGTTGATGATGAGATCGCCGTCGTCGTACCTGTCCAAACCGCCGATGATGTTGAGGAACGTGGTCTTGCCCGAGCCGCTAGGGCCCCAGAATCGCAACGAACGCCGTCTTCGGGAAGTCCATGCTGACACGGTCGAGCGCGACCTGTGTGAAGTCGCCGACGGTGTAGCTCTTGGTGACGTTTCTGATCTGAAGCATTCCGCGCGTTCCTCTACTAGGATTGGTTGGACCGGGGTCTTCCCCAGAAGCTGACGACAAGCCCACCCGGGCCGACGTGCGTGCCGATGATGATTCCGATACGACCCTCGATCATTCCGCGAATGGTGATGCGCTCGGCCAGCATCCCCCGCAAAGCAGCAGCGTCTTCCGGGCATTGCGCGTGGTCAATAACGACGGTCTGAGCCTCCGGATCCTCGATCCGTTCGGCGACTATGTCCGCCAGTGCCGCCAGTGCCCGGTGCCGCCCCCTGAGCTTCTTCAACGGGGCGAGTCGACCCTCGGCATCCACATGAAGTACCGGCTTGATGTGAAGCACGGAGCCTACAGCTCCGACTGCCGGCGACACCCTGCCTCCGCGCACGAGGTACTCGAAGGAGTCGACCGTGAAGATATGGTTCACGCGCTGGCGGTTGGCCTCAGCCCATGCGGTAACCTCTTCGGCTGACGCGCCACCGGCCAGCTGCCGAGCCATCTCCAGCACGAGCAGGCCTTGCCCCGCTGAGACTGACAAGGAATCAACGACGAATACCCTGGCGTCCGGCTTCTCCCCTAAGAACTGCTCGCGGGCCAGCATGGCGACGTCATACGTGGCGCTCAATCTGGAGGACATCGTGACCAGCAGCGCCGTCTTGCCAAGGTCGTACGCTCGCTGGAACACTGCCTCGCAGTCGATCGGACGCGCTTGCGCGGTCGTTGAACGGGCACCAGACCGAAGCGCGTCGTAGAAGGCATCGTAGGAAAGCGTCTGCCCGAAATCGTCGACGTGGTCTTCGCCGTTGAGGGTGTACGGGAAGAACAGGAGCTCCACGCCGGTGTCCTCGAGGACACCAAGGGGCAGGTCGCAGCCCGAGTCTGTGATCAGTACCGTCTCGCGTGACACAGCCACTGCTCGCACCTCCGTGTCTCCTTCGGATGTCATGGTCAGCGCCCTTCTCAATCTGCCACCGTGATCGGTCTTGCCGCTAGCAGACGCCCGATCTCCCCGACGGCGGCTTCAGCCGCCATCTCGCCAGCCGCGATGATACGTTCTGCCTCGTGGAAACCGTAGTAGCGAGCGCTGTCGATCGGGGCGATCGCCACGTCGGCGGTCTTGATGTGGAACTCGGAGAGTCTGCGCTGCATGAGGTCGATCGAGCCGAACGCGACTTGGGACACCGTTGGAGCCCTCAGCGTGTCCGTGGCCAGAGCCAGCGCTCGCGCATAGATGACTTGCGTGACGCCACGGGTCCTGAGCGTTCCCATATCGTAGTGTTCGCCACTGCCGCCGTTCGAGCGATCGAATCTCCTGCGCCCGGAAGTCCCGGAGGCGGTGACAGCGACCACCGTTTCGGCGCCCATATCCCGGACTACATCGACGGGAACGGGATTCAACACGCCTCCATCCACCAGAACCTGCTCGTCAAGGACAATGGGTGCGAAGACGACGGGCGTGGAGATGCTCGCCCTGATCGCCGTCGCGAGGTCTCCTTCGCGCAGGACGACCTGCTGCTCGCTGATGAGATCCACGGCGACACACGCGAACGGTATCTTCGTGTCGGCGAACGTCTTGTCGCCAACGATTTCGCGGATGAAGGCCTCGACCTTGCGTCCGTTCACCAGTGCCGTTGTCGGGCGGGCGATGTCGACCAGAGAGAACAGCTGCTGAGCACTCGCCGAGAGAGCGATGCGCTCCATTTCCGCAGGCGCCACTCCGACCGCGTACGCTCCACCGATGAAGGCGCCGATGCTCGTCCCCGCGATCAGGTCGATCGGCAGACCTTCCCTGTCGAGCACCTTCAGCACGCCGATATGCGCGAGCCCTCGTGCGCTGCCGCTCCCGAGAGCCAGTCCTAGTCGGTTGTCGGTCATGCGGTGCCGAGTCCAAGACTAGCGACGATTTCTCTCGACACCCGATCAGGATCAAAGCCGCTGCCAAGGAGCGAGTTCCTGAGGATGAACCCATCCATCATCGCCGTGAGCATCGTCGCCATGAGCGTGCTGTCAAGCGGTGCCGAAAGACGGCTGGAGGCGAGCACCTCGTCTAGGACCCTGGTGAACGGATCCAGGATCTCCTTCCATGCGGAACACACGAACTCCCGCAGGCTGTCGTCGCTCGGAGGAAGCTTTACCACGAGGGCGTTGATGAGGTTCCTCTCGTGGATACCGAATTCGAGGTAGCTTCTGACCATGTGACCAAGACGCTCGCTAGGAGAGGTCTCGCCGTCGTCGGCATCCAGTAGCCCACGGAGATCAGTGAGCGCCTCTTCCAGCACGCTCTGGTAGATCTCCCGCTTACCCGAGAAGTGGTAATAAAGAGCCGCCTTGGTGATGCCAAGTCGCGAGGCGATCTCACTCATTGAGACGCCGAGGTAGCCACGGTCCGAGAACAGGCGCCGCGCAGCGTCGACAGCCTGCTGCTTTGTTCCGCAAAGAACGTTCATCTTCGGGGCAGCCTCTGATGTCACCGCGCGACAACCTTCCTCGGGAACTTACTAACCGATTGGTAAGCATGAGGCTATACTGCGCGTCGCCGGCGGTCAACTTCTCGAGTTGCCTCACGGGAATGTCGTCGAACGCGTGGCGTCTCACACCCGGCGCTCCGATCGGCCAGGGGAGGCGCACTCAGGGTGTCGTTGACGATGGCAGAGAAGCATGCCTCGCATGCGGTCACACGCACGCTAGCTGACCGCGCCACGGATAGCGTGTTATCCGTGGTCAGACCTCCCAGGTCTTCATCTCACATCCCCGGTGCCGATCGACCCAGTGGGTGGCCGCCCCGCGCGAGCGCTCTCTGCAACGGTGCACGCCGAGATCTCCACCGAGTACGCCGGGGGACAATGTCGCCCAGTAGGACGCCGCTCTCATGGGACCTGCGCCTCGCTCGCATGCGGCGAGCGAGGCGCGCGAAGCCTAACAGTCGGAAGGAAGTTGAGGGCAACGGGGCAGCCAGTGCAATCGGGCAACAAATCGGGCACCAACTCGGTCGAACCCCGATCCCGGACACGAGGGAGTGCCATTGGACCGCGCCAAGGAGTCTACACCCCCTCTGAACTGCGCTTTTACCCTCCCCGCTCGCTCTCCGCCGGAAGACATTAGTAGCCCGATCTCACACTCGAAATCGGGCTACTCAGGCACTCTGACCTGCGGTTTTGTGGTGCCCCCAAGGGAATTCGAATCCCTGTTGCCGCCTTGAAAGGGCGGAGTCCTTGGCCGCTAGACGATGGGGGCAGGTATGCCCGACGCATTGTACATATATTCAGCACGGCGCGCGAGAGGCAGCAGGTAACCGCGTCGGGGTCGGCACAGGTGCAACCGGGCCGGGCACCGGCACACGAAAGGCCGGCCCTCGGCGGACCGGCCTTCACGAGATCTGCATGGTGGGCCGTGTAGGGATCGAACCTACGACCTTGGGATTAAAAGTCCCCTGCTCTACCAACTGAGCTAACGGCCCGGATGCGCGTGGACGCTCCTCCGCGCCCAGGGCAAGGGAAGTGTAGCGTGCGCCCTCGGCGACGGTCAAAGCCGGAGACCCGCTTTCGGGTACACCCTCTGTAGGACGACTCCGCCGCTCCGCGCCCCAGGCTGCGGAACCGCACCGATCCGGGGGGAACCATGAGTAGATTGCTGATCATCTCCAACCGCCTGCCCGTCTCCGTCGAGCGCCGCAAGAGCGGCCTGCACTTCAAGGGCAGCGTCGGCGGCGTGGCCACCGGGCTGGGGTCCTACCACGACACCCACGAGAGCCTGTGGATCGGGTGGGCCGACGTACCCGGACGCCTCGACTCGATAGAACGTGAGCGCATCAGCACCGAGCTCCGCGATCAGCACCAGTGCGTGCCGGTCTTCCTCACCGCCGATGACGTCCGAAGCTTCTACCACGGCTTCTCGAACAAGACACTCTGGCCGCTCTTCCACCAGTTCACGCAGTACGCCGAGTTCGACTCGGGCACGTGGGCGGCGTACGAGCGCGCGAACCGCAAGTTCCGGGACGCGGTGCTCGAGGTCGCAGAGCCGGGCGACATCATCTGGGTCCAGGACTACCAGCTCATGCTGCTGCCGCAGATGCTCCGCGAGAGACTCCCCGATGCCGGGATCGGCTTCTTCCTGCACATCCCCTTTCCCACGGTCGAGGTCTTCCGCATGCTCCCGCAGCGCCGCGAGATCCTCGAAGGACTGCTCGGCGCGGACCTGATCGGATTCCACACCTACGACTATGCCCGCTACTTCCTCGGCACCGCGCGACGCCTCGCCGGCACCGAGGACCAGGGCGGCCGCATCATGGTCGACGGGCGCGAGGTGCTGGTGGACGCCTTCCCGATGGGCATCGACTTCGACCGCTACGCGAAGGGGATCGACACCCCGGGCGCGAAGCGCGAGGCCGCCCGGGTGCGGGAACGAACGCAGGGCCGCAAGGTCATCCTCTCGGTCGACCGGCTCGACTACAGCAAGGGGATTCCCGACCGCCTTCGCGCGTTCGCGGCATTCCTCGAACGCCACCCCGAGTGGCGCGACAAGGTCAAGCTGATCGCGGTGGCCGTGCCCTCGCGCACGCGCGTGGAGCACTACAAGGCGCTCAAGCGCGAGGTCGACGAGCTCGTCGGCAGCATCAACGGTGCCTACTCGACCATCGACTGGACGCCGGTGCGCTACCTCTACCGCGGCCTGCCCTTCAACACGCTCATGGGCATGTACGCCGTGGCCGACGTAGCCCTCGTGACCCCGCTGCGCGACGGGATGAACCTCATCGCCAAGGAGTACGTCGCCGCGCACGCCGGCCGCGAGGGCGTGCTGGTGCTCTCCGAGATGGCCGGTGCGGCGCGGGAGCTGAGCGAAGCGGTCCAGGTCAACCCCTTCGACCTCGATGCCATGGTCGACGCCATCCACCAGTCGCTCACGATGCCCGCTGAAGAGCAGCTGCAGCGCAACGAGGCGATGGTGCGGCGCCTGAAGCGCTACACGGTGCAGCGCTGGGCCGAGGACTTCCTCAGCAGCCTCGAAGCCGTCCGCGGGCGTCAGACCGAACTCAAAGCGCGTCTGCTCGACACGCCTACCCGCACCCGCATGCTCGAGCAGTTCTCCGGTGCGCGAGCGCGACTGCTGGTGCTCGACTACGACGGGACGCTGACCGCCTTCGCGGAGAACCCGGAGGCCGCCCGGCCCGACGAGAGTCTCGTCGCGATCTTGCGGAAGCTCTCCGACGACCCCCGCACCGAGGTGGTCGTCGTGTCAGGACGCGACCGTCACACCCTGGACGAGTGGTTCGCCGACCTCCCGATCGACCTGGTTGCCGAGCACGGCGTGTGGGTGCGCTCGTCCGGCGAGGACTGGCTCACCATCGAGCCGATGAACGACGAGTGGAAGGCGCGTATCCGTCCCGTGCTCGAGGCGTTCACCGACCGCACGCCCGGCTCCTTTGTCGAGGAGAAGGACTTCTCGCTCGTGTGGCACCACCGCAAGGTGGACCGTAAGCTCGCCGAGGCCCGTGTGGGCGAGCTCAAGGAGACGCTCGTCAGCCTCGTGGGCGACTTCGACCTCGCGGTCAGCGAAGGCAACCGGGTCATCGAAGTGCGGGCCGCGGGTGTCAACAAGGGCCGGGCCGCGTACCGGTGGATGTGCCGCGAGGACCTCGACTTCGTGCTCTTCGCCGGAGACGACCGCACCGATGAGGACGTCTATGAGGTCGCGCCCGAGGGCGCCTGGACCGTGAAGGTAGGCCTGGGGCCGACGCGTGCCGCGTACTCGGTCAGACACCCCCGCGAGCTGCGAGAGCTTCTGGAGCGCATGGTCGACGGCTCCGGGTAGGCACGCCTGCGTGCCTGCATGCGAGGCCGCGCTCCCCCTATACTGGTCCGTAGTGTTCGCAGCGAAGGGAAGCAGCGTGGACGAGAATCTCCTGCGTCTGGTGGTCCCGGCACTCATCGTCGTCGCGGGTGCCGTCGTCGGCCTGGCAGTGGACCGGCTCATCATCGCCCGCGTGCGCACGCTCTCGGCACGAAACGCATGGCGCGGCGGCGAGATCACCGCGAAGTCGCTCGCGGGCATGCCGGCACTCCTCGGCGCACTCCTCGGCGCGTGGGGCGCGGCCGAGTGGCTGGAGCTCTCCGTCCGGGCGAGCAAGACCGTCAACTCGGTGCTGATCGTCGCGGCGATCGCGGTACTGACCATCGTTGCCACCCGGCTTGGGGCCGGGCTGACCCGGCTCTACACCTCGCGCGAGGACGCAGCCGTTCCCTCGAGCACCATCTTCGTCAACATCGTGCGGATCGCCGTGCTCGCCATCGGTGTGCTCGTCGCACTCAACGCACTCGGGATCTCGATCGCCCCGCTGCTGGCCGCACTCGGCGTCGGCGGCCTGGCCGTGGCCCTCGCGCTGCAGGACACGCTCTCCAATCTCTTCAGCGGGTTGCAGCTCATCGGCTCGCGGCAGATCAGTCCGGGCGAGTACATCTCGCTCGAGACCGGTGAGGAGGGCTACGTCGAGGACCTCACGTGGCGCTTCACCACGATCCGCCAGATCTCGAATAACCTCGTCGTGGTGCCCAACGCCAAGCTGGCCGCATCGCGCATCATCAACTACCACAAACCGGTGCACGACATGTCGATACTCGTACCGGTGGGTGTCGCCTACGACAGCGATCTGGAGCTGGTCGAGCGGGTGACACTGGAGGTCGCCGCCGAGGTCATCGAGCGCATGGAGGGCCGGATCGAGGACTTCGAGCCGATGGTGCGCTTCCACACCTTCGCCGACTCGGCCATCGAGTTCAACGTGGTGCTACGGGTCAGGGAGTACGTGAACCAGCACCCGCTGCGCCACGAGTTCATCAAGGCGCTGACCGCACGCTACGCCGCCGAGGGCATCGAGATCCCGTTCCCGCAGCGCACCGTGACCTTTGCGGGACAGGACCATATGCACCCGAGGCCACGGGACCTGTAGGGACCGAGCGGCGCCGCTCACCTCGCGCGGGTCGCCTCCGTCTCAGGTCGCCGGGAAGCCCGTCTCGCGCGCGAACGCGGTTCGCAATGCCCCTGCTGCCGTGCCTGCACGGCCCCGCGCCGCCACCACGCCCGCGACCGCATTGGAGAAGAAGACCTCGTCGGCCGTTTCGAGATCGGCGAGCGTGAGCTCCGCCTCGGCTGCGCAAAGCCCGCAGCCCGGCGCCAGGTCGAAGACGACCTCGCGGGCCACGCCTGCCACCGCGGGCGGTGCGGGCGGGGTGAGCAGCATCTCGCCGCGACGGACCCACACGCTCGCCGTCGCGCCGTCGACGACGCTACCGCTCCCGACAACGAGCACGGCCTGGCCACCGGAGCCCGCCGCACGCTGCGCCTCGTCCCAGGCCGCCCGGTCCGCGGGCTTGGCAGCACCTGCGGGCAGCGCGGGAGGTCCGGCCACCCGCACGGGAACCGCTCCGGGGCCACCCCCGACGTCCAGGGACGACGGAGTCATCGAGAAGTCTGCGCTCACGTGGGTGCCGGCGCCGACCGTGACCGCGAGGCGACCGTAGGAAGCAGCCGGGTCGGCGCCGGCCAGCGCGACGTCGACGGCCGCGGCAACGCGCGCGAGGGCCGCCGGGCCGCAGCCGCCGGCGGCGAGGCGCGCGAG
>JAHYJI010000034.1 GCA_019429145.1 Coriobacteriia bacterium | reverse complement strand
CCGCCGCTACTTCACCGCGGTGTGGATGGCGACGATGCCGCCGGTGCGGTCCTCCCAGGAGATCGCGGTGAAGCCTGCGCCACGCAGTTCGGCAGCGAGCTGGGCCTGCGGCGGGAAGGAGCGGATCGAGTCGTTGAGGTAGACGAAGGACGTGCGGTCGCGCGTGAGCAGTCCGCCGATCGCCGGGATGACGACACGCAGGTAGAGGTGGTAGAACCAGCGCCACGGCGCGAAGGAGGGCCGGGAGAACTCGAGGATGACGTAGCGTCCGCCCGGCTTGAGGACCCGCAGTACTTCGGCGAAGTTGGCTGCGCGGTCGGGCAGGTTGCGCACGCCGAAGGCCACTGTCGCCACGTCGAACGACGAGTCCGGGAAGGGCAGGTCCTGGGCGTCTGCAACGGAGAAGAACACCTTGGTGCGGCCCGAGAAACCGCGCGCCTTCTGCTCGGCGACCGCAAGCATCTCGGGCACGAAGTCGGTGCCCACGACCTCGGCAGGCCTGCCCTGCTTCGCGAGGGCGAGTGAGAGGTCACCGGTGCCCGCGCACAGGTCGAGCACCCGGCTTGAGGTCTTGAGGTTTGCCGCCTGAACGGCAGCGCGCCGCCAGGTCCGGTCGATACCGAAGCTCGAGAGGATGTTGAAGAGATCGTACTTGTCCGCGATGAGCGAGAAGATGCCGCGCACGCGATCGGCCGTCGGCTCGCCCGGCGCAGGAGCGCCGCCAGCAGTGTCGCGTTCGTCGTTGGTATCGGGCATCAGGCCTCCGGGGGTTCGCACACGGGCTGTGGACGGGGCGCAGGACGCCTCCGGAACCCGAACAGGTTAGCCAGATTCTCCTTGAGCCACAAGACGAACACGTGCCCGACGTTGCGAAATCCCACGGAGCGGGGCCAGTTCAGCTCGGACTTCTCGCAGACCGTCGACTCGCTCAGCCGGTCGATCTCCTCCTTGAGAGCGTCCAGTTCGCGCTCGCGGACGGCTGGGTCCCTCTCACCCATGACCGCATCGATGCGCGCCATGGCCTCGCGAGCCTGAAGAATGCGGTTCTCGGTGCGCGCGACGACCTCCGGCTCGATGGTGCCCAGGCGCCCCTTGAGGCGGTTCAGGCGCAGACCGACCTCGTACATCGTGTCGACCATCTCGTCTTTGGAAAGCGAGTGGCTCTCGTAGTTCATGATGTACTTCCACGACGGCTGGACGAGCAGCTGCCTGTGCTCCTCGAGCGTGTCGGCCAGCCGCGTGTAGCCGTACTTCTCCGGGTTGTCGTAGACGAGCGAACCCGGATCGAGGAAGGGCGCCATCGGCGAGGAGAAGGCGAGCAGCCGCTTGTCGTTTCCGACCTTCTCGTAGAGCGACTCGATGTAGGCCGGCGTCTCGAGCACGGAAGCGGCGGTCTGGGTGGGGATGCCCGTCATCATGTACAGGTCGAAGCGCGAGCACCCGTTGCGCAGCGCCGCGGCGATCGACTCCTCGACCTGGGCGGTCGTGTAGTGGTGCTTGCCGAAGGCTGAGCGCACGTCGTCATCGTGCGTCTCGATGCTGATCTCGACCGAGTAGTCGTCGAGGTGCTCGTTGAGGAACCAGTAGAACTCCTCGGCCGGCGGCTTGAAAAACTCGAAGCCGATGGGGTTGCGCAGGTTGATCTTCGACAGCCCGCGTATGAAAGCCGCGGTGTAGTCGCGACCGGCCTGCAGGAAGTCGTTGAGCACGAAGACCGGGCCCGGGATGTACTTCTGGAAGTGCTCGATGTCGCGCACCAGCAGCTCCGGGTCGCGGAAGGCTACGCGGTCGCGGCCGTAGTGCGTGCGAAACGCGTACGCCGAGCCGCCGCACGTCACGCAGTTGTGCGTGCACCCGCGACACGTGAGCGAGGCGCACACCGGGTACTGCAGCCAGTCCTTGAACGGCACGGAGCCCATCATGTCCCGGTAGCGGATCACCGACTTCATGTTGTAGGAGTAGTCGAGCGAGATGTCGTTCATGTCGCCCGGGACCCACTCGAACGGTGTGGAGTGCACCGACCCGTCGCGCGTGGTGTAGGTGAGGTTCGGGATGTCGTCGACGCGCCCCTTGCCCTTGAGGGCGTACAGCAGACGCGTCAAGGGTTCCTCGGTCGAGTCGCCACGAACGACGTAGTCCACGCTCGGGTAGCTCGCGAGTTCCTCGTGGAAGAAGCTGGCCGAGAGCCCGCCGAAGATCACCGGCGTGTCCGGATGGTACTTCTTGCAGATCTTCGAGATCTCGACCGACCCGTGGGCGTGCGGCAGCCAGTGCAGGTCGATGCCGAATGCGACCGGGTTCATCTCGCGGATCGCCCGCTCCACGTCGAAACCAGGCTTGTTGAGCATGAGCACCGCGAGGTTCACGATGCGCACCTTCAGGCCGTGGCGTTCCATGTACTCGGCCATGGTGGTGAAGCCGAGGGGGTACATCTCGAAGACAGGGGTCGAAGGCACCATGTCGGACACCGGTCCGAACATGATGGAGCGCTCTCTGAAGTCATACACGCTGGGAGCGTGGAGCAACACGAGGTCGACACGCGACATGAAGTCAGGCCCTTCTGTCGTGAGAGGCCGCACTGCGGTCCCCCGGCAGGGCACCGGCCGAGGCCGAACGGCCGGAAGTATAGCACGAGACGTGCCGGGTTCGGGCGGCCGCGAGTCAGGCTGCTACTCGGAGACAGAGCCTCTCACGTGGCACTCGGCGCAGAACGTCGGGTTGTGGCAGTCGAAGCACTGCTGCGCACCGCTCTCGCGCACGGGGTTCATGTGCTGCGGGATCCACTCGCGCGTCGGGTCTGCACCTTCGTGGTGGCAGTCGTTGCAGAAGTCCGATCCCGGCGCGCTCGCGTGGCAGTTCTCGCATACCTCAGGCCTGTTGCGGCCGTCGTCGCCGTGGTTCTCCCCGAAGTCCTCCGGGTGCGGCATCTGAACGCCATGGCAGCCGTCGCAGAACTCCCGCTCGTTGTGGCAGGTCTGGCAGTAGCCCACCGCGGCGACCGGCGGCATGTGGGCGAGCTGCTCGTACATCGGAGCGTCGGTGTGTGACTCCTCGAGATCGGCACGTGCTGCGGTGTAGGCGGCGAAGTCCTCGTTGGCCATCGCCGCGTGACCACCGCTCTCACCGAACGGCTCGTAGAAGCCCGGCTCGCTGTGATTGGCTGGCATGAGCTCGAAGTCAGACGTGTGGCACGCCTCGCACTCGCCCGGAGCCACGATCCCGCTGACCGACTCGCCGCTCGTGGTGTGGCAGCGGTAGCACGCCGCCATGAGCATGAAATCCTCGTGAGGCTGGTTGGGCTCGCCGGTGCCCGGATCGGTGAGCGTGAGCTCGAAGTCCTCAACGTGCGCGGTACGGTTGTGGCACACCGTGCAGTGGATCTCGGCCTCATCGTGAACGGCGTGGTCGATGACGATACCCGGACTCGGAGTCACGTTGCGGTTCTCGAGCCAGTGGCACTGGTTGCACTGCTCCGAACCCATGTACTTCTGGCTGAGCGCGAGATGAGAGCCCGGGTTGAGGGGCAGTTCGAACTTGTTGGTGGCCGTGAGATACAGCTCGCCGAGGGCCTCGGCCTTGTGCAGCAGGAAGGTGATCGGGTCGGCATTCACGGGCATGTGACACGCCATACACGATATCTCCGAGTGCGGCGAGCGGTCGAAGGCGATGATCGTGTCGTCCTGCACCTTGTGACAGACGTTGGCGCAGAACCAGTAGGTCGAGGTGACGCCGAGCGCCACGACCACGAAGGCTGCCAGGCCGAGGACGACGGTACCGGTCCAGATGAGGTAGCGCGGACGCCGCATCGGATCGGTGTAGCCCGAGAAGAACGTCTTCAGCTTCGGCATGCGCGTAAGTCCCCATCCCCTAGATCGACGTGCTCGTCCTGTCGTTCACAAGCTACATGATGCCACAAGAGCTCTTCTGGCACCCATGGGCGCAATCCCGCTGATCCAAGACCCGGGACGCTAATACCAGAATCGATAGATCTCTCCCGGCTCGGTCACCAGGAGGCTTCCGGTCTTCGGGTCCTCTTCGCCGTATCCTTCATCCCACCAGACGCTCACACTGTACGGCGTGGCGCTGATGTCAACGGTGACGTCGTCAACGCCATCCCAGCCACCAGGCATCCAACCCTGTGAGCTACCCTCGATGACCAAAGAGCCACGGGTGATCCTCCACCATGCCTCCGCATCGGCGGGAGGCGGCCCCACTGGCGGATCGCCATCCTGCTCCAGCCCCCATATCAGCCGGATGGTTGCGGTTCCACCGGCCATGGCAAACGAAACGGAGTTGCGCTCCTCTACGTTGCCCGAATGGTCCACGGACCAGTAGTGCAGGATGTAGTCCGCAGTGCCCGTCGCCGGAGGCTGAACCGTCAACTGCGTGCCTGTGTCCGACTGAACGAGCGTACCGGCGAGGTAGAGCTCATAGTAGGTGGTCTCGGGACCCAAGAAACTGTTGTCAGTGGCGTTAAACCTGATCGTCTTGGTCGCGTAGTACGTCGCCCCTGCGGTGACATCCGATGTGGTCGTCACCGGCGGCTCGGTGTCGGCCTCGACCACCACCGTGACCTCGTTGACCGGGGCCTCAACGGCACCGTACTGATTCTTCGACCAGTACTGGAGCACGTAGGTTCCCGGCTCGTCCATGCGAGCGCTTCGGCCTGCCGTCACCGGGCCGTCATCGATCCGGTAGTAGGTGGTCCCGATTCCGATCTTCCCGTCGGCATCCGCGGTGGAGAACGTCACCACCGCGGGACCGACGTAAGGCTCGTCCCGCCAGTCCGACAGGGTCGTCAGCGGAGCGTCAGGGGCTGCGTGGCAGTTGAGGCAGAAGTTCGGACGCAGGGCCCAGTTCGGGTCACTCATGTCGTGACACGGCGTGCAGGTGGCGGGGTCATCAAGAGGTTGGTCGGTGTAGTAGTGCGCATCGAGGGTGTCGGCGTGGTAGACCTCGTGACACCCACCCTGGCTGCAGCCTAGCCCCCACTCCGGAACGAGCGAGTCGCGTGGCGCGGGGTGACACGTCGAGCAGTTGTTGGCGTGCAGCGCACTGATGTCCCCGACGTTGTGGCACATGGAGCACTCGGCTTCGACCGAGAAGTAGTTGTTTTCGGGAGTGCCCGGCAGATTGTCCTCGTGCCTGTCGTAGAGCTGTATCCACTCGGGTGCCGGACTGGATCCGTGCTTGTCGGCGTGAGGAGCGTGGCAGTCGCCGCATGCGAAGCTCAGCTCGACCTCGGTCTGGGTGTGACAGGCGCAGCCGTTGGCGGTATCTCTGATCTGATGGATGTCGATAGCATCGCCCTGATCGTGACAGCCGGCCTCGGCACAGGTCAGGTACTCCTCGGGCACGTCGTGGCGAAGCGAGTGACAGTTCAGGCACAGCTGGTACGTGGGAGTCCTCGACTCGTCGACGGTCTCGGCCACCGGCCTCACCAGGAAGTACTCGACATCGCTCTCGTGGGGGAAGACCTGGAAGCGCGGGTTGTCGGTAGTCTCGTCGCTCGGCATCGACGCGTACGCATTGACCGTGAAGGTCTGGTCCTCGCTCAGCATCGGCTCGCCCCCGCGCTCACGCGGGCCGACGTCGCGCGCGTCCTCGTGGCACTGCTGGCACAGCGGCGCCGGACGGGGATCGACCTCGGGGTCATCCACTATCGGCATCACGTAACCGCGATTGTCCTGGCCGAGTTCGCCGATTGCCGTCTCGGTCGTGTCGAAGCCGGCTACGACCTGCACGTTGTCGTAGAAGTACTCCTCATCACTGTCCATCACCGGGTGGCTCTGCATGAGGCCGGAGTCCTCACCGTGCTGGCCGACGCGTCCCTTGTGACACGTCGCGCACCAGCCGGCGCCGTACACCGAGACCGAAGTCTCGGCGCTCGAGGGCATCTGCTTGAGCAGACGATTGGTCTTCTCCGCCGCGTACACTGTGTCGCTTGTCACGGATGCCCTCAGCCGGTCGCCGGTGAACGGCTCGACCGTATTGGAGTCGTGCGGAGAGTGGCAGTCGCTACAGGTGAGCGTGCCGCCCTGACCCGAGAATGTGCCAATCGCCGAGCCACCGGTGTCTCCGTCACCGCCCGGGATGGTGCTGGTGGCCTCCACCCTGTGGGACGCAGCCGGCTGCTCCATGTCCGTGCGCGCCTTGACCACGCCATAGACGCCAGCGCCCCCGGTGCCGTCGTGACAGGTCTCGCATGTCGCCTTGACGGTGGCGGCGGGGAGCAGCAGGACTCCACCGGCAGGCGCGTCATGAACCGAGTGGCACGTCGCGCACTTGCGTGTGCCTGCGGTGTAGCCGCCGTGTGGGCCCTTACGGGTTGGGGCAACCGTCTCGGTAGACTCGTCGGCCTCGCGCCCGTGGCAGTCGGCACAAGTACGGGGGTCAGTGAGGTCCGCTGGATAGGCGAAAGCGGCGCTCGCCGCCCCGAGGGCGACGCACGCGGAAAGTATGGCGATGATCCCGGCTTTGAGAAGCCTCATCTACGCCAATCTCCCGAGTCTCTCCGAAGACGGAGATTTCACTGGATACACCATGAAGTCAAGCTCTATTCTCGCACCTTACAGGCAGAATCTCAATCAGCCCTTGGTAGGACTGACCCGTACGTTGGCGCGTCCGCCGCTTTCCGCACTGGTGAAGCATCTCACAAGAAGACCAGTGCGCCGCCGCAACTTGAATGGCACCAGAGAAAACCCACATCCCGTACTCGTAGAGCCTCTCGACACATGTGTCGCGATCTCACCTCTCCACCCGCAGGACCTGAACCCGGTTGTTCTCCTTGTCCGCGACCAGAAGGAGATCCCCTTCCGCATCGATGCCATTCGGGAAGTTGAGCTGTGCCGGAGAGACGCCGCGTGAACCATAGTCCCCGATCACCGTACCGTCGGCCTCGAGCAGCACTATCGCGAACTCGAACGCATCCACCACCGCGATCGTGTCGTCTCCCAGCACCGCCACACCCCTCGGCAGCCCGAACTCGTACTCGGTGCCGCCGAGCATGCCGGTCTCCCACTGGAAGACCCCGTCGAGCGTGAAGGCCTGAACGCGGCTGTTGTTCGAGTCGGCGACGACCACGGTCGAGTCCGGCATCACCGCGATGCCGTTGGGACGATCGAGCTCGCCGGGTCCCGTCCCGGGTCGGCCGAACTGCCGGACGAACTCGCCGCTCTTGGTGAACACCACGACCTGGTAGCTGTCGAGCGCATAGACGAGATCTCCCCAGAGTGCGATGTCGGTGACCGCGATTCCCGTGCCGTCCTGGCCCGAGGAGCCACGACCGACCACCTGAGTCGGGTCCGGGAAACGACGCAGGAACTCGCCCTGCGCGTCGAAGACCTGTATCTGATCGTTGCGAAAGTCGGCAACGTAGACATCTCCGTTGTCGTCGACCTCGATGCCGAGAGGGGAGTTCATGAGCCCCTCCTGCCACGTGGCATCGTAGCCGGGCAGTGGCTTGGTGAGCCCGAACCCACCGAACTCGAAGATGAACCGACCGCCCGAGGAGAAGACCGCGACGCGGTTGTTCTCGGTATCGGAGACGTAGATCCGTCCGTTGCGCCCGAACGCTGCATCCATCGGGCGGCGGAACTCGGGATTCTCGCCTCTGCCCGGACCCTCGATCACGATGACCGGGGCGAGGCCTGCGACGGGTTCTCCTCCCCGTGTCACGAACCCTCCGGTGCGAGCGAGGTACAGCAGCAGAGTGACGATCAGGCCGATCAGAACGATCAAGAGGCCCACCGCGAGCAACTGAAACGTCCTCACGCTAGTCAGGCGCGCGGAGTGCTCCTGAATCTCGGCAGAAGGAACTGGCTCCTCGGCCTGCTCGCTGACGATGATCTCCTCGGTCACGGTGTCACCTCCAGTCGTTCGACTCCTTCGAGTGCTTCGGACAGGTCCGAGTCGTACACGAGGGCGAGCCGGTAGCGCTCGAGTGCCCGCTGACGATCGCCGAGTTCTTCGTATGCCCGACCGAGCATCGCCTGAAGATCGGCGGCCTTCTCGTCTTTCTCCACTACAGGGAGCAACATCTCAGCCAGCTCGGCCCATTCTCTCCGCTCCATCAAACGCACACCAAGCGCCTTGGCGGCGAGCACGTGGGCGGGGCGCGCCGCCAACGTCAGCCACAGGGCCTCCTCGCCCTCTGTTTCACGGCCGAGCGCGAGGAGGGCTACCCCTTTGTTGTAGAGAGCGGCCGGCTCGTCAGGCACCGCGTTCAGCACGGTGTCGTACTCGCGGACAGCGTCCTCGAAGCGTCCTCCCTGCTGATACGCGTATGCGAGTGCCAGGCGCGCCTGAAGGTCATCCGGGTCTCGCGCCAACGTCTGCGACGCCTCGCGGATGTCGCGCTCTGTGGGCGAAGCGTAGCGATCGCCGCCGGCAATGGTGGACACGAGAAATGCGCCGGTGAACAACACGGCAACGAACAGCACGGCCACAAGGGCAACCAGCCATGCGGGGACGCCGGAGCTCGGGGTGTGCTCCTCCTCGGCCACCTAGAAGTCGATGCCTACCGTGCTGTGGCACTGGAGGCAGCGCCCGTCGAACGGCCACGGATAGAAGCGGACCATCATCGGGAACTCGGTGCCGTGCGGGCCGTGACAGGTGGATGTGCAGGTGAGGGGCGCATCTGCCCGGATGTCGTAGAACTGGGGGCGCACCGGGTGCTGGTTGTCGTGCGACTCGACCCACGCGTGGCACTCGAGACAGATGTCCGGATTGGCCTCACGCAGTATCGGCTTCCACTCCGAGCCGTGTGGGGTGTGGCACCGCACGCACAACAGCCCCCTGTGGTCCGAGCGCTGATAGCTCGCCTGGATCCCGGACGCATGGCACTGATAACAGATCGCGTTGTCCTCGGCGGCGAGGAGTGCTTCGTAGTCGGCTGCGTGGGGGTTGTGACACCCGGAGCAGTCGAGCATCGACGAGTAGACCGGATGGATGCTGACCTGCCGGAAGTCGCGTTCGATGTCGGAGTGGCAGTCGTAGCAGACCGTGGGCTCGGCGTCGATCAGAAGCGGCTCGAAGTCCGAGCCGTGCGGTTCGTGACACCCGGTACAGTTGTCGTACTGGAAGGGCTGGTGCTGGACCGCCTTGTTGCTCAACCACGCAACCGACGGATGACAGCTGAAGCACAGGTCACGCTGACGCATCGTGAGGATGCCGCCCCACTCCGACGCATGCGGGTTGTGGCAGCTCGTACAGAAGAACTCCTCGACCGGCTGGTGAAGTTGCTCACGTGCCATCTCAGCACCGAGCGAGCCGTGGCACGAGACGCAGAGCGTCCGCATGCTGGTCGCCAGCAGACCGCGGTACTCGGAGGCATGCGGATTGTGGCAGTCGATGCAGTTCCCGTTCGCGAACGGGGTGTGTTGGTGCTCGAGTGAGAGCTGGAAGCCCATGTTCCCGTGGCACGTCCAGCACAGTTCCTCGAGCGGGGCAACCAGTTCGGAGGGGCCTTCGACCTCCCGGAGGACCTCGCGGGAGATGACAACCGCCGATACGCCCTCGATCTCCTCTCCCTCGGTGATCGAGAGCAACCAGGTGATCGGCAGCCAGCGCAGGAGTGTACGGGTGCGCTCGAAGATCTGAGTCGTCTCCGCCCATACGGTGCGCTCGACCTCGCTGCCGTGCGGGGTGTGACACACTGTGCAGCTCTCCAGCTCGAACGGATTGTGCACCGAGGCGTAGCGCATCGAAGGAATCAGCTCGGAGTGACACTGGAGGCACTCGATGTTGCGTGCGACCGACCGGACCTGCTCGGGGCCGCGTCCAACGTAGGTGGAGACCACGCTGATGACCGAACAGAACAACAGCAGAAGCAGCGCCAACGCCATGAGAATCGGCCAGCGGCGCGTGCGCTCCTCTTCCTCATCCGCGAGGACCTCATCGGACTCGAGGTCGCTCTCGTAGGTGCCTGGATCTGCCAACAGTCCTCCCGGCCGTGCGTGCTGCAAGGCATCGTCGACATCGGGGCCGTTGCCGAAGCCCTACCGGCTACAGTCTATCATCGGCTCCGATCGGCGAACACCGGAGCCTGGGGGCGTGACCGGTAAGACCGACCTCAGGAGCCGGGGACGTGACAGCGGAGGCAGAACCCATCTGCCGCGGACGCGTCGGGGTCGCTGCGCGTCACCCGAAAGCCCGGTTGATCGCTCTCGTGCGGGAACACCTGAAAGCGCGGGTTGTCCTCGCTGGCATCGCCCTCGGGCCCGTATGCGCTCACCACGAACTCCTGAGTCGCAAGCAGCACCGGCGAGCCGTCGAGCACGCCTCCCACATCGCGAGCATCCTCGTGGCACTGCTGACAGAGCGGACCGCGTCCCTTCTGCAGGCCGTAGTAGCCCCGCATGTCACCAGGCAGGTGAGGCATGACGTACCCGCGATTCGAGCCCCCGAGCGGCCCCCACGCGGTCTCGGTGCTCTCTGTGCCCGCGACCACGCGAACGCTGTCGTAGTGGAACCGCGCCTCACCGTCGACTTGCGCCATGAAGCCGACCGGGTGGCGGTTGGCTGTACCCGTCACCGGGTCGATGCCGTTCTCCACCAGGTGGTAGCCCTGGTGACACGAGACGCACCACTCGGAACCGTAGCGATCGATCCGTGTCCCGTCGGCATCTGGCAGAGCCCTCAGCAAGCGGTTGGTCGGCACAGCCGCACCCGTGTCATCTGCCGAGCGCAACCGGTCGCCAACGAACGGCTCGACGGTGTTCGAATCGTGTGGAGAGTGGCAATCCGTGCAGGTGAGAGTGGCGCCCGGGCCCGAGAAGAAGCCAGCGCGCGCGCCGCCTGCAGGATCACCCCCGGGGATCTCGCTGGTCACCTCAACGCGATGGGCAGATTGAACGGTCCCGCCACGCGCCGCGACAGCACCGTACACACCGTGCCCGCCGGTCCCGTCATGGCACGACTCGCACACCGCCTTGGCGGTCGCACCGGGCAGCAGCGCGTAGCCGTCGGCAGCGGCCGCGTGCACGCTGTGGCACGTGGCGCACTTGCTTGTGGTCGCCCCGTAGGCGCCGTGCGGACCCTTGCGGGTGGGTGCGACGGTTTCGGTCGCCTCGTCGGCAACCCGGCCATGGCAATCAGCGCAGGAACGAGCCGAGTTCGACGGGTCGTATGCGTATGCCTCAGCAACGGTCGTCAGGAGCACTGCGCCCAGGAGGGCGAGGGCTGCCAAGGCCACGATCATGCAGAGAGATCCGGCTTGTGTGCGTGCAGGCGTATGCTGGTACTTGGTTTTCATGCTTCTGTGTGAAGCGAGGCACATGCCAATGCGAGTGCCTAGCTAGCGCACGACCTGGACGACCTGAACGCGGTTGTTGCCGGTATCGGTCACGAGCAGCAGATCGCCGCGCGCATCGATGCTGCTCGGAGCGGAGAATGCCCCCGGGGTCGAGCCCCGGGTACCGTGCCGGCCCTGAAGGGCGCCGTCCCGACTGAACAGGACGATGCTCGACTCCGCGGCATCCAGGACGGCCACACTGCCGTCGACCATGACCGCGATGTCACGCGGGAGCGCGAACTCGTACGGTGAGACGGGCTCGACCGTCGAAGATGGAGCGTCGACCTTTCTGCTCACGCCGACGGTCCACACCAGCGCGCCACGGTCGGTGAGCACGAGTATGCGGGAGTTTCCCGAGTCCGCTACGTAGATGAGGCCGTCATCGCTCGCGTCTATACCGGTGATGGTATCGAACCCGATGGAGTCCCGGGCAGCGCGGTTGAACTGGCGGACGAACTCACCTTCCGTCGTGAACACCACGATGCGGTCGGCTGCAGCGACGAAAACGGAACCGCCGGCGACTGCCACGTCCGTCGCCGCGACCCCGGTCCTACTTCCGCCCGATGCCTCGGACCCGATCGTCTCACCAGGGTCAGGGAACCGGCGAACGAACGCTCCCGTCGGGTCGAATACCTGTACCTGCTCGTTTCGCAGATCGGCGACGTAGATGTTGCCTGCCTCGTCCACGTCGATACCCACCGGATGGTTCATTCGTCCCTCGGACCACGACGGTTCGAGGCCGGACGGAGGATCGACCGCTCCGAAGCCGCCGAACTCGAGCCCGTATCGTCCGTTCATCTCCAGAACGACCACCCGGTCGTTGCCGGAGTCCAGCACATGAAGAAACCCGTCAGGCCCGAAGGCCGCAGCCATCGGGCGGACGAACGCGGGGTAGTGGCCGCGACCCGGGCCCTCGATCGTGAGAACCGGTCGTACCCCCGCAACCACCTCACCTCCCCGCGTGACGTACCCGCGAGATGAGAAGTTCCAGAGCAGGACGGCGAGTGACGCGACCAGCATCACGCCGAGTGCGGCATTCGCGACGATCAGGAACCTTCGAGTCAGCAGCTTCTTCCGGTGCGCGTTCACGGGGTTGCCCCGAGTCTCGCAAGCGCGTCGCTGGCCTCACGCATCTCCGGATAGTACGCCAGCGCCAGCCGGTACCGCTCCTCGGCCTGCTCGAGATCTCCCGTTCTCTCGTAGGCGATGCCTGCCAGATAGTGCAGGTCGGCATCACCGGACCTGCGGTCCAGCGCCGGCAGTACCACGTCAAGTACCGATTCGTACTCTCCCCGTTCGATGTAGTGCCTGCCGAGCGCGGCGGCAGACAGCACATGACCGGGGTTCACTTCGAGGGCGGAGTGCAACGACTCTGCGGCAGCAGCATCCTCACCCAACTCGAACAGGATCACACCACGGTTGTAGAGGGCAGCAGTCTCCACCGGAAGGACTTCCAAGACCGCGTCATACGTGAAGAGCGCATCGTCGTAGCGTCCTGCCTGCTGGTACGCGTAAGCCAGAGCCAGGAGTGCACCGGGGTCACGCGGAGCGCCGCGAACCGCCTCGCGGCGCACGTCGATCTCCTCCTGGCCGGGCCCGCTGTAGCGCACCGCCGTGGACCAGTCGTAGGCAAGAACCGACCAGATGGCGATGTTGGCAACCAGCAGTGTGGCAAAGCCCACGGTCAACCGGAGCGGGACACGTCGGCTGCCGCCGGGCGCACCGTTCGTACGCGCTCGCGTCACACGGCCGCCGTTCGCGGGTTCAGGTGGAACGAGAGCACCTGCAGCTCGCCCGCAAGGTCGGCCTGGCGCACCTCGACGCCCTCGGGTACGCGCAGGCGCACCGGGGCGAAGTTCATGATGGCTCGCACGCCGGCGGCGACGAGGTGGTCGGCGATCTCCTGCGCGGCCGGTCCAGGGACGGTGAGGATCGCGATCTCAACGCGCTCGCGCGTCACGACCGCGGCGAGGTCTTCGACGCTCTCGATAGTCACACCACCGACACTGGTCCCTATCTTGGCGGGGTCGGCATCGAGCACGGCTACCACCCTCATGTGGCGTTCTTCAAATCCCGGATAGCTCTGCAGCGCGCTGCCGAGGCGGCCGAAGCCGATGATGGCGACCCTGCGGCTCTCGGTCAGACCGAGCTGCTTGGAGAGGTGCGTGATGAGCGAGTCGACATCGTAGCCAACACCTCGCGTGCCGAACTCGCCGAGGTACGAGAGGTCCTTACGCACCTGGGCGGCGTTGGTGCCGGCCATCTCGGCGATCTGGACCGAGTTCACGACCGGCATGTGCATGGCGCTCGCCTGCACGAGGCAGCGCAGGTAGACCGGGAGACGCTGCACGGTTGTGGGCGGTACCTTTGCTGGCGCCATCGCCATTCCCTTCACTCGCCGTGCGAGGGCACGTCAGCTGCCCTCAGGAGCTGATGTGCCCGAAACCGACTCGATCAACTCGTCGATACCCGGGTATTGCGGTTGAAGCTCTCTCACACGCTCGAACTGCTCGAGAGCGGCCGCGTCGTCACCCGCCCGAGCGTGCAGTTCGCCCAGGAAGACGCGAGGGTCGACGTAGCGCGGGTCCATCTCGATCGCCGCGGCCAGTTCTTCCCTCGCAGCTTGCGAGTCTCCCATGCCATCGAGCGCCACCGCATGCTGGAAGCGGATACCCGGGCCGAACTCGCTTATCTCTATGCCCTTTCGCGCCCACTCCGCTGCATCCTGGAAGTACGAGTCGCTCAAGCCCTGGCCCGCCAGGTTGTAGGCGTTGGTGATGAACAGGTAGTTGTCGTACTCGCGCGGCACGAAGGCGATGGTCTCTCGCAGCGAAGCGGTGGCTGTCCGGAAGTACTGTTCGGCTTGCTGCAGTGTGGCCGTCGGGTCCTGACCCGCTAGCTGCGCCTGCTGCAGGAGCGACCGGAAGATGTCCGTGTACACCACGCCGACCTGCGCACGGTACATGTCGTTGTACGGGTTGAGGCGCACCGCGCTCTCGGCGGCGGCGAGTTGCTCGTCGAAGGTCGCCCCGAGCCGGCTGTGCAGGTACTGGTTGTCGGCACGCAGGTAGACCACGTTGCCTATCGACGCTGCGGCCACCACCACGGTCACCGCGTACGCCGCGATCGTCCCCCACGACGGCGGGCGCACCTCGACCGTGCGGGCACCCGGCGCCATCAGTGCGGCCATGGCGATCCAGAGCAGAAACGTCGAGCCGGTGACGGAGAGCCCGAAGGTCAGATGCACGACGTAGCCGGCCGCCGCCGCCCAGAAGGCCGAGACGATCAGCCGAGAGTTATCGGTGTCGGTCTCCGGCCGGACAAACGCGGTGCGGAACGACAGCACCGCCACCGTGGCGAACAACCCGTAGAGCAGGAGCATGCCCGGAATGCCGATGGCGGCCGTAAGCTGCAGGAAGTAGTTGTGCACGTTATCTGCAACCGAGAGGTGGCCGGCCACCTGCACGTACTCGATAGGCTTGTAGCCCGGGAAGACCAGGCGGAAGGTATCGGGTCCGAATCCGAGGATCGGACGGTCGAGTGTGGCCCGCCACGCGGCATCCCAGATCTGGAAGCGCGTGAGCGCGCTGCCCGCTCCGAAGTCGAAGATCGACACCACGCGCGCCCACACGTTCATCACAGCATTGTCGGCGGTAAGACTGCGGCCGACCACGATCGCCGCGAGCGCAGCCACCCCACCGGCAAACGACACGTCCACGGTGGTCAGTTTCGTGCGCATGCGCCACGCCGCTACGCCCAGGACGACGAGCGCGACCGCTCCACCGATCCACGCTCCGCGCGTGAACGCGACTATCCAGCACAGCACGGCCAGGAGGAAGCCTGCCCAGTACGCCATGCGCCAGCGCTGGTCCTTCTCGGACAGCGCAAGGCCGAGCGCGACGGGCAGCAGCAGCACGAGGAACCCGCCGAGCAGGTCCGGGTTGCCGTACGTCGAGAACGCGCGGTTCTGCTCGAACGGCAACCGTCCCCAGATCAGCGGGTCGATGCCGACGTACTGCATGACGCCGTACAGGCTCACGAGCGAGCCCGAGGCAAAGAGCGTCCGCGCGAGCGAGCGAACGCGCGAGATGCGGTCGAGGAACTGCACCGCGAGGAAGTACATCGTTGCGTAGTTGACGAAGGAGATGAGGCCCTCGAAGCGCCGGTACTTGCCAAAGACCGCCGTGGGCACGTGCACCGAGAAGACAGTGGAGAGCGCGATCCAGCCCAGGACAGCGAGGATGAGGTAGTCGACTTTGGTGCGCCGCACCGTGCCGCCGTGCACGAGGATGTGGTACGCCCAGGCCGCGAAGGCCACCAGGGTGACGCCCCGCTGCAGGAAGACCTTGACGATGTCGAACTGGTCGAAGGTGAACGGCGCGTTGACGCCCGGCAGCCAGGTCCAGTTGCCCATCGCAAGGGGCACCGAGAAGACGAGCACGTGCAGGGCGATCCATGCGACGCGCTGGGCACCGGTCATCGCGGGCTGTTTCGGTGCCACAGCACGCTTCTGTGGCACCGCCTGTGCACGCCTCTTGCCGGACTTAGCCACGCGCTCCCCTATCTCGCGCCTCGCCCGGCGAGCACCACGCGCACCGTGTCGACGACGATCTGCAGGTCCATGGACAACGACTGATGATACAGGTAGATGAGATCGTACTTGAGCTTGCGCTCCGGAGTCGTCGCATAATCTCCGGATACCTGCGCGAGCCCCGTGACGCCGGGCTTGATGCGGAACCGCTCGCGGTAGCCGGGGATCCCGGCACAGAACTGCTCGGTGAAGTACGGGCGCTCGGGCCGCGGCCCGACAAAACTCATCTGCCCGAGCAGGACGTTCACGAGCTGCGGCAGCTCGTCGAGGCGGTACCGCCGCAGGAATCGGCCGACCGGCGTGATGCGAGAGTCGTCCTCGGCAGCAAGCACCGGCCCGGACTCGCGCTCGGCATCGCGAACCATCGTGCGGAACTTCAGCAGCTTGAAGGGGCGCAGCTCACGGCCGGAGCGCTCCTGCACGTAGAGGACGGGCCAGCCCATCGTGAGCAGCACGGCGAGTGCGCACAGCAGCAAGACCGGTGAAAGCACGACGATAAGGACGGCGGCGCCGACGAGGTCGACCACCCGCTTGAGCGGCGCGTGCCACTGCGGAACGCCGGTACGTGTGATCTCCATGAGCGGGATGTCGGCGACCACGCTGTCGAGCGTGCCGATGAAGACCTCGTAGAGCTCGGGAACGACGTCGATGCGCACGTCGATCTCATCGGCGACGGCGAGGCGTTCGACGAAGCTGCGCAGCTCCACGGGCGAGACGACGATGAGCCGGTCGACGCGGTGCTCGGCAACCACGCGCGCCGCGTCCTCCGCCGTGCCGAGGAGCGGCGGGGAGTCCGGGGCGCTCGCCTCACCCGGGGACTCTGCGCCCTCGGCCCCGAGCAGCCCGACGACCCGGTACCCCCAGCGGGCGCGGTTCTGCAGCTCTCCGGCGAGTTCGCGGGCAAGGCGTCCTGTGCCCACGATCACCACGCGCTGCTCCGGCCAGCGGATCGACGCGACCCGCATGAACGCGAGCCGCCACCCCATCACGAGCGCGATGTCGATCGCCCAACCGATGAGGATCGCGAGACGGGAGAAGGCGAAGAACCGCGGGCCGCCGAAGAACGAGATCGCCGCGGTGAGCACCGCGCCCAGCGAGATCGCCATGAACGCGGCACGCGCCAGCGACCATGCGCTCTCGGTGCGTTCGGGCTCGTAGAGGCCATAGATGTAGCCTGCGCCGAGGTAGACCAGCGTCATGACCGGAGCGAGCGCGAGGTAGGCGTCGAAGTTGAACGCCGGCAGCTCCCCGCCGAAGCGG
>JAHYJI010000033.1 GCA_019429145.1 Coriobacteriia bacterium | reverse complement strand
CACGTGCCCGTTCCTGCCGTCGCCGTGCCGAACCCCTCGGCAACGATCACGCCGGCCGGATCGACGATCTCGTAGTTGAAGGTGGCCTCGAACGTGTTCGACGTCCCGGTGATGCGCAACGGGCTGGAGACCTCCTGCCACGGACCCGGTGACTCGAGCAGTATCGCCGGCAGCGTGTTGTCCGCAAAAGCGGCCCGGCTCACGGGAGGATCGACCATGACTCCCTCGCCGCCGATGGCCTCGACCGGCTGCCCGTCGATCATGAAGGCCACCACGTCGACCGTCGGGAAACTCGTCAGAGTGAAGACCACCTGCGAAACGCGCAGCTGCATCGAGAGGGAGCCCCCACCCGATTCGAACTCGGGGCTCACGTCCACGGTCGCGACACCGTCGGCGACGGACACGTCGTTCAGACGAGTGCCCTCCGGGATAGCGGTGGTCAGGCCGGCCTCGTCGTCGAGGTCACTTGGACCGGCGAGCAGCTCCTCGAGCGCAGCGCGCGCCACGGCGACGGTCCCGGGAACCTCCCTGATCGTGACGCCGAGCGTCTCGCCCCTGACCAGGTAGATGGTCAGTTCACTGGTGCCCTCAGGCTCCCCGGGCTCTGCGGGTTCCGCGGGCTCTCCGGGCTCGGGCGTGGCGGTCGGCTCGACGGCGGGCTCCTCTGGCTCGTCAGGCGTGGTGGACACGCACGTGCTGATCCCCACCAGCGCGACGGCGAGCATGAGAACGACGAGTAGCGCGCCGAGGACCGTCCGGGCCCGAACGCTTCCTGTTCTCATGACAACCTCCTTAGGGAGTGGCCTACCCGGTAGAGGTACCCGTACTACGCGCGGCATGCACCGCCGTCGGGCGACTGTCACCGGTCCGTTGCCACGCTCGACAGGAAGCGGCCCGGCTCGAATACTCGAACCGGGCCGCCGTTGGTCGCCGTGACGCAGGTCGTTCTAGATCTCTCCGAGGTAGGTCTTGCGGACGCGCTCGTTGCCGAGGAGCTCCTTGCCCGTTCCGGTCAGCGCGACCGAGCCGGTCTCCAGCACGTATCCCCGGTCGGCCACCTGCAGCGCCATCGCCGCGTTCTGCTCGACCAGCAAGATGGTGGTCCCGGCCTTGTTGAGCTTCTTGATGGTGTCGAAGATGACCTCCACGATGACCGGCGCGAGGCCCATGGACGGCTCGTCGAGCATGAGGAGGTTGGGTCGCGCCATCATCCCACGGGCGATAGCAAGCATCTGCTGCTCGCCGCCGGAAAGCGTACCGCCCTTCTGGGCGACGCGCTCGCGCAGGCGGGGGAAGAGCTCGAGGACCTTCTCCAGGTCGGCAGCGATCTCGTCCTTGTCGTTGCGCAGGAACGCACCCATCTCGAGGTTCTCGCGAACCGACATCTGCGGAAAGATGCGACGGCCCTCCGGCACCTGGATGACACGCTTGGCGGTCACGAGGTGCGCGGGCATCCCGGCGATCTGCTCACCGAGGAACTCGATCGAGCCGGTGCGCGGTGCGATCTGGCCCGAGATGGTCTTGAGCGTCGTGGACTTGCCGGCGCCGTTGGCGCCGATCAGCGTGACGATCTCGCCCTCGTGGACCTCGATCGTGATGCCCTTGAGCGCCTCGATCTTCCCGTAGAAGGTATGTAGGTCGTTGACTTTCAGCACTGCAGTGCCCTCCTAGCCCTCGGCCATGAGCGCCTCGGCGCCACTGCCCAGGTACGCTTCGATGACCTTAGGATCGCGCTGGATCTCCTCGGGCAAGCCCTCGGCGATCTTCTCACCGAAGTCGAGCACGGAGACGCGGTCGGCGATACCCATGACCACCTTCATGTCGTGCTCGATGAGAAGTACGGTCACCCCGGCCTCACGGATACGGCCGATGAGCTTGGTTAGCGACGCCGTCTCCTGCGGGTTCATGCCGGCCGCCGGCTCGTCGAGCAGGATGAGCTTGGGCTCGGTGGCCAGCGCGCGTGCGATCTCAAGCTTGCGCTGCTCGCCGTAGGGCAGGTTCATCGCAAGCTCGTTGGCCTTGCTCTCCAGACCGACGAACCGGAGCCACTTGCGGGCCTCGTCGACGGTGTGCTCCTCCTCACGCTTGAAGTTCGGCGTGCGGAAGACCGACATCAGCGGCGAGGCCTTGGTCCGGGTGTGGCGTGCCACCATGACGTTCTCGAGCGTGGTCATGTTGGCGAACAAGCGGATGTTCTGGAACGTCCGGGCGATACCCATGATGCAGATGCGGTGCGCCTTCTTGCCCACGAGCGAGGTCCCCGAGAACTCGATGGTCCCCTCGGTGGGCTTGTAGATGCCGGTCAGCAGGTTGAACAGCGTGGTCTTCCCGGCGCCGTTCGGCCCGATGAGCGCGACGATCTCGCCCTCCTCCACGCGGAAGTCCACGTTGGAGAGGGCCTTCAGGCCACCGAACTGCATCGTGACGTTGTTGACTTCTAGCATTGCCATGTCGCGTCAGCGCCTTTCGTCCGCGCTAGATGATGTCGCTGTCGGAATCATGCTTGTGCTCCGCCTCCCAGAGCTGCTGGTTCTCCTGTGCGAGGATCGTGTCGTCGACCGGCTGCAGCTCGCGTGCCCGGCGTTTCGATGGCAGGATGCCCTGCGGTCTGAGCGCCATCATGACGACCATCAGCCCACCGAAGATCAGGAACCGGTAATCGCCCACGAGCGACGCCTGCTCGGGCGTCAGCACGCCGGAGAGTAGCGGCGAGGCAGCGAGCGCCCTGATGACCTCGGGCACGGCGGTGATGAGTACCGCGCCGAGGATCGTGCCGGGGATCGAGCCCATGCCGCCGAGGACGACCATGCAGACCACGAGCACCGACTCCATGAAGTTGAAGGACTCGGGGCTGATGAATCCGACCCAGTAGGCGTACGTATGTCCGGCGATACCGCCCCATGCGGCGCCGAGGGCGAACGCCCAGAGCTTGGTGGTGAGGATGTTGACGCCGACCGATGAGGCGGCGACCTCGTCCTCGCGCATCGCGACCCACGCACGTCCCAGACGCGAGTTGTCGAGCCGCGTGATCACGAGGATCGCAAAGAGCACGAGCGCGACGATGATGAAGTACCAGTACAGGTCCTTGGAGAACAGGAAGTTGCCGAAGGACAGGTTCTCGCGCACCCACATCTGCCCCGCGACCGGCGCCACCGTCTGGCCTACGCCCGGAAGACCGGAGGCCCCGTTGCTGATCCCGAAGATGTCGTTGGTGACCGCGATGCGGACGATCTCACCGAAGCCCAGCGTGACGATCGCGAGGTAGTCGCCGCGCAGACGCAGGACCGGCGCACCGATCATGATGCCCGCCAGAACGCCCGGTACCGCGGCAAACGGCAGCAGCACCCAGTACGACCAGTTCTCCGGCCGCTCGCCGAGGAAGCCGAGCCCCTTGAGCAGCTCCTGCATGAGGAAGCCGAGGTTCATGCCCGCATACGCCCCGACCGCGTAGAACGCGATGTACCCGAGGTTCAGCAGGCCGGCGTATCCGACAACGATGTTGAGCCCGAGCGCCAGGAGCACGTAGATGCCCACCAGCGCGAAGATGCGGACCATGAACACGTTTCCGGCCGCCTGGAACATCACCGGCAGGAAGAGCGTGATCAGCGCGAGCACGAAGAAGAACGCGATCCTGCCCACCCGCGTCGAGAAGAAGTCGTTGACCGCCACAAGGCCGTTTCTGATAGCTCCCATGGCTACACCTTCTCCGCTACGGACTCGCCCAGAAGACCACCGGGCTTGAAGATCAGGACGATGATGAGGACCACGAACGCGATGACGTCTTTGTATCCGGTGCTGATGTAGGCAGCCGCCAGCGACTCGAGCAGTCCGATGAGGAAGCCACCGAGCATCGCGCCGCGAAGGTTGCCGATGCCACCGACAACCGCGGCGGTAAACGCCTTGATGCCGGGGATGAAGCCCATGTTGTACTTGATGTTTCCGTAGTACATGCCGGAGAAGATACCGGCAGCGGCACCGAGCGCCGGACCGATGAAGAAGGTCAGCGCGATGACGCGGTTGATGTCGATTCCCATGAGGCCCGCGGTGTCCCGGTCCTGAGACGTCGCGCGCATCGACTTGCCGAGGCGGGTGCGCGACACGAAGCTGTCGAGCACCAGCATGAGGACGATCGTGGTGACGATGATGAGGATCTGCATCGAGGAGATGCTCGCGCCGCCGATGCGAAAGGTCCGGACCTCGAACAGGACCGGGAAGGGAAGCGAGCGCGACGAGATCCAGAGCAGTGCGGCGTTCTGAAGGAAGAGCGACACGCCGATAGCCGAGATGAGCGGCGCGAGCCGTGGCGCGTGCCTGAGCGGCCGGTACGCGAAGCGCTCGATGACCACGCCAAGGATACCGGTCGCGATCATGGCGATCAGGAAGGTCAGTACGTAGAGCAGCAGCAGTGCGGGGCCGCTCGACGTGAAGAAGGCGATCCGGGACAGCCCCTGCAGGGTGAACAGGCCCACGTACGCTCCGAACATGAACATCTCCGCGTGGGCGAAGTTGATCATGAGAAGGATGCCGTAGACGAGCGTGTACCCGAGCGCGAGGAGGGCGTACATCCCTCCGAGTGTTATCCCGTTGACGAACTGTTGGGCGATGATTCCGAGTTCGGCAGACACGAGTGCTCCATCCGTGATCCTTGTAGGCGGCACGACCTCACGGGGTCGACCTGAGAATCTCCTCGCTGCGCTCACGCCGGTCCGGGCGGGTCACTCTCGTGTCCCGCCCGGACCGCATGATTGCGAAGCTTTCTCAGTCCCTACTAGTTGGTGTAGGGGACCCAGGCGCCGTCGCGTACGACGTACGGAGTGACGGCCTTGTTGGTGGTGTCGCCGTTCTCGTCGAACGAGACGATACCGGTCACGCCCTGCATGTTGGTGGCAGCGACGGCCTCGATGATGGCCTGCTTGCCGGCAGCCGAGGTGACTTCCTCGACCCCGAGGTCAGCGGCGACTGCCTTGATGGCCTCGACGACGACCATGGTGGCGTCATACGCATAGGTGTCGTACGCCTCGATGGTCTGGCCGGGGAAGGTGGCCTCGAACATGTCGGTGAACTCCTGGCCCTTCGGCTGCTCGACGAGCGGCAGGCCGATGGAGGTCGAGAAGTCGCCCTCGGCGTTCGCGGCACCGGCGATATCGACGAACTGCTGGGTGTACAGACCGTCGCCGCCCATCGTCGGGCCCTCGAAGCCGGCCTCCTTGGACTGCTTGGAGACGAGCGCGGCCTCGGTGTACATGCCACCGAAGTAGATCAGGTCCGGGCTGTCAGCGCGGATCTTGGTGACCAGAGCGGTGAAGTCCTGGTCCTTGACCTGCACCTTGTCCTTGGAGGTCACGGTGCCGCCCTTGGCCTCGAATGCGGCCGCGAACTCGGCGGCGAGACCCTCGCCGTACGGGGTCGAGTCGTCGATGACGGCGACCGAGGTGAAGCCGAGCTCGTCGTAGGCGTACTCAGCAGCGAACGAACCCTGGACGGTGTCGATCGTGCAGACGCGGAAGACGTTCTCGAAGCCCTGCAGCGTGAGCGCAGGGTTGGTCGACGCAGGCGATACCTGGACGACGCCGGCCTCGTTGTAGACGGCGGAAGTGGGGATCGAGACACCCGAGTTCAGGTGCGCGACGATACCGACGACCGCACTATCGGAGACCATCTGGTTTGCAGCATTGACGCCGGTCTTGGGGTCGGCAGCATCGTCGACGGCGAGCATCGACAGCTTGATGCCCATCTCCTCGAGCTCAGGAGCAGCCTCTTCGATCGCCAGCTGGGCACCGTTGCGGATACCCGTGCCGAGTGCGGCAACGTCACCCGTGAAAGGCGAGCTGACACCGATCTTGACCTCGACGAGGTCAGCCGTGTCGCCGTCGCCGCCGTCAGCATCGCCGTTGCCACCGCATGCGGTGACGGTCATCGCCAGCACCACAAGCATGGCGATCACGGCGAAGAGACGCTTGCTCTTAGCCACGCTCATCCCGTTCCTCCCTTAGCTCCCGTGTGTAGTCACACACATCACTGCGCCGGACGCCGAGTGGCGCCCGGCACTTTCCCATCCCAGGGGCATCCCTCCCCTTTGGATTTCGCGGAGTGTACCAGACTGTGCCTGCGAACAACAACAAGTGGAACGCCGCGTTATGCACGTGGCACTAGATGTGATACATGGGTATCGTGCTGCTGTCGATCGCACGCTGGCGCTCGACGAGCCCCGCCAGCGTGGTCTCGCTCAGTACATCGCGCAAGCTCCTGGCGGCGTCAGCCCACATCTCCGAGACTGCCGAGTCGGTCACCGACGGTACGTCGAGCACCGAGCCCTGGAGAGCCTCGACGACCTCGGCCACGCTGATCTCCGATGCCGGGCGGGCGAGCGAACACCCGCCGCGTGCTCCCCGCTGGCTTACCACGAGGCCCTGCTTGGCCAGAAGGGTGATCTGCTGCTCGACGAAGCGCCTTGGCAGACCGAGCCGGTCAGCCACCTCTCCGGCGGCCATCGTGGTTCCCGGCGGCAGCGCGGCGATGGCGGTCAGCGCGCGCAACGCGTAGTCCAGGCGCTGGGAGACTCTCATGGGATGCGACCTCCTGTGCATCGGTACGACGATTCCGCAGTACTTCGATTGCTGTAGTGCAGTATGGTGGGGCGGTGTGTGGCGCGTCAAGTCACACCCCGGTCGCGAGATGTCAGCGTCGTGCTCCGGGGCGGTATATAGTGCTGGTAGGAGTTGACTGGTTCACACGTGCCAGGGAGGCATAGATGGGCGATCCCAACATCTGGTTCTGGGTCTGGGTGCTACTCGCCGCGTTCCTGTTGATCGCCGAGATATTCACGGCGGGCTTCTTCATGCTGCCCTTCGGCATCGGTGCCGCGGTCGCCGCACTGATGGAGTTCCTCGGCGTGAGCGTCGGGTGGCAGTGGGTCGCCTTCGTGTTCGTCTCGGCACTCATGCTGGTTTTGCTGAGACGCTACGCAGACCGGATCACTCACGATCCACCGATGCGCACCGGGGTCGACAGATTGGTCGGCAAGGCGGGCGTGGTGATCGAGGAACTCACGCCCGACAGCAGGGTGGGCATGGTACGCATCGAGCGTGAGGAGTGGCGGGCGGACGCCCCGGGCAACGAACCCGTGCCGGTGGGCACGCGCGTGGTCGTCGACCGCGTCGACGGCACGCACCTTGTGGTCCACCCGGAGGTCTGAAGAGTCAGCTGATCGGATACCGGCCTGATAGGTCGCAGAGGAATCGGAGAGAGCCATGTTTGAGGGATTTGCACCGGTCGCGTTCGGCATCGTCGTGGTGCTGGTGCTCCTCGTCTACGCTATCGCGGCGATACGCATCGTGCGCCCGTACGAGAAGGGTATCGTCGAGCGTCTCGGCAAGTACCAGCATACCTACGACTCGGGGTTGCACTTCATCATCCCGTTCGTCGACCGCATCACGAAGATCGACATGCGCGAGAACGTGGTCGACGTTCCGCCGCAGGAGGTCATCACCAAGGACAACGTCGTGGTCACGGTTGACGCGGTCGTGTACTACGAGGCGACCGACCCCGTGAAGCTCATGTACAACGTGGCGAACTTCTACATGGCCGCCACCAAGCTCGCGCAGACAAACCTGCGTAACGTCATCGGCGAGATGCAGCTCGACGAGTCGCTCACGAGCCGCGAGACCATCAACGCCGCACTACGGCAGATCCTCGACGACGCCACCGACAAGTGGGGCGTGCGAGTCGTGCGCGTCGAGCTGCAGCGCATCGAGCCGCCGGTCGACGTCACCGAGGCGATGCACCGCCAGATGAAGGCCGAGCGCACGCGCCGCGCATTGATCCTCGAAGCCGACGGCGACAAGCAGGCGGCCATCACCCGCGCGGAGGGCTTCAAACAGGCCAAGATCCTCGAGGCCGAGGGCCAGGCCCAGGCCATCAGAGAGGTCGCGGAGGCGCAGAAGTTCGAGAAGATCGAGTTGGCAGCCGGTGAAGCGAACGCCATCGAGAACGTCTTCGGCGCGATCCACCGGGGAGATCCGACCAACGACCTCATCGCGGTTCGCTACCTCGAGGCCCTGCAGGCGATCGCGAACGGCGCCGCCAACAAGGTCTTCCTGCCGATGGAGGTCAGCGGGATCATGGGCTCGATCGGCGGGATCGCCGAGCTGTTCAAGAAGGACGAAGCGTCTGCCGAGTAGGCCCGGACGGAAGGGGTCGCTCGCTCAGACAGCTTCGTCCCGAATGGAAGAGGCCGCCCACCCCGGGCGGCCTCTTCCATTCACTGCAGAACTCGCGCTCGACCCCTTCCGTCCGAGCCCGGCGGTCACCTTCTTGGGCGCGGAACTCGCGGTCGACCCCTCCCTCAGGCCTCCGCACCTACACGGTTACGAACACGTAGCCGTCGCGCACGCTTGTCGGGTAGGTCGCCACGTCGGCGCCGGGGTGATCGGTGGTGCCGTCGCGGACATCGAACCGCCACCCGTGCCAGGGGCAGATCGCGTAGTAGCCGTCGAGGAAACCCTGCCCGAGCGGACCGAACGCGTGCCGGCACACGTTGCCGAGCGCGAAGAACTCGTCCCCGATGCGCGCGAGCGCGATCTCGCGCTTGGCGATGCGGACCGTGCGAAGGGTCCCCGGCGGAAACTCGGCAAGAAGCGCCACGGGCACCTCGGCCGAGCCGCTGGTCGGCGCCTCTATCACTCCATGCAGTGCGCTCCCGTCCTTCACGTCGGTGCGCACGAACAGGCCGCACCAGCACTTCTGAAGCTTCGCGAACTCGTCTGCGTAAAACGGGATGCACGGGCAGATGATCTTGACGTCCTCCTTGGGGTCCCCGGTGCGGACCCGGCAGGGGCAGTACACGTCGCCGGTCTCGTCGAGGATCTCGATCTCTGCAGAGAGGATCTCGTCGACGAACTCCTCGTCGTCATTGAATCGATAACCGAGCCGCAGGGCGAACGGCTCCATGTACTTCTTGAGGTCGCCGATCGTCGTTCCGGGCTCGAAGCGTCTGCGTACCGATCCGCTGCTCACAGATCCAACAGCTCCTTGATCCGCTTCTTGTTGAAGCCGACGATGACCTCATCGCCGACGACTACGACCGGGAACGATGCGCCGCCCGAGATCCGCCTGACCTCTGCGATCGCATCGTCTTTCTCCTGACCTTCCAGCTTGTCGACCTCTGTCAGCTCGTACTCGACGGAGCCGTCGTCCAGGTAGCGCTTGGCCATCCGGCAGTACGGACACGTCGAGAGCGCGTAGACTTTGACCTGCATCGGTCCTCCTTACCCATGGATGTCGCGGCCCCGGTGCCTGCGGGCCTTATCGCTCTATGTTCCACATCATCGGCCTGGCGGAACCGCTCTTTCCCAAGTCGTGACGCAGGGGAGACCGGTGACCGCGTTGAAGAGGTCCGGGTAGATACAGACGTGTACCGGTGTGCGCACCTCCCGCGGGGGCGCGCCCGGCGGAGGGGGGAGCTCATGTCGAAGGTGCGTGTCCGGCCCCAGACACTCATCGCGGTACTGCTGGGCTGCGTATTGGTGGTCGCGCTGGCCGGCTGTGGCGGCGTAGACCACGAGCCGGCGGCGGTCGCCGAGGCCCGCGAGTCGTGCTCGGGCGAGGAGTGCCACGACATCGCGGTGGCAGACCACGCCTCCGGACCTCACACGGCGATCGGCTGCTCGGACTGCCACGAGGGCGCCGCAGACCACGCAGCCGACCCCGAGGGTGTGAGCGTGGCCATCGACTGGCGCATCGACAGCTGTGCGCGGTGCCACGAGACCATCGCGGCCACCTACCTGTACGACGACAACGTGAAGGTCGGGCCGTTTGGCGGATCGCAGCGCGAGCCCGCGATCCACAAGTCCGACGAGTTCCCCGAGTACAACACCATCATCGCCGGTCACGGCTTCACCCGCGAGTACGCCGAGGAGGGTGCACACCGCTACATGCTCGAGGACCACTACGAGACGCTGCGCGGCAAGTTCGAGACGTGCGTGCAGTGCAAGTCCACCAAGATCGCGTGGGCGTGGAGCACCGGCGCCGTCCTGACGGTGCCCGAGGACCGCACGATCACGCTCACGCACACTGCGACCGAGGACTCCCCCGCGCGCGAGGTCGTCGTCCCCGCCGGCACGACCCTGGAGCTCGATACCGACTTCCGGAACTACGAGGTGCTCGCCACGGCGCGATACGCGGGCGGACGCACCTACACGTCGCGTCCCGATCCGAACGACGATGCTTCCGAGCATCAGAACATGCTCTGGGCCGCCACTATCGCCGCCATCAAGGAGACGATGCCCTACGGTGCGGGCTGCAACCACTGCCACGATCCGCACAGCGCCGCCCAGCGCGTGCTGAGGCCCGCGATGCTCGAGGCGATCGAGAAGGGTGGCGTCAACCCGTACGACCCGAACGCCGCATCGAGCTTCGAGACGGCGGGAGCGCGCGACCGTGAGACGCTTCTGTGCGCGCAGTGCCACGTGGAGTACAGCTGCGGGCGGAGCGGCGTGGACGGCGTGGTGCGCGACCACTTCGGCTGGACGAAGGCGGCCAACCTGCACGAGGAGTACCTCGACGTCTTCGACTACCGCCAGGACTGGACGCACGCGATCATCGGTGAGCCGCTCATCAAGAGTCAGCACCCGGAGACCGAGCTGTATTGGAACAGCCCCCACTACGACGCCGGTGCATCCTGCGCGAGCTGCCACATGCCGCGCGTGCAGACCGCAACCGGCACGTGGGTGCGCAGTCACTGGTTCACGAGTCCGTACAAGTACGGAGAGCGTGAGACCTTCGACGCGTTCGCCGATGTGGTCGGCCTGCGAACGAGTGCGCGCTACAACCCGTGCGCGCTGTGCCACCGCGACCGGACCGCTGAGGCCATCGCCGGCCAGGAGGAGGTCTACGAGCGCCAGAAGATCGTCCAGGAGCTCCTCGCATCCTCCGTCGCAGCGCTCGGCGAGGTGCGCGAGGCCGTCGAGGGAGGAGCGGCGATCGACGAGTCCGCACGCCGGGCGGCGCTGGAGTCGCACCGCGAGGCACACGTGCTCTGGGAGAACCTGATCGTCTCGGAGAACTCGATGGGCTTCCACAACTTCGACGAGGTGCTCGACGCGATGGACGTTGCCGAAGCCGAGGCGCGGGCGGCAATCGGTCATGCCCGCGACGCACTGGGAGCCGAGTAGTTCCGGACGACGCGAGCGCAGCGCGAACCGGTGTCGTGCGCGTGCGGTAGACTTGCCGCATGCCATCAGATCGCGACACACCCGAGCCCGCACCCGTGCTTCGCGCGACGGTGCTGGGATCGGGCTCAGCGGGAAACGCGCTCGCCATATCCAGCGGCGAGGAGACGGTGCTCCTGGACTGCGGGTTCTCGGCACGCGAGACCGACCGCAGGCTGGGGTGCGCCGGCATCGACCCGTCGACCGTGCGTGCAGTGCTGGTGAGCCACGAGCACTCGGACCACCTGAGGGGCGTTCGGGTGTTCGCGTCGTGTCACCGCATCCCCGTCTACGCCTCGCGCGGCACGCGAGTGGCATCGGACCTCGACGGGCGGGTCCCCGAGGTGCGGGTCCTCGTCCCCGGCGAGACGGTCAGCATCGGCTCGATCGCCGTCGCGACGTTTCGCACCTCGCACGACGCGGCCGAGCCGCTCGGGTTCCGCTTCACGGGCAGGTGTGGCCGCTCGCTCGGCGTTCTGACGGACTCGGGCCTGGTCACCGATGAGATGCTCGAGGCACTGGCGGGATGCGCTGCGCTGGCCATCGAGAGCAACCACGACGAGGAGATGCTCGAGCGCGGTCCTTACCCGTGGTTCCTCAAGCGGCGGATCCGCTCGGCCGAGGGGCACCTGTCCAACGCGGCCGCGGCCGGGCTCGTCACCACGCTCGCCACCGACCGGCTCGCCAGTGTCGTCGGGCTGCACCTCTCGTCGACGAACAACACCGCGCACCTCGCGACGACCGCGCTGGTCGGCGCCCTCGCCCGCCTCGGCCATCCGGCACGCGTCGAGGCGGCGCGCCAGGAGAGCCCGTGCGTGCTGCAGCTGTAGCAGTGCTGGCACACGGTTTGCGCGAGCCGGGTCACGTCACCCGGGTTCGAGGAGACCATCCGATGCACGCACCCCGAACGCTCCTGACACGGTACGCACTCGTGACTGCGCTCGTAGCGGTGACCGCTGGCGGGCTCGCGTGGGCCGGGACGGCGTGGATCGACTCGCGCCGGGTGCCGCCCTCCGCGATGGGCCCGGGCTACAACCCTGCTCCACCCGTCATCCCGGTGAGTTGACTGCCGTGAGCGAGCGCGGTCTGCGCATCCGGGGCCATCACCTGATCTGTTTGCAGTACTTCCACGGCCAGGGTTACTCGGCGGAGTTCGCACACCACCTCTTCACCATCGTCGACCGGTTCACCCGGGGAGAGAAGGGTGTGGCCGTGGTGGGTGCCGACGACGTCTGCATCGCGTGCCCGTCGTACGCACTCGAGCAGTGCGCCCAGGAACCCGAGAGCGAGCACGCGATCCGTGTGCTCGACGCCCTCGCCCTGGAGATGCTCGAGCTCGATGAGGGTCAGGAGTTCGAGTGGGGCGTGGCCACGCTCTCCGTCCAGAGGATCATCGAACGGTGGCGCGCGCTCGCGTGCGAAGGGTGCGAGTGGGAAGAGCAGTGCCGCGCGCTCATCGACCAGACGGCCGGCTACCGCCGGAGGTAAGCCGTCCCACCTCGGCCACGGCGCTGTCCGCATCGGCTACCGTTGCTGCGCCTGCTGCGTGCAGCGAGGCCACGAGCCGTGTGGCCTCACCACCCGAGAACTCGCGGTCGGGTCCGAACTCGCCGATGAAGACGGTCCGCGATGCGGCGGGCTCCAGCGCGCGCAGGTTGCCGAGGTTGGCACGCCCGAAGGGGACCGCGGCCACGATCACCGCGTCGGCCTGCGCCGCCATGCGTCCGACCGCAGCCTCGGCTGCCGCGTCCACCTCCCCGAAGGCCGGCAGGTCGACCCGCTCGAGCCCGAGTGCCTCGGCGACCGCCTGATCGACGTCTCCCCGATTGAGCGCGGCGGCTGCGACGTCGTAGCCGGCGAGGTGGAGGCGACGCAGGAGCGGTGCGGCGGTCCCCGAACCCCCCACGACGAGCACGCGGCCGCGACGGTCGCCGGTCACCGCCTCGTCGCGCAGCACCGGCGTGACCGCCACCGCGCCCGTCACCGCGTCGGTCCCGACCACCGCGCGCACGCCGAAGACCCGCGCCAGCATCGGCACGGTGAGCACGTCGGGGGGCGGACCGATCGGGTCGAGCGCGCCGGCATCCACCACGCCGAGGCGATCGCTGAAGCGCGCCGCGAGGTCCAGATCGTGGAAGACGGCAAGCACCGCAAGCCCTCCGTCGGCAAGCTCGCGCACCAGGTCGAGGACTTGGAGCCGGTGGTTGAGGTCGAGGTGGCTCGTCGCCTCGTCGAGCAGGAGCACCGAGGGCTGCTGGGCCAGCGCCTGAGCGAGCGCGAGCCGTTGCAGGTCACCGCCGGAAAGCGTGTCGACCGGCTCGTCGGCCAGACGCAGCGTATCGGTGCGCGCCATGACCTCCTCGGCCAGGGCGATGTCGCCACCGTCGGCCTGCTGCAGCCTGCCGAGATGCGGGTGGCGTCCCATGAGCACGAACTCGCGCGCGCTGAAGGAGAAGGCCGCGCTCACGTTCTGTGGGACCACGCCGACGATGCGTGCGCGGTCGCGCGGGCCGAGCTCGGCGAGTGACTGCCCGCCAAGCGTGACGAGCCCGTCGGAGACGCGCGCGGTCCCGGTGACCGCTCGGAGCAGCGTGGACTTTCCCGCTCCGTTGGGGCCGATCAGCCCGACGACCTCGCCCGGCGCGACCGCGAGCGTCGCATCGCGCACCACCGTCACGCCCGGGTAGCCGACCGTCGCGCGCTCGTATGCGAGCCGCGCGCTCACCGGTGGCCGTTCCTGCGCACGAGCAGCCAGATGAAGAACGGGCCGCCGAAGAGCGCGGTCACGATGCCCACCGGTATCTCGACCGGTGCCAGCACGGTGCGTGCGGCAAGGTCGGCAAGCACCATCAGGATGGCGCCGCCGATGGCCGACGCGGGAAGCAGTACCCGGTGGTCGGGGCCGATCACGAGGCGCACCATGTGCGGCGTCATCAGGCCGATGAAGCCGATCAGCCCGGAGACGGCGACGGCCGCCGCCACGAGAAGCGCGCCGACTCCGAGCAGTAATCTCTTGAAGCGCTCGACGTCCACGCCGAGCTCGCCGGCGCGTTCCTCGCCCAGCAGCATGAGGTTGAGCTCCCGCGTTGCCAGCATCGGGATCGCCAGTCCCAGCGCCAACATCGGGGTCACCATAGCGACATACGGCCAGGAAGCCGCGGTGAGCCCGCCCATCATCCAGAAGACGACCGAAGTCATCGACTCGCGGAAGAACACCATCACGAACGATGTGAGCGCGGAGAGCACGTAGGAGATGGCGACTCCTGCGAGCAGCAGCGAGGTCACGTCCAGCGTGCCTCGCAGTGATGCGAGACGCACCACGAGCACGATAGTGAGCACGGCGCCGACAAACGCCCCCGCCGGCACCACGCCGAAGCGCAGCGCCGTGGCCGAGGCGGTGAGCGTGAGGGCGATCACCGCGCCGAGGCCGGCGCCGGCCGACATGCCGAGGATGTACGGGTCGGCGAGCGGATTGCGGAAGAGCGCCTGGTAGAGCACGCCGGCCGAGGCGAGGCACGCTCCGACGAGCGCGGCGAGGAGCACGCGGGGCAGGCGGATGTCTACGATCACCGCATCGCCGGCCGCGCGCGCCTCGCCGGTGATCGCGCGGACGATGGCGCGGGTGATGTCGCCAGCGCCCATGCTGACCGCCCCGAATCCGATCGCCACGAGCATCGCGAGCGCGAGGCCGGCGAGCAGCGCCGCGATCACGGTCGCCCGGCGGATGCGGTTCGGAGCGGTCATTCGCGGCCTCCTCGGCAGCTTAGAACGCGTCGGGGTGAAGCGCCTCGGCGATCAAGCGCACGCCTTCGACGACGCGCGGTCCCGGTCGGCTTACGAGATTGTCCTCCAAGACGAAGACCCGCCCGGTCTTGACGGCGTCGATGTCACCGAAGCCGGGGCGCGAGGACAGGTCGGCGGGATCGGACATCGAGCCGAGGGTGGCCAGATAGACCGCCGGGTCATCGGTGACGAGTTGCTCGACCGAGTAGCCCACGTAGCCGTCCTGGGTCACGACGTTGGCGCCACCTGCAGCGGTCATGAGGTCGTCGAGGAGCGTACCCGGACCGGCAGTGAAGAGCGGGTCCTGCGCGATCTCGAGGAAGCAGGAGACCGGTGCGACATCCCCGATAGCGACGGTGATGGCGTCGAGCTCGGAGCGCATCGATGAGACGAGTGTGCCTGCGGCTTGCGTGGTACCGGTGGCCACTCCCACCATCTCGATCGAGGCGAAGAGCGACTCGAGGTCGACCGGGTCGACCGCAACGACCACGGCGCCAAGGTCCTCGAGCTGGCCGATCACATCAGCCTGCACGCCCGCCGTGGCGAGCACGAGGTCCGGCTCGGCGGCGGCGACCGCTTCGAGATTCGGGCTGGCGAAGTCACCGATGATGTCGATGGACGCCACCTCGGGCGGGTAGTCGCAGAACGAGGTCACGCCGACCAGACGGTCGAGGAGCCCGAGCGCAGCAACGAGCTCGGTGTTGGCGGGAGTGAGACTCACGATGCGCTGGGGTTCGGCGTCGATGGTGACCTCGCGTCCGGCATCGTCCGTGACGGTCACGGGGAACGCGTCGGTCGCGGCGACCGGAGCTTCGGAAGGTGCATCCGCTTGAGTGTCGGCGCCGCAACCGCTCAAGAAGCCCGCAGCAGCGAAGACCAGGACGAACACGAGCGCCATCAGGGCAAGCCGTACCGGAGCGGTGGTGCGTGTGGTGTCGTTCATGGAGCCTCCTCGTGTGTCGTGCGGCCCCCGACACGCGAAAGACCCGCCACTCGTGATGAGTGCGGGTCTTCGGTGTGAGCGAGAGAGGTCGTGCGCCGGGTCTGGTGGTGGTAGAGCTGGCGGGGTCCGGCGTCGCGATCAAGCCTCGTTACCTCGAAGGCCGCGTCGCGCGTCCCCCGGCAGGTCTCCTGACTTCGGAGGCTGCTTTCCAGCCTCACTTCACAGTGGCGGGTCCGTGCCGGGTTCTCACCGGCTTCCCTATTCTCCCGCGGTTCGCGGGCACCTGGGGACGCATCTATGCAGTTGTCGAACGCATCGTAGCGCTTCCGGGCGCGGGGTGGAAGAGCCGGTGCGGCGGTCAGCCTTCCTCGGCCGGGATCAGCGAGGAGATCACCGCGGCGGCCAGAAGTGCGGCAGCGAAGAACGAGGCGACGATGCCGAAGAACGGGATCTGGATCTCCGGCCCCGAGTTCATGACCGGGTTGTCCGGGTGCACGAAGTTGCGGGCGCCCAGAATGAGCGTCCACAGCACACCTGCCATCGCGACATCGGCTGCCGAGGACCAGAGGCGCTTGCCGAATCCGAAGTCGACCGCGAGCACGAGGCCAGCGGCCAGCATGATCCAGAAGGTGGCCTGCAGCCGGGGCTCGGCGAGGTTGATGCTGTTCCAGGCGAGCCGCGAGGAGAGCAACCCCAGCCCGGTGTTGACGATCCACCACGGCACGGCGAGGTAGCGAAACGCGGCCCCGAGGCGGTATGCGGAGTCACGCCGCGTGGCAAGATACACGAGCCCCGCGAGGCCCGCCAGCGTGAAGGCCGCCATGTTCACCCAGGTGGAGGCTCCGTGGAAGATCACGAGCCGCACCAGCGTGCCGAGCTGCAGCACCGGAGGCATCGTCCAGGTGAGGTAGCCCACGACCGCCATGAGGATGACGATGGCACCGAGCATGATGCGGCGGGCGACAGGCGTGAGGTTCATCGGCGAGCTCCATTCGTGCTGCGGGACGGTGCGAAGCGACGCACCATTCTATCAGGCAGCGCGCGTGCCGAGGGAGGGGGCCGTGCCCGGAGCGAGGCCGGCAGGCGCGGTGGGGGCTGCTTCGCGGGCGGGCCGGGGCGCCGTACCCGGGCGCGGTTTGGACGACGCGACGAGCACGCCGGCGATCACCACGAGACCCCCCACGACCGCCGTCACGCTCGGGACCTCGCCGAGCCACGCCCACGCGACCGCCAGACCGATGACCGGGACCAGGTACAGACCGCGCGCAGCGACGCTCGGCGGAAGTACCGCGACGGCGCGCGACCACGCCACGTAGGAGAGCGCCGCCGGCAGGATGGCCATGTAGAGCAGGGTGAGGAGGCCGGCGGCGGGCACGGCGGGGAGTGCGGAGAGCGCGCCCGGCGCCCAGATGAGGAAGGGCAGCGAGCCCGCACAGATCGCGTACGTCGTCACCTCGAGCGGCGAGTAGCGGGCCAACAGCGGGCGGGAGACGATCACGTAACCGGCGAAGGATGCGGCCGCGAGCGCCACCAGTGCGGCGTGACCGGGGCTGCCA
>JAHYJI010000032.1 GCA_019429145.1 Coriobacteriia bacterium | reverse complement strand
TCGGGGAGAGTGTCGTGGTGTAGAAGACCGAGGCGCCGTCCTGATAGAGGCGGTAGGAGTGCATGCCCGAGCCGGTATCGCTGACCGCGTTCCACTTGACCGTGACCTTGCCCCACGCGTCACGCTCCAGGGTCACGACAGGCTTGTTGGGTGGGGTGGTGTCGAGAACGCTGATCGCGACGGTGGCCGCCGGCGAGTAGTGGGTACCGTCGTACGCCCGGTAGGTGAAGCTCGCCGCGCCGAGGAATCCTGAAGGCGGCGTGTAGGTGAAGGAGCCGTTTGCGTTCAAGGTGACCGTGCCGGTCCCGCTCGCCGGTCCGCTCAGAAGGTGTGCGGTAAGCGGATCGGCATCAGCGTCGCTGTCGTTTGCCAGCACGCCGGGCGCCGGGACGGTAAGTGCGGTGTTGAAGGGAGTGGTGAAGGAGTCGTTCACCGCGACCGGAGGGGTGTTCTCGAACCCGACCACGAACGGCGAGAGCGAGCTCACGCGCGCCCAGACGAGCTTGGCCGCGGTGTCGACCGGGTCGACCGGACGCGTGACGTCTGACCAGCCGTTGTTCTTCCAGTGCATGACCTTGAGCCTGGCCGCACGTGCGTCGGGGATGGACGGGTCGTAGGGGAAGGAGATGTCGACTGCGCCTGAGAACGTGCCGGTGAAGCTCACGTCGAAGCGGTTGTTGCCGAGAATGCGGAAGCCTTCGGGTACGCCTGCAGGCGCGCTCGGAAGAGGCGAGATGACGAGCGTACCGACCTCGGTCACCTGCTCGAACGAGACGGTAATCTCAACATCACCCTCGTCGGTGCTGACGGTGACGGAAACATCGTGTGCGCCGGTGCCGACCTCGAGATCGACGAAGTCCGAGGCCTGCCAACCGATCCAGGTCATGTCGTCGTCGTCGTCCTCCTGCTCGATGTTGCCCACGCTGTCTGGCTCGAGGTCGTGCGCCCGCTCCCAGGGCTCGGAGCCGACGCTGACGGAGAAGTCTGCAGCCCAGAGCCCGGTCTCCGCGTCCGCAGTGACCCTGCGGCTCACCCAGTCATCGTCAACGTGGACGTTCACGATGACGCCGCTACCAGGTTCTGCCACGCCGAACACCGTGTCGCTGTCCACCGCCACACCCGTCACGCGCGCCATGGTGACAACGTGCGTCTTGGTAGTGGTGCCGTCGGTGACGGTGACCGTATCGCCAGCGACGATGTCATAACCGTCGAGGTCCCAGAGTCCGAAATCACCGTTCTCGTCGGCGTTCACTGTCTGGTGGAAGTAACCCGCACTCCCGTCGATGCTCACATCGAGTTCGGCGTGCGCCGGCCACTCGTGGCCCCAGATACCGTTGTCATGTGGGTTGACTCGAATCACCGGGTTCGGGACCCACCAGTTGATGACCGTGCCGTCATTGTCGTCGTCGAACTGCTCGGCGCTTACGTGAGTACCCGGCCCTATGTCATAGGCCGCCTCCCACGGTTCATCACCTATAGCCTCCGAGAACTCGGCCGTCCACAGCCCGGTGATCCCGTCCGCTGTGACCCATCGCTCCGGGCCGTCCTCTCCGTGGATCTTCACCCAGACGTCGGTTCCTGGCTCGGCGTACCCGGAGACCGTGTTGGCCTCCATGTCGACGTCGTAGATGTCGACGAAGGTGACGATGTGCTCCTTGACGGCCTGTCCGTCGGTCACGGTGACCGTGTCGCCAGCCACGATGTCGTAGCCGAACTCCCACAGATCGAAGTTGCCCCACTCGTCGACGTTCGTGGTGTAATGGGCGATGCCCGCGTTCCCATCGATGGTGACGTCAAGCTCGGCACCCGCAGGCCACTCGTGACCCCAGATACCATCATCACGTGGGCTGACGCGAATCTGGGGATTGGGCACACTCCAACCGATGAAGGTCGCATCGCCGTCCTCGTCGCGCTGGCTTGCAGCGCCTACGGTGCCAGGTCCGATGTCGTACTCACCGGAGAAGTCGGCCTCCCAGTAACCCGAGCCGTCGGCCTGGATCCAGTAGCCGGGTCCGTCATCGATCCAGACATCGAGTTCGCTGTCCGGTGCGGCTCGGCCACTGACGATGTCTGCAGCCACGTCGACTTCGATGTCGCGCAGCTCCGTGACCTCATGCGTCTTGATCGTATCGCCGCCGGTGACCGTCACGACATCGCCAGCGACGATGTCGGTTGCGACGATATCGATAGCGAAATTCCCGCCGCCATCGCTCGTGGTCGTGCCTTCGAACTTGAGGACCGCAGTGTGATCGTGGACCGTTACGGTGATCTCGGCATCGGGCTCCCACTCGTGCCCCCAGATCCCGTCGTCTTGGGCGTTGACGTTGAAGTATGGATTGGGGAACCAACGGCCCCAGATCCCGTCGTAGGTGCCGTCGTCCCGCACGTCCGCCAGCACGCTGTTCACGGCATCGCGCAGACCGGGGTTCTCCTTGTTGAAGGCGAACCCGTACTCGCCGTCAGGACCCGCATCGAAGTACGGATCCGAGAAGTCGACGAGCTCCGCGCGGTCGGGCGTGATGGTCATCGCCGAGGCGATCATGTCGATCTGGTCGCCCGCCACGAGCGCGTCGATCAGGTCGTCGAAGGCGTAGGGCACGAACTCCACGCCAAGCCCAAACCGCTCGGCGATCGCGTAGACGAGGTCGATGTCGAAGCCGACGATCTCGTCCTCCTCAATGAACTCGAAGGGCGGGTAATCCGGGTCGGTGCCCACCATCAGCACGCCGTCCGTGATCAGATCGAACTGGAACCCCTCGCGTTCGCTCGGCACCTCGACGCGGCCCTCGACGATGTCGAGCTCCGCATCCCGTACCGCGTCCTTGATCTCCTGCGAGACCGCATCTTCGAAGTCGTGGAACGGGGCGAGGCCCACGCCACCCTCGGCAAGGCCGAACACCCGGTTCTGGCCGCCCTCGAAGCGCCCCTGCACGAGGTCACGAACGGTTTCGTACACGGCGTTGTCGACGTTCTTCATCGCCGAGGTGAGCATCACATCGCCCGAGCCCTCGACCGTGAGATACTGGTCCACGTCAACGCCGATGAACAGCGCACCCGCCGCGTCCCCCTGGCACGCCCTGATGACGCCGAGACCCGTCCCGCCAGCCGCGGCGAAGATGATGTCCGCGCCCTCGGCTATCGCCTCGTACGCCAACTGCTCGCCCTTCCACTCGTCGGTGAACGACCCCGCGTAGTAGATGAGCACGTCAACATCGGGGTTTACCGACTTCGCACCGGCGACGAACCCGACCTCGAACCGCTCGACGGGCGGAACGTCCATGCCGCCGATGAACGCGACGGTGTTCTGCGCGTTGATGCGCGGATCCAGGTCCAGATCGAGCGTCCCGAGTCCTGCGACCACGCCGGCAAGGTATCCCGCCTCCTGCTCCTTGAAGAGCAGGCCGACCAGGTTCTCGGGCGGGTCCTCGTAGAACTGGTCGACGCCGGCAAACAACGTGCCCGGGTGCTCGGCAGCCTTGACCACGGTGATGTCGTTCATCAGAAAACCGACGGTGAAGGCTATGTCGAACCCGTCAGTGACGAGCGAGTCGAGATTGGACCCGTAATCTACCTCACTCGCTGATTCGCGCGTGCCGATCTCGACGCCGAGCGCATACTCGGCGCGCAGCAGCCCGGCGTGTGCGCCATCGTTGAACGACTTGTCACCGAACCCGCCGATGTCGGTGACCATGCCGGCCTTGATGTCGGTCGCCTCGTACGGGACCCACTCCTGGCCGTCGAAGACAAGGCGTCCGAGCATGTTGGCGGTTATCGGCGCGCCGTCGTACGTCAGCTCGCCGTCGGCATCGAAGCCGAGCAGGCCGATGACGCCCTGGTACTCGACATCGTGAAGCGCCGAGATGATCTGCGCGCCGCCCAGTGACTGCGCGTTCCCTATTGCCGTGACGAGCGCGTCGAGCGCGTCGTAGTTCGTCACCGCATACGCACCGGGACGACGCGCCGTCGTTGCCTCGAATCGCTCGGCAAACTCACCGTAGCCGGGCATCAGCGAAACGCTGAGCTCCGAAGCCGTGCACAGGATGCCGGCAGCGTTCGCAGCGCCGCCCGCCGCCCACCTGATGTCATCCGACCTGATGGCGTCCGCACCCATGAGGCGCAGGCTTCCGAGACCCGCAGCGATGAGCTGCTCGCGCAGACGACCCGCGGGTTCGACATTACCTGTGAAGATCACCAGGCCGGCACCGGATGTCTCGATAGCGGATACCGCAGCCGAGTAGTCCTCGGCGCCTGGGTCTATCACAAGGCGCGTGACGCCGATGAGTTCCGCGTCGAGCACCGCCTCGGCCTCATCGGCGATGCCCACCGAATACGGATCGCCGGCGTCAACCACGGCCACGTTGACGAAACCGAGTTCGATCGCCCACGAAGCGAGTGCTTCGCCCTGCAAGCCATCGGGCAACGCCGTCCGGAAGAAGTTGCCGAAGTCACCCGTGAGTGACGGCGCTGTCGCTGAGCCCGAGATCACCGGGATGCCGGCGGCCTCGTAGACGGGAAGCGCAGCCGACGCGGCTCCAGACCAGAGCGGTCCGACCACTCCGACCACGCCGGCATCCACGAGCTCCTGCGCTCGATCCGCGGCCAGGGCCGCATCGAACTCGTCATCCACGACCACCAGCTCGATATCGTAGGTCGTACCGCCCACCGCGAAGCCCGAGAAGTCCTTGGCGGCGAGCATCGCAGCCGCGCGGGCATCGAAACCGAGGTCGCCTAACGCCAACGACGTATGCACACCGATCTTGATCGTCTCGTTGTGCTCGAGCCACAGCTCCTCGAAGTTCATGAGACCCGTCGCGCCGAGCACCCCGTCGTTCACCCGCTCGGATACCACCATGGTCTGGCGATAGAACATGAGTGGGATGACGGGAGCGTCATCGCCGATCGCCTGCTCGATCTGTTGATAGAGCGCGACACGCGCGGCGTCATCGGTTGTGGCGCGCGCCTCGTCGAGCAGGTCGTCGACGTCGGTGTTGCTGTACTTCGCGTAGTTGTCCCCGCTCTCAGACTTGAAGAGCGGGTAGAGGAAGTTGTCCATAATCGGGTAGTCGGCGATCCAGCCGAGACGACCGATCTGGTAGTCACCCTCAGAGAGCTTACCGAGGTACTCTCCCCAATCCGTGCCGGCCAGGTTTGCCGTGACCCCAATGGCAGCGAGATCGGCCTGCACCATCTCGAGAACTGCCTCGTGGCCGCCCCCGAGGTTAAAGGCGAGCTCGATGGTCGGCAGACCGGCTCCACTCGGATGCCCGGCCGCTGCGAGCAGCGCCGCTGCCTCCGTGGCAGCGTAGCGCGAGTACGCGAACGCGTTCTCCTGGAACCCGAAGACACCCTCGGGCACGATGCCGGTGGCGGGCACGCGATTGCCTAGGCCGATCGCATCGCAGATCGCCTGGCGGTTGATGGCGAGCGAGAGCGCGCGGCGCACGTCCGGATCGCTGAGCACCTCATCGTCGTTGTTCATGAGCAGGTAGTAGATGGCAGGCTGCGGGCCATTCAGCACCCGCTCACCGTACTCATCGATCGCCGCCTGCATCTCTCCGGGCGGTACGAGCGCCATGTCGAGGTTGCCGCGCTGGAACTCGGCGTATGCCCCCTCAGCGCTCGTGAAGATGTCGAACTCGATGCCGTATATGTTCGGCGCCGCACCGTGGTAGCCATCGAACCGCTCGGCCTTGATGTACTCGCCGTGCACCCACGGCTCGCTCATCATGAACGGACCGTTGCCGACAGGCATCTCGCCGAAGTCTCCTGCTGCGACGGCAGCCTGCGGGACGGGCGCGAGCGTCGGGTGCGCGAGCACGGCATCGAAGTCCGCGGACGGGTGGCTGAGCGTCACCTGCAACGTGGTGTCGTTGAGGGCGACAACGCCGGAGAGCCCGCTAGCCGAGCCGTTCTGCATCTCCCCGTAGCCTTGGACCGCCGACAGATGGTAGGCGACCCACGATTCGTTCGCGGGGTCGCAGATGCGCTCCCAGGCGTACTTGAAGTCGGCAGCGGTCACCGGGTCACCGTTGTGGAAGGTGGCTCCGGGAACCAGATTGAACGTCCAGACCGTCGCATCGGTGTTGGGACTCCACGATGCTGCTGCAGCCGGAACCACCTCGGAAGTAAGCGGATCCCAAGCCGTCAGGCTGTCGAAGAGCGCCTGGCCAACCTGCATGCCCTCGGACTCGTGTAGATTCACCGGGTCGATCGACCCGGGCTCGGCCATCCCGAACACGAACACCCCGCCGGGGTCGGGCTCTCCCTCCCGCGCTGCCGACGGACCGACAGGCAGCAGCGTGACGAGCAAAGCTACCGTGAGTGCGACGGACCAGAATCGACGACTCATGACCGTTCCCCTCCCCGTGGGTGCGCAGCGCGAACAAGCCGGATGGTGCGCGAAGGATGAAGTGCAGCGCATAGCTGGGGAATGGCGGTCAGATTGTCGGTGGGAAACCGCACGGACCTCTCCCCCGGCCGCTCTGGTGGTCGGCGTTGCGGGAAAGGCGTGCGTTCGCGAGAAACGACCACCGGGGTCGGTCTCACCATTGACATGCCGCCGCGCAGGTGACCGGATACGCGCAGCGGTTAGGTCCCCCCGTGCCGCGCGGCCCGGATGGACCGCGCTATGTGTGCGCTACCCAATCACAGTGTTATCCAAACATCTACTCGGGAAGAACCGTCGCACGCGAACGACAGGCGCATGCATCGCTCTGAGGGCCCGCCCGCTCCCCTACTGCAGCGCGTTCCTGACCGCGGTGCGCACGCTTGGGTTGAGCGCGATGTCGCCTCCGAAGAAGGTCACCGTCTGGATCTTGGACTTCTCTCTGACGAGCACCTCGCGTGTGTGTGCGCTGAGCGCATCGGAGCGCGTGAGCAGAGTGACCCGGCTCTGCTTGCCCTGCAGCACGCCGCCGGCAAGGGCGTCGGGGAAGTTGGTGCCGGTGGTGATGCCGACCCGGTCCCACGTGTGGCCGCGCGTGTTGACCGCCTCGGTGGCGATCTTGGCGGCGGTCTCGTAGCGGGTGTCCCCCCAGATGCGCCTGACGTTCGAGGCTCCGAAGGCGGTGCGCACCTGGTTGTAGGCGGTGGCGTTGATGGCGAGCTCGCCGCCGAGCACGATGACCTTCTTGATGCCCGCCTTCTTCATCGCGTCACGCGTGGCGGTGGTAAACGACTTCGTCGATGTCAGATAGACCGGCCGTCCGGTCGAGACCGAGATGGGCGCCGCGGCAAGCGCGTCGGGGAAGTTGGTGCCGGTGGCAAGGAAGGCGGTGTCTCCCATGGGCGTGCCTGCCTTGCTCATCTCGGCACGCGCCCGGTCGATGATCAGGTTGGCGGTCAGGTAGCGGGTGTTGCCCGCGATGGGGGTGATCTTGACGCCGGTAAGCGTGCTGCTGATCCTGCTGCGCACCGCCGGCGTGATCGCGAGATCGCCGCCGAGCACGATGACCTCGGTGGGCTTGAGGGTGTTCTTGATGTAGGCAAGCGTGTCGTTCAGACCCCGTGCCGTGTTGGTCCCGGCAGCCGGCAGCTTGGTCGGCACGAGCAGGATCGGGGCGTCGAGGATGCCGGCCAGCGGGGCTGCGGCAAGCGCGTCGGGGAAGTTGTTGCCGGTGGCAAGGATCACCGTCTTGGCGCCTGCGGGGAATGCGCGCTTGGCCGTCTCGATGGCGGTGTGATAGCGGGTGTCGCCCTGGATGTTGATGGGCCCGAAGTAGATCGCATCGGAGATGGTACCTGCCAGCGACACGTTGCCGGCAGCGTCGCGGAACTCGGCGCGCACCGTCTTGTTGCCGTCACCGGCGAGCAGGGTGAGCGACCTAGTGGTCTTGTAGGACTCCCACGCGGTCCAGGTCGCGCCGTTGTAGAAGCGCATCTGGCCCGCGCCGCTGAGCCCCCAGTTCATCATCGAGGACGTGACGGTCACGGTGGACTTGAGCGTATGGGTCGCGCTGCTGTTGATGGTGATCGCGCCGGTGGGCCTGGTGGTGTCGAGGATGATGACGTCAGAGAACGTCGCACGGTTGCCGGCGGCATCCTGGAACTCCCCGATGACGGCCTTGGTGCCCTCTCCTGCCGGAAGCGTGAGGGACCTGGTCGCCGCGTAGGGCTGCCACGTCGTCCACGACGCACCCCCGTTCGTGCTGAACCGCATGGACTCAGCCGCGTCGGCTCCTGCCACATCGAAGTTGACCGCGTTGTTGACCGTGATGCTCGTCGTGTTGGTGGCAGCCTTGCCGCCTGCGATCGCGATGGAACCCGTTGGAGGCGTGGTATCGAGCTTGATCGTCCTCGACGAGCTTGCGACGTTACCCGCACCGTCCCGGAACTGCGCCATCACGGTCTTGCTGCCGTCGCCGCCCGTGAGCAGCAGGTTCCTGGTGGCGGCATAGGGTTCCCACGTGGTCCACGTCGATCCGCCGTTCACCGAGAAGCGCATCGCTCCGCCGGGGTCCGGGCCGGAGATGGCGAAGTCCACCGTGTTGAGCACGCTTACCGCGGTGGAGTTGGTCGCAGCCTTCCCTCCCTCGAACGCGATCGATGCGCTCGGAACGGTCGCGTCAAGCGTGATAGTGGCCTCGATCACGTCGACCGACTCGATCTGATTCGCGTCCCTGAACTGCGCCCGCACCGTCTTGATGCCGTCTCCGCCCGGCAGGGTCAGCTCGGCGGTCTCCTCGTAGAGCATCCAGCCACCCCACGTAGAGCCCCCGTCGGTCGAGAATCTCATCTCGCCGGGCGCGCCCACGTTCCAGTTGACCGTGCTGGATACCGTGACGTTGGTCGAGCGCGTGAACGGCGATCCGCCGTCAATCTCGATCGTGCCGCCCGGCTCCGTCGTCTGCAGCAGGATCTGAGCGCTTATCTCGTCCGTCGATCGATTGTCGACAGCGTCCTCGAATTCGACCCACACGATCTTGGTGCCGTCATCACCGGGCAGGGTCACGTTCTTGGTCGCGGCGTACGGCTGCCACGCGGTCCATGTCGAACCCCCATCGACCGAGTGACGCATCCGGCCGGCCCCGCTCGGACCCCAGTCGGGCGAGTGCGCGACAGTGACTGCCGCAGAGGTAGTGACGGCTGCATCGCCGTTGATCGAGATCGAACCGGTCGGCAGTGTCTGGTCGAGTTGGATGCTATCGGCGAACTGGGCAACGTTACCCGCAGCGTCCTTGAACTGGGCCGTGACGGTTTTGGTGCCGCTGCCGCCCGGCAGCGTGACACTCTTGGACGCCTGGTACGGCTCCCAACCCGTCCAGTCCGAGCCCCCGTCGAGGCTGAAACGCATGCCCTGCGTCGGGTGAACGCCCGCGATGGTGAAGTCGACCAGGTTCTCCACGGTAGCCGCTGTTGCCGCTGTTGCCGCGGCGCCCGAGTCGATCGACACGCCTCCGGTCGGAGGGGTCGTGTCGAGGATGATCGTGTCTTCGATCACGCCCGCTGATACGGTACCCGCGGAGTTCCTGAACTGCACGCGCACTGACCTGGTGCCCTCACCTTCGGGAAGCGTGATCGCCTTCGACGCCGTATAAGACTCCCACGCGGTCCAAGACACGCCGGCGTTGGTGGAGTGACGCATCTGACCCGTCCCGCCGATCTTGAAGTCCACCGTGTGGGTGACGGTGACGTTCCTCGAGTTGGTCGCGACGGCCCCCGCTTCGATGGCGATGGTGCCAGTGGGTGGGGGCGCCTCCCCGGCGTTCATCCACGTGATCCCGTTGGTCGTGTAGACGATACGCCCGGACTGCCCGACCGCGACAGCGATATCCGAACCGCCGCCCCGTGCCGCGACATCGTTCAGTTTTACGCCTGATGCCACCGTGGTCGTGCTCCAGCTCACGCCGCTGTTGGTGGTCCGGGCGACGGTTCCGTTGCTCGCGACCGCCCACGCCTTCGACGTGCCACTCATCGCAACGGCATTCAGGTCGGATGTCCCGGTCGATGTCTGGCCGACAATGCTCCAGCCATCAGCGGTGTAGAAAACCTTGCCTGCTGGCCCCACGGCGATGCCCCGCACGGTACTGCCGAACGAGACCCCGTAGAGCGGGCCGGTGCCTTGGGCAAGCGCCTTCCACTGCCAGACCGGAGTGGCTGATGAGTTGTAGATGCCGATCAGCGCCTTGTTGTGCTGGGTCGCCGGACTCCACCACTGGTAGAAACGGTCGTGGCCAACAGCGTATCCGCGAGTGCTCGAGGGGAAGTCGATCGAGTAGAGCTCGCCACTGCCGTTGCGATACACCTCGGCATAGTCGCCGGTCGCGGGGTTGAGATAGGGGTCGTAGGACCAGCCCTGCGTCCACTGGTTGGTGTTGAGCGAGGTCCACGCATGCGGCTTGTCCTGGCCCGCGATGGTGCTCACCCTGCCGCCGGCAGCGTAGCCGGTCGCCGCGCCGCCGGGACTCAGCGTGTACGCGACGTCATTCGCCAAGCCGGTGGGAATGAGAGTGTCCGTCTCGTAGTACTGTGGCCCGTCCCAGGTGAATCCGCCGTCGGTGGTCGCGAACACCCCGCCGAGCCGCGTCATGGCCCAGCCCCTCGTATCATCGACGAAGGTGACACCGCGGAAGTCGTAACTGCCGCCGGACCGCACGACAGTCCACATCGCTCCACTGTCTGCCGAGCGCAGGATGATGCCGGATGCCCCGACTGCAACGACGTTGCTGGTTCCCGGAACAAACGTCACCGCATTGAGCGTCGCAGTGGGCAGCGCTGCGACGGCTGCCTCCGGCGCCATGACGACGGGAGCTGCGGCCACCAGAAGCGCCAGTGCCACCAGGAGCGAGAGTGCCCTGCGCGCGCCCGGGACTGAAGCCGCGAAGGTGCGTGCGATAGCTACGCGCATGCCGTGACCCCTTACCTCCTCCCGTGGGTTATGCCGGACCCGTGCGGGAGGACATCTGTGAAGCGTCAACGCGAAGGAACGTAGCACGTAGCGTGCCGGGGCCCGGGTGGCGGGAGGTGGTCTACACACTTACTCCGCAGTGGGAGGGGCAGGGCGCAGTCTCCCCTACTGCAGCGCGTTCAGCACCGAGGTGCGCACCGCCTGGTTGAGCGCCAGCTCGCCTCCGTAGAAGGTCACCACATCGATCGGGCCCTTGCGCAGCTTGAGTGTTGCCTCGGTGGCGGCGGAGAGCTTGGTGGGGTTGGTGAGCAGCGTGACGCTGCTGCCCCTCGTGCCGAAGGGCTTTGCCTGCAACATGCCACCGGCAAGCGCGTCGGGGAAGTTGGTGCCCGTCGTGATGCCCACCCGGTCCCAGGTGTGTTTGGTCTTGACACTGACCCCGATGCGCGATGTCTCGGTGATGGTGCCTGCGACAGCCAGGGTGGCTATCTTTGCGGCGGTGTCGTAGCGGGTCGCGCCCTGGATGCGGGTCACATTCGATGAACCGAAGGTAGCGGCCACCTGTGCGTAGGTCTTCTTGTCGATGGCAAGGTCACCTCCGAGCACCACGACCTTCTTGACCTTCGCGTTTTGCATGGCGGTCTTGGTGGCGGTAGTGAAACTCGTGCCCTTGGTCAGGAACACCGGCCAGCCGTTTGAGGCAGAGATGGGAGCGGCGGCTAGCGCGTCGGGGAAGTTGGCCCCGGTGGCAAGAAACGCGGTGCCACTGAAGGGCTTTGATGCCTTTTGCATCTCGGAAAGCGCCCGGGCGATGATCATGTTGGCGGTGTCGTAGCGGGTCTCTCCGGCATAGCGGGTGATGTTCGAGCTACCGAAACGCGCGACGATGCGCGAGTAGACCGCAGGCGTGATGGCGATGTCTCCGCCTAACACGATGACCTTGGATGCCTTCAGCTCGCTTTTGGCATAGGCGAGCGTGGCATCGAGCCCTGAGATGCGGCTAGCGGTGGAAAGCTTTGTCGGCACGAGCAGGATCGGCGCGTCGAGGATACCTGCCAGCGGTGCGGCAGCAAGCGCGTCGGGGAAGTTCTCACCCGTGGCGAGGATGACCGTGGACGCCCCTGTGGGGAATGCCAGGCGCGCGGTGTCGATGGCGGTGTGGTAGCGGGTGGTACCGGCAAGGGCGATGTGGGGGGCTATGGACTTGGTGTCGCTGTCGCGGTAGTTGCCTGCCTTGTCGGTGGCGCGGACCTTGAGGGAAGCCGTCACTCCGGGAGCCAGGGTGCTCGCCGTGAAGCTGCGGGCCGAGGCGGACAGCACGCCGGAGATGGGGGTCGCGCCGTTGTAGACGCGGTACGAAGCGACACCTGAGCCGGTATCGCTCACACCGTTCCACTTCACCGTGACCTTGCCCCACGCGTCGCGCTCCAAGGACACGGCAGGCTTCGTGGGTGTGGTGGTGTCGAGGTAGATGCTGGCGCTGAGAGTGGCGACGTTTCCGGCTGCATCCTTGAACCGAGCACGCACGGTCTTCGTCCCGTTGCCAGCAGGAAGCGTCAGGCCCTTCGAGGTCTTGTATCCTTCCCAGCCGCTCCACGTCGTGCCCCCGTCGAGGCTGAACTGCATAGCCTCGGTCTGGTGTGCCTCTGCGATCGCAAAGTTCACACTGTTGGTCACGGTCACTACGGTCGAGGTCGCGTACTGCGCCCCACCGTTGATGGAGATGCTTCCGCTGGGCGGCGTGGCATCACGGATGATCATCCCGGTGATGGTCCCGGCGAGCGACACGTTCCCTGCGGCGTCGCGGAACTCGGCCATCACGGTCCTGGTACCGTCACCCGGCGGCAGATCGACCTCGCGCGACTGCGAGTACGCGACCCACCCGTCGTCACCACCGACCCACGACGAGCCTCCGTCAACCGAGTGTCGCATCTGGCCCACGCCGCTCACGCCCCACGTCACACTGTGAACGACCGCGACAGAAATCTTGTTGGTGAACTGCGCGCCGCCTTCGATAACGACCGAGCCGGTCGGTCGCGTGGTGTCGAGCGTGATCGTGCTCTGACGCTCTATCGTGTTACCCGCGGCATCCTTGAACTGGGCACGGACGGTCTTCTCGCCATCCCCGACGGCAAGCTGCAGCGACTTGGTCGCGCCGAACGGCTCCCACGCGCCCCACGTCAATCCGTCGTGGAAACGCATCGCCTCGGTTCCATGCGGGCCGGAGATTGTGAAGTCTACCTCCTGCGTGATCGAGACGTTGCGGGAGTTGGTCGCCGCCGCTCCTTCGTCGATCTGGATCGACCCGTCCGGCGGCGTACCGTCGATGCGGACCATGAGCGACGTCGGGGGACCCCACACGCCTGCCGCGCTCTGCGCTCTAACGCTGAAGAACCAGGTCCCGTCACTGACGCCCGAGATCGAGAACGTTGCGGCAGGGTCGGCGCTCCCGGTGCCGGGTGTTACAGGAGCGTTCTGAGACCAGGTGTGCGAGTACCCCTCGACCGCCGTGCTGGCACCCCATGTGAACACGGGGTCTCGGCTCGCATTCCACGAGCCGGCAGACCCGTGTGGGGTGGCCGTCAGCCCGACGACGGCCGGCTCGCTGGTATCGAGCTCGATGCTGTCGGTAATCGAGTCCGCGAGTGACACGTTGCCGGCCGCGTCACGGAACTCGGCTTTGACGGTCTTGGTGCCGTTGCCTCCGGGGAAGCTCAGCGCAGTGACCGCAGCGTAGGGCTGCCACTCACTCCACGCGGTGCCGTTGTGGTAACGCATGGCCTGCGTGGTATGCGCGCCGGATGCGCCCCATCTCACATCACTGGTCACCGTGACGCTGGTGGATGCGGTGTGGGTGGCACCGTCGTTGATGAGGATGGAGCCCGTGGGGGCCGTAGTGTCAAGCACGATGGAGTCGGATATCAGCGCGGTCGAAACATTGCCGGCAGCATCCTCGAACTGCACCCGAACGCTCTTGGTGCCGTCCCCACCGGGCAAGGTGACCGATACCGTCGGGGCGTAGGTCCCCCACGCTGTCCAGGTACTGCCGTTGTTGGTGGAGTGCCGCATCCGGCCGGCACCCGAAAGACCCCACGTAACCGTATGCGCCGCTATTACCTGGGTGTTCTTCGTGGCAGCGGCACCCGATTCAAGAACGATCGCTCCGGTGGGGTACGCGGTGTCGAGCACTATAGAGTCGGTCAGGGTCGCGACGTTACCCGCTGCGTCGCGGAAGCGTGCGGTCACCGTCTTGGTGCCGTCACCGCCTGCAAGCGACAGGGCTTTGGTTATCTGGTAGGGCTCCCACTCGCTCCACGTCGAACCCCCGTCGACGCTGAACTGCATCGCCTGGGTGGTGTGGGCGCCGGATATGGCGAAGTTCACGCTGTGGGAGACGGTGACGGCAGTCGAGTTCGTGTAGGTGGCTCCGCCGTTGACGGCGATAGACCCCGTGGGCGGGCTGGTGTCGAGGATGATGCTCGCCTGAATGATCCCGGTCGAGACGGCACCCGCGGCGTCACGGAACTCCGCTCGAACGGTCTTCGTTCCTTGACCACCGAGCAGTGTCACCACCTTGGTGGGCGCATAGGCCTCCCATGAGGTCCACGTAGAGCCGTCGTCGAGGGAGTGTCGCACGTGACCCGCACTGCTCGTGCCCCAGTCGACCGTGTGTGCGACGGTCACCGAGGCGGCGTTGGTGGCGCTTGCTCCCCCGTTGATTGTGATCGAGCCCGCTGGCACGGTGGGCGCAGTCAAGCCCTCCCGCACGAAGACATCCGAGGCGCCATTCGTATCTCCACCGACAAGATTCGTCGCGAGCGAGTCAAATGCCGTTGTCATGCCGTTGTCCGAGATCGATGCGCGCCAGCTGGACCCGTTACCTTGCGTGCCCGCCGAGGAGAGGCTCACCCGGTAGGTCACGTGTGCGGTGCGGTCCCTCACGAACACGTCGTCCCTGCCGTTCGTGTCCCCGGGAACGATATTCGTCGAGGATGCGTCGAAGGCCACGTAGCGGCCGTCAAACGAAAGCGACGGCCGCTTACTGACCCCGTTGCCGAGTGCACCACTCGCACCGGTCGCCCGGTTCACGCGCGTGGTGCTGGTCCCGGCGCGCACGTACACGTCGACAGGAGCATTGACGTTCGTTCCCGAGAGGTTTGTCGCATACGACTCGAAGGCAACCACGAGACCATTGCCCGAGATCGCAGGATTCTGCGAATCGCTGTTGGCCTGAGTCGTGGAGCCGGTCACGCTCATCCGCACGGTACTGTTCGCAGTGCGATCCCGCACGTAGATGTGCGTGAAGCCGTTGGTCGCGACGGCGACGAGGTTTGTGGCCATCGACTCGAAAGCAACATACCTACCATCAGCCGAGATGGACGGATTCCTGCTGCCGCCTCCGGTGGCCTGTGTCGTCGAGTTGTGAGCAAGACTCACCCTCGTCGTGGTATTCGTCTGTAAGTCCCGTACGAAGACGTCGTTGCGGGCATTCGAATCGCCGCTGACCAGGTTAGTAGCGCTTGAGTCGAAGGCAACGAAGCGGCCGTTTGCCGAGATCGCCGGGTTCGCGCTGACCGCATTCGCCTGCGCCCCAGGGGTCCCGGATGCCACACTGGCCCTGACAGTCGTCCCAGCCTGACGATCGCGCACAAACACGTCAATGGTTGCGTTACTGTCGTTCGCAACCAGATTTGACGCACCCGATTGAAACGCCACGTACCGACCATCTGCCGATACCGAGGGCTCGAAACTGTTCCCATTGGCCTGCTCGCCGTTCCCGGAGACACTGATGAGTTCCGTCGCACCCGTGTGGCGATCATGCCAGAAGATGTGCCTCCGCCCGTTAGTTCCGCCGGCGACGAGGTTCGACGCATACGACTCGAAGACGACGTACCGTCCGGTGCTGCTGATCGACGAGTGGTAGCTCTCGCCTCCGTCAGTCTGCGCCCCGGCACTCGACACGCTGACCCGGGTGGTGGCGCTCGATGCGTCGGCAGGCTGCGGCGCGATCGCCAGACTCGGCAACGCGAGTGCGAGCGCAAGCACGAGCTTCAAGAACCGCGATGACCCACTATGCACAGGTGCCAGAGTTCTCCGAGTGCTAACGAGCATACGTGTCGACACGCCGTTACTCCGTTCTTGTCAGCCTACTTCGCGGCCTCGAACTCTGCTCCGAGCCCGACTGTCGCGTCCCTGGCTGACGCCGGGCTTCCGTCCGGCACCGTCACAACGACCTCGAACGTGAACCGGCCCCGGGCGAACACAGCAGTGGCAAGACGGGCACCATCGGTGCCGAAGTACCCGGGCTCTCTACCGATGCGCACATCGGCTCCGTCGCTCGCATACGCCATCTTGCTCGTGTCCTCGATGAATGCGCGTGCACCCTCGACCGAGCCGCGATCGTGCACGGAGTAGAGCGCCCTGCTGACAGCACCCGCATTCGCGGGCGAGAAGGATACCGTCGCGTCAGCGTCTTCCACGAGGGGACTCCCCCGTTCCCATCCGCTGATCACCTGGGGAAGCAGCGAGGCGAGATCGCCCACCGGGGCGAGCAGCACCGAGTCAGCGATCGGTCGGGATTGCTCGGGGTCCTGGCCATCCGGCTCCGCGGGCTCATCGCCGGGCTGCGAGGAATCCTCGCTCCCTGAGTCGCTCGAGCCCGTTTCCAAATCGCCGTCGTCACCCGATTGCGCTTCGCCGTTGCCGCCCGATGCCGCCTGGTCTCGGCGCAGCTGCCGAAGCAGCGCCGCCGCCCGCTGGTGGTCGGGGTCCTCGGCAAGGACGCGCTCGAGGATCTCGATGGCCTCGTCGATGTCACCATCTTCGGCAACCTGCCTTGCGCGCTCGTACTCGTCATCGAGCGAGAGCACGACGTCGGTCCCGTCAGGCTCCCCGTCACGCCCGGACTCCGCGAACGCCCACGCGCCGAAGATGATCGCCGCAGCAAGCACCACAACCAGCGCGCGGAACCAGTTGGTCGCGAGCAGCGCGCGCATGCGCGATGTGGTCTCGGGCGTCTCCGGTGCTGGAGCGCGATCCATGAGCGTCACATCCCTCCTGTGCCGAGGCGGTGCCGCGACCCTGCTAGCGGCTGACGGCCTCGGCTGCAGCCTTCTCGACCTCGTCAGAAGCAAGCGCTGCGCCAGCCGCAAGGCTCTCGCTACCTGCACATACGGCTTCCACACGCTGCCAGAGCGCCGAGGTGTCGGAACCGGGAATCGTGGCGGTGCGCAACCATGTGACCAGCAGCTCTGCGTCGTACGGGACCTCGGGCTCCTGGACCTGTTCGATCTCGGGCATCGCCCAATCGACGCGGATCGCGTTGGCAAACGGGTCGTCGAGCTCGGGTGCCTCCTTGTCCGAGGCTGCGATCACGATGACGCCGTTCGTGCCGAGCGCAAGCCGCACCTCGGAAAGCCCGCTCACGATGAGCGCCCGCAGGTCCTCAGGCACCTCTTCCCAGGTCTCGAAGCCGTCGTAGACGATGACGACCGACCTGAAGGTCAGGCGGGCGAATCGTGCGAGCGCGCCGAGGGTCTTTCGAGGGGCGCGCGTGATCTTGAGTTCCTGCGACATGGCCGCCGTACCGCTCTCCACGTACGCGCGCATGCCCCGGGCGAGCACCGGCGACGCGTGCTTCTTGGCGTGCGCGATCACGTACGTGGTGATCTCTGCGGCCTCGCGGGCGGCCGCCTCCTCGGCAGTCTCACCCTCGATCTCTTCCTGAACCTCGAGATCATTCCCGTCGCTCACCATGTCGGCAAGCCGATCGGCGGCGTCCTCCTCGGAGACATCGTCATCCTCGACAGGGTCGGCCGGCTGGTGCGTCTGACGGATGCCGGACTGCCGCATGACCTCGGGAAGCCCGCCCTCGACGTCGTCGCGAACGTCGACCGGCGGGCCGAAGATCTCTGCCACCGCGGCTTCCGGCTCGCTTTCGAGCCTGCCGAGCAGCCCGGCTACATCGAGTGCCTCGACAGCAGACCACTCGGGCAGATGTGGGTCCGGCTCGCTGATGCAGTGGTGCGCGTAGCGAGCGATGGTCGTGTCGACCGAGCGGGCGACCACCATCTCGGCAAGCGACGAGAGCGTGCCGCGGATACGTCCCTTGCGCATCATGATGAGCTGCACGTAGACGGGCAGCAGGCCGGTCTGGCTTCCCTCGCCGAGCTCGCGCAGAACGGTGGTCATCGCCGAGCGCGGGTAGTAGCTCGGCAG
>JAHYJI010000031.1 GCA_019429145.1 Coriobacteriia bacterium | reverse complement strand
CGCCAGCTGCTGGCCCGCGACGGCGTGGCGACAGTGATCGTCGCGATCGATCGCAGGACCGGGCAGCCCACGGGCACCCCCGAGCTCGTGACACGCGGCCTGTCGCTCGGTGCGGACGACTCGACCCTGATGGACGAGGCCCGTGCGCGCATCGCCAAGACGCTGAACAAGACCGCGCGCGAAGGCGCGACCGATTCCGTCGTCATACAGAATGCGGTGCGCGAGTCCCTCTCACAGTTCATGTGGGAGAAGACCCGCAGCAGGCCGATGATCGTTCCCGTCGTCATGGAGGTCTGACGGGATGCAGGTCCTCCAGGCGATCCTCCTCGGCATCGTCCAGGGCGCGACCGAGTTTCTGCCCGTCTCCTCCTCGGGTCACCTGCGGGTGATCCAGGAGTTCTTCGGCATCGCCGACGAGTTCGGCCTGGCGTTCGACACCATGGTGCACCTGGCGACCCTGCTTGCGGTGGTCGTCTACTTCCGTGAAGACCTGGCCCACATGGTACGCGCGTTCTTCTCGCGAGACGCATCGCTGGCCCGGGATCGCCGCCTCGCGTGGCTGCTGATCATCGGCACCGTGCCGACGGGGATCATCGGGCTTGCCGGGGGGGACTTCTTCGAGTCTGCCGACATCCTCTACGTGGGCATCGCGTTCCTCATCACCTCGGCCGCGCTCACCGCTGCGGACGCCCTCTCGCGCAAGTCACTGCACGCCGCCGAGGGGCTTGGCTGGGGACGGGCTGTTCTCGTCGGCATCGCGCAGGGCATCGCCATCATGCCCGGCATCTCGCGTGCAGGCGCGACGATGGCGATGGGGCTGGGAGTGGGGCTCGACCGCCAACAGGCCGCGCGTTTCTCTTTCCTCCTCTCCGGCCCGATCATCCTCCTCGCGGGCGCGAAGCAAGCACTCGAGATCGCCGGTGGCGACGCCTCTCTGCCCGGTCTTGCGGTATCTGCCGCCGGGTTCGCTGCTGCAGCCCTCACGGGCTATGCGGCCATCGCGGGGCTCATGGCCTTCGTCAAACGCCACTCCTTTGCGGTGTTCGCCGCGTACACAGCGGTCATAGGCGTATCCGTGCTAGTCTGGCGACTGACGGGCTGAGGGACAGGAATCCCGTTCATGGCACCTACCAAGAAGAACACGCGATCGACAAAACGCCCCGCATCGACCGGTGGCACGCGCAAGCGCCCCGAGCCGCCCGCGAGGCGTCAGGTACTCGACCCCGATTCCCGCAACGACATCTACGGGATCCTTCTCGTCGCAGGCTCGGTCGCACTGACGATCGCCCTACTCACCAGGGGTACCGGCATGCTCGGTGGTGCCATCGCGACCCTCTTCCGGCTTGTCTTCGGCATCGGCGCGTTCGCGATCCCGGTGCTGATGCTCCTGTGGGGCGTCACGTTCTTCGTGCGGGCATTCGCGATCAGCGAGATGCGCGTCGGCCTCGGGCTTGCGTCGGTGCTGACGTCACTCATCGGCATGTTCGCTTTGCGCGCCCCCGAGACGGCCCAGTGGGAGAGGGCGGTACTCGAGGCTAACGGTGGCTATCTCGGCGGCGCCCTTGCCTGGGTGCTGCGCTCCCTGCTCGGCGTGACCATCAGCTACGTGGTGCTGGCTGCGCTGATGCTGGTCGGCCTCGTGATCACAGGTCTCTCGATCTCGGGACTGCTCGAGTGGGCCTCGGAGCGCATGCGCCGCGACACCGCCTTCGAGCCCGAACCGCGGTCACGACCCCGCGAGCGCACACCGCGCACGGTCCCGCTGTCTGACTTCGACGCCGAGCCGCCCAAACCGGCTCGCCGGAACGGCAAGGCGGCTGCTCCGACCCCGGCCGAAGACCCTGAGATGCGCCGTAAGACCGAGCCGGCTCCGCGGGCGACGGCCCCCAAGGCCATGGAGGGCTTCGAGCTACCGAAGATGTCGCTGCTCACACGCAGCCCGGAGAGCACATCGAGGCACCGGGCAACCGAGCGCGAGCTGACCTCCACCGCGCGTCTGATCGAGGAGACGCTGGCGACGTTCGACGTCCCGGCAACCGTCGTGAACTGGATCCCCGGCCCCACGGTGACGATGTACGAGATCGAGCTGCCCCGTGGGATCAAGGTGAGCAGCATCACGCGGCTCTCCGATGACCTCGCACTCGCGCTGGCCGCGCAAACGGTGCGCATCCTCGCTCCGATACCCGGCAAGGCCCTCGTAGGCATCGAGGTGCCCAACGAGCGCCGGACCACCGTCACCCTCGGCGACGTGCTCGGCGTGCCGGCGGCCCAGGCCGGCGGGCCGTTGATGCTCGCCATCGGAAAGGACGTCTCCGGCGACAGCGTGCTGGCGGACCTGGCGAGCATGCCGCACCTGCTCATCGCCGGTTCCACCGGTACCGGCAAGTCGGTCTGCATCAATGCGCTACTGACTACGGTGCTGATGCGCGCGACTCCCGCAGAAGTACGCCTGATCCTGATCGACCCCAAGCGCATCGAGCTCTCGCTCTACAACGAGGTGCCGCACCTCTACGTTCCCGTCGTCACGGAGCCCAAGGAAGCGGCAAGCGCACTCGCGTGGGCGGTGTCCGAGATGGAGTCGCGTCTGAAGCGTTTACAGAAGGCCGGCGCGCGCAACATCGGCATGTACAACGCGCTCGTGCAGGAGGGCAAGGCCCCCGAGGGTGCCGAGGAGATGCCCTACCTCATGATCGTCATCGACGAGCTCGCCGACCTGATGATGGTGGCCGCCAAGGAAGTCGAGGACTCGATCTGCCGGATCGCGCAGCTCGCGCGTGCAGCAGGTATCCACCTCGTGGTCGCCACGCAGCGGCCGTCGACCGACATCATCACCGGTCTGATCAAGACCAACATCACCAACCGGATCGCGTTCGCTGTCTCTTCGAGTATCGACTCGCGGGTCATCCTCGACCAGCCGGGCGCCGAGAAGCTCATCGGCCAGGGCGACATGTTGTTCTCGACACCGGCCCTGCACAAGCCCAAGCGCATTCAGGGGGCGTTCGTGTCCGAACCCGAGATCGGGCAGGTCGTCGAGCATCTCAAGGCGCAGGCCGAGCCCGACTATCACGAGGAGATCCTGCACCTCAAGGTCGCATCCGTGGGCGGGGGAGTCGACACCGGCGATGAGGACGACCCGCTTCTGTGGGAGGCGGCCGACATCGTGGTGACCTCGGGTCTCGGCTCGACATCGATGCTCCAGCGGCGCTTGAAGGTCGGCTACGCCAGGGCGGGACGCATCATGGACATGCTCGAGGCGAAGGGCATCGTTGGGCCGCCGGACGGCTCCAAGCCCCGCGAGGTCGGCGTGGACGTCGGCGAGCTCGAAGCGCTGAAGGCGTTCGAGCGCAACGACCAGATATCGGGGGAGGAGTGAGCCCCGTGAACGAGACACTCGGCCAGATATTCGAGAAGGCACGCCGCTCGGCAGGCAGATCGCTTCAGGAAGCCGAGGCAGACACGCGCATCCGCGCACGTCTGCTCCAGGCGCTGGAGAAGGGCGAGTACGAGACTCTTCCGAGCCCGGCGTACGTCAAGGGCTACATCATCTCCTACGCCAAGTTCCTCGGACTCGATCCTGAACCTCTCCTGGGTCTCTACGAGACGGAGACGGGCCGCGCCGCACGCGCTGAACCCGTCAGGCTACCGGAACAGGTCGTTGCTCCCCGCGGTACCACCCAACACCTGCCCCTGCGCACCGGCCTGGCCGTGATCGGGGTCCTCCTCTTGATCGTCGCAGCTGTCTGGGGTATCTCGCGCGCCCTGCAGGGTCCGGAACCTCCGCCTCCCATCCCCTCGATACCCGAGGAGACCGGCACCGTGGAGCCTTCGACCCCGGGCACGACTGCACCGGGACTGGACAACGCTGAGGCTGGCGAGGATGAGGACAGCGAGCAACAGCCCGGCCAGGATGCCCCGTTCACGCTGCGCGTGGTAATCGCGACCGACAGTGCCTCGTGGCTCCGGATCACCGTTGACGGCCTGGTGGCATACGAGGGGACCATGGCCGGAGGGCAGTCAGCCGAGTGGGAGGTCGCCGACGAGGCCTCTCTGCGCATCGGTAGGCCGCCGGCCGTCACCGTCTACCGGGACGGAGAACCGGTCGAGATACCGCCGGGCGATCCCCCGACTCTCGAACTGTCCGTTGCGCAGTAGCCGGTACCGACAGACCCCCGACCATCACAGGAGGTAGCCCACATGGCGAAGGAACAGAGCTTCGACGTCGTCTCCAACGTCGACATGCAGGAGATCGACAACGCGGTGCAGCAGGCATCCAAGGAGCTGGTGCAGCGCTACGACCTCAAGGACAGCGGTGCGACGATCGCGCTGGACAAGGCCGCTGCAACCATCACCGTCGCCGCGCCAGCCGATTTCGTGGCAAAGCAGGTCGTAGACGTGCTCGGTACCAAGCTCATCCGGCGCGGTATCGACCTGAAGGCCCTGGATTGGGGCTCGCCCGAGGCCGCCTCCGGCGGTTCTGTCAGGGTCACGGCCGCGATCGTCAACGGCATCGAGGCCGAACTCGCGCGCCGTATCAACAAGGACATCCGCGACCAGAAGCTCAAGGTCAAGGTCCAGATAGAAGGCGATAAGCTGCGCGTCTTCAGCCCGAAACGCGACGAGCTACAGGAGGTCATCGCCTTCCTCAAAGACCAGGACTACGGCATCCCCCTCCAGTTCACGAACTACCGGTAGCACATGGGCAACGCCCCCGCGATAGCGTTCATCACCCTCGGCTGCCCCAAGAACGAAGTCGATTCCGACCGGATGCGGGCCTCGGTCGTCGCATCCGAGTACCGGTTCGCCGCAGATCTGGACGATGCTGATGTCGTCGTCCTCAACACCTGCGGTTTCATCACCGATGCGGTCGAGGAGTCGGTAGGCGCCGCGCTTGAGCTCGCCGAGTGGCGCGACGAGCGTCCGGGCCGCAGGCTGGTGGTGGCCGGATGCATGGTCTCCCGCTACGGAGACGATCTCGCGGCTGCGATGCCCGAGGTCGATGCCTTCGTTCCTGTCACCGACGAGCCGGCGCTTCTCGGCGTCCTCCAGCATCTGACCGGCGTGTCGCCCGGCGCAGCCGCGCCCCCGGGCACGCGAACGGGAGGCGGTGTTTCGGAGTACCTGCAGGTGTCGGACGGGTGCTTCCGGGCGTGCGCCTACTGCACGATACCGGTCATTCGCGGTCCCTACCGGAGCCGCTCGCTCGAAGCGCTGACGAGCGAGGCCACAGGCCTGCTATCGGCCGGTGCGCGCGAACTCGTCCTCATCGGGCAGGACACCTCATCCTGGGGCCGTGACCTTGCCGACTCCCGCGACATTACCGACGTGCTCCGTGCGCTCGCCCCGCTCGACGGGCTTGCCTGGCTGCGTCTGATGTACGTGCAGCCTGACACGATCACGCGGCAACTCATCGAGACGATGGCCACACTCGAGCCTGTTCGACACTACCTGGACATGCCGCTCCAACACGCCTCCGCCCGCGTGCTACGAGACATGTACCGGAGCGGCTCGGGGGATTCGTTCCTCGGTCTCATCGAACGTCTGCGCGACGCCATGCCCGACATCGTCCTACGCTCGACCTTCATCGCCGGATATCCGGGGGAGAGTGAGGCCGAGTTCGAAGAGCTGCTCGATTTCATCGGCCAGGCAGGTCTGGACTACGTGGGGATCTTCCCGTACTCGCCGGAGGAGGGCACCGACGCCGCGGGCCTGCCCGGCCAGATCCCGGAGGCGGAGCGCTTCGAGCGCGCCAACCGCGTACGCGAGGTCGCTGACGAGGTCAGCATCGCACGGACCGCGCGGTTGATCGGCACGACGCTCGACGTGTTGTCCGAGGGAGAGGACCCTGACGGGGTCTCCATAGGCCGCTGGAGCGGACAGGCACCGGAGGTCGACGGGTACGTCATGCTCGACCGGCCGGTCGAGCCGGGACGCATCGCTGCGGTCCGCATCGACACCTCCTACGGATACGACCTCGAAGGCGAGGTGCTCGCGTGAAGCTCAAGATGAACTGGGCCAACCGGGTGACTGTGGCACGCATGGTGTTCATCCCTGTCTTCGTCGCCACACTCCTCGGCAACATGCCCGACTGGGGCCCGGTGTGGGCGGCCGGCATCTTCACTCTGCTGGCCATCACCGACGGTGTCGACGGCTATCTCGCTCGCACGCGCAACGAGGTCACCACGTTCGGCAAGTTCCTCGATCCGCTGGCTGACAAGTTGCTCGTCACCGCGGCCCTCGTGGCGCTGGTCGAACTCGGAACCCTGCCGTCCTGGATCGCACTCGTCATCATCAGCCGTGAGTTCATCGTGTCCGGATTGCGAATGGTCGCTATCGCTGAAGGAAAGGTGATCGCGGCATCCAACTACGGCAAGGTCAAGACGGTGTTTCAGGTACTTGCCATCGTCGCGTTCATCATCAAGGACGCCAGCCCGGTATCACGTATCCTCGGAGAGCAGGGTGCTTCGTTCGTGTCCTCCGCATCCTGGCTGCTGATGGCGTTGGCGGTGGCCCTGACCGTGATCTCCATGATCGACTACTTCTACCACGCCCGCGACGTGATCACCGGGCCGTGGGAGAGAACCGGGGGCGAGTAGCGCCGTGACACCTGCTCGCGGCAGAGCGTACCCCACCGCGGCCATCGTGGCCGTCGGCACCGAGTTGGTCGCCGGCATCCGGGTCGATACCAACGGCGCTGAGGTGGCCGGCGCACTGGCAGCCGCCGGTTACCTCACCACCAGACGCGAGATCCTCCCCGATGAGGTCGAGGTGCTGGCGGAGCGGATCGCAGCACTCGTCAACTCCCATGAACTCGTGGTCGTCACCGGCGGCCTCGGCCCGACGCATGACGACGTCACCCGCGAAGCGGCAGCAGCCGCACTCGGCCTGCATCTGGGCACCGACAGCGTCATCGAAACGCGGCTTCAGCCCGTCCTCGCCCGCCACCGGATTCCCGATGCCGCGGCACAGGTCCTCCGCCAGGCGCACGTGCTCGAAGGTGCCCGCGTCCTGATGCCCGAGAGAGGCACCGCTCCGGGACAGCTGGTCCCCAGCGCGCGCGGACACCTGCTCCTCCTGCCGGGTCCGCCCCACGAACTGCGGCCGATGCTCGCTGAAGCGCTTCGCTCACTCGGACGCGGAGCACGGGTCGAACCCCGGGTCATCGGGTGTGTGGGTATCGCGGAGTCCGACGCCCAGGTCACGGCCCAGAAGATCATCGCGCCACACCCGGGAATCGGACTGACGGTGCTTGCCCGCCCCGCGCTGGTGGACATCGTTCTGATCGATGAGGGTGTGACCTCTGACGAACTCGATCTCGTAACACGCGAGATCGCCGAAGCACTCGGCGAGGCGTGCTACTCGCGTGCAGGCGCCACGCTCGAACAGGCCGTCGTCGAACGTGCCTCGGCCCGGAGAGTGACGATCTCGCTTGCAGAGTCGTGCACCGGCGGATCCATCGCCGCCGCACTGACGTCTGTCCCGGGAGCATCGTCGGTGTTCCTCGGTTCGGTCGTGACCTACGCCGACGATATGAAGCGCGGGCTCCTCGGGGTGGGCGCCGAAACGCTGCGCGACCACGGCGCCGTGAGCGCCGAGACCGCGTGCGAGATGGCCTCCGGTGTGCGCGAGCTGACCGGTGCGGACGTAGCCCTGGCCGTGACCGGCATCGCGGGCCCCACGGGGGGCAGTACCGCCAAACCCGTCGGGACCGTGTGGTTCGCGGTCGCATCCGGAACTGACGTGGTCCAAGAGCGGCATCACTTCTCCGGAGACCGCGAGATCGTGCGAGCGAGGGCGACGGCGACCGGACTGGACCTGCTCCGCCGCGCGCTACCGCCACCGGAGACCGGGCTGGCGTGAGATGCGGATCTTCATCGGCATCGACCTCAACGACGACGTACGCGCCGACCTTGCGTCCCTGTGCGAGGCGATTCGTGCCGGGGTACCCGCATGGCGTACGGAGAAGTGGGTTCCAGCGGAGAATCTGCACCTGACCCTGAAGTTCCTCGGAGAGGTCGACCCTGCTTCGGTCGATGACATCAGCAGCGCGCTACGCGAGGGCCTCGCAGTTCAGAACCCATTCGAGCTCCGTGTCGCCCGGCCGGTCGAGGCCGTTCCGGTTCCCGGTCGGGCCCGAATGCTCTGGACTCGCTGCGATGACCCTGACGGCCGTTGCGCCCTTCTCGCACGACACGTGGAGGACTCGCTGGTGAGTCTCGGTTTTCCGCCGGAGTCACGGCCGTTTGTCCCGCACGTCACCCTGGTCAGAGCTCGGCGACCCAGGGCCTTCATCGACCACGGAGCGTTCACGACCGGCCGAACCGGTTCGTTGTCAGTGCGCACGGTTACCCTGTACTCGAGTGTGCTCGCCCGATCCGGGCCCAGGTACGAACGGATCTCGCACATCACGCTCGGATGTCGTTGACATCGAACACGTGTTCGTGTACGTTCGGGGCGGCCCCGAGGGAGTCGCCGCTGAGAAAAGGGAGTGCGACACGATGGATTCCGAGAAGAACAAGGTGTTGGACGTCACCAAGGAGCAGATCGAGCGCAAGTTCGGCAAAGGCTCCCTGATGAAGCTCGGCGAGCACGCGGCCGTCACTCAGGTCGCCGCCATCCCGACGGGTTCGCTGGCCCTCGATGCCGCTCTGGGCATCGGCGGCGTTCCGCGAGGGAGGGTCGTCGAGATCTTCGGGCCGGAGTCCAGCGGTAAGACCACTCTCGCACTCCAGATCATCGCGGAAGCACAGGCCGAGGGTGGCATCGCCGCCTTCATCGACGCGGAGCATGCCCTCGACCCGAGCTACGCGGCGCGTCTCGGGGTCGACATCGACGAGATCCTCATCTCGCAGCCTGACACCGGTGAACAGGCACTCGAGATCGCCGATATGCTCGTTCGCAGTGGAGCAATCGATGTGATCGTGATCGACTCCGTCGCGGCGCTGGTGCCTCGCGCGGAGATCGAAGGAGAGATGGGGGACGCATCGATCGGCTTGCAGGCGCGCCTCATGAGCCAGGCGCTGCGTAAACTCGCCGGATCGCTGCACAAGTCGGACACGACGTGCATCTTCATCAACCAGCTTCGCGAGAAGATCGGCGTGATGTTCGGCAGCCCGGAAACCACCACCGGCGGCCGGGCCCTCAAGTTCTTCTCGACTGTTCGGATCGACATCCGGCGCATCGACTCGATCAAGCAGGGCGCCGACATCGTCGGGAACCGTGTCCGCGCGAAGGTCGTCAAGAACAAGGTCGCGGCCCCGTTCCGTGTGGCCGAGTTCGACATCATGTACGGCACCGGGATATCCAAAGAGGGCAACCTTCTCGATCTCGGCGTAGAGGAGGCCGTCGTCGCGAAGTCAGGGGCCTGGTATACCTACGGCGAGGAGCGCCTCGGCCAGGGTCGCGAAGCGGCTAAGGAGTTCCTCCGCGAGCACATCGATCTGCGCTCAGAGATCGAGTACAAGATACGCGAACGCCTCGGCCTTCCCGTCAACGGTAGCGCACCCACCGCCGAGGTCATCGTCGACGAAGGCTGACCCACCGGTGGCCGGGGAAGCGCCTGTCCGGATCACGGTTACGAGTCCGCGCGGCACCCAGCGTGTTCGTTCGGTATCGATCGACGCGCGTGAGATCCGCCAGACCAGTGTCGACGCGCTGCGTATCGCGTCGGTCCGCGACGGGGACGAGCTAGCGGAAAGCGAGGTCACGCGCCTGCTCGACGATGCCGAGCCGGAGGCGGCGATGAACCGTGCTCTCCGGCTCCTCGGCCACCGCGAGCGTTCGACAGCAGAACTGTCAGACCGCCTGTCCCAAGACGGCTATCCGTCTCCCGTCGTCGAGTCCGTGATCGCCAAGCTCGCGGGATACGGCTACGTGGACGATGCGCGCTTCGCCGAAGATTACGTTCGAGCCAAACGCGCATCGGGGTGGGGCCGCAGCCGCATCGCCCGGGCACTGTCCGAGCGGGGAGTGGACCCCCAGATCGCATCCCCACTTCTTGAGTCACAGCTCCCCGAGACGTTGGAGATCGACCGCGCATGCGAGGCGATCAAGACGCTTGATGTCAGCGAGCGAAAGGGCTTCGAGAAGGGCTTGCGCCGCCTCGTGTCCCGCGGGTACTCCTACGAAGTCGCACGCGCCGCGCTGCAGCAACAGAAACGGGATACCCGGGACCAGGGGTGACCTCGGCCGATGTTGACGCTTTCGGCTGCTGGGACATACTATAAGCGTGGCACATGTGATTCTCCGCCGCGATACGCGTGTAGCTATGCCGGCGGTTTTGCACCATGCGATACTCACCAGACAACTGATCCCGGACTCACCGTCCGGGTTCACGCATACTCGGCATATCGCATCGTGAGCAGCGTGACATCACATCTGCCGGACGCCGTGTCGTCCGGTTTTGTGTTTGAGGAGGACCCTGAGGGCAGCTGTCCCAACAGCCCCCTGGGGGAAACCCGGGAACCCGGACCGACCCGGCTTGGTTGCTTATGACATGGCTTGACCAGCAACGGGAAGGGAGGGCGCACCGTGGAGTTCGTCTACGCGATCATCGCCGCTATCGTCGGCATCGCCCTCGGCTATGCACTCAACAGGTTCCTCGTCCAGAACCGGACGGCAAGCTCGCGCGAGGCAGCGGAGCGAATCGTCCAGGACGCCGAGAAGCAGGCCGAGACGCTCAGAAAAGAAGCCGTTATCGAGGCGAAAGACCAGGTCTTCCGCCTCAAGCAGGAGGCCGAGACCGAGGCCAAGGAGCGCCGTAAGGAGCTCAGTGCACTCGAGGCCAGACTCGCGCAGCGCGAGGAGTCGATCGATCGCCGCGCCGAGGGTCTCGACAAGCGCGAGCACCAGCTCTCCAGCGTTCAGGGTCAGATCGCCAAGCGGGAGAAGGACCTCGAAGACCTCATCGCCGAGGAGAGTGCACGGCTCGAGAGACTCGCCGGTCTGACCACCGAAGAAGCCAAGAACCTGCTCCTCGACCGCGTCAAGGACGACGTCAAGCGTGACGCCGCCGCCTACATCCGCGAGGCCGAGACCCACGCTCGCGAGGAGGCGGACAAGAAGGCACGCAACATCGTCGGGATCGCTATCCAGCGCGTTGCTGCAGATCACACGGCGGAATCGACCGTATCGGTGGTCCATATCCCGTCAGATGACATGAAGGGGCGGATCATCGGTCGCGAAGGCCGCAACATCCGCGCGTTCGAGCAACTCACGGGGATCAACCTCATCATCGACGACACGCCCGAGGCCGTCATTCTCTCGAGCTTCGACCCGGTGCGCCGGGAGATCGGCCGCATCGCGCTCGAGTCTCTCATCCAGGACGGGCGGATTCATCCCGCGCGCATCGAGGAGATGTTCAACAAAGCCGAGACGCTGGTCACCCAGCAGATCCACGAGGCGGGCGAGCAGGCCGCCTTCGACGCCGAGGTGCACGGTTTGCACGCGGAACTCGTGCGCACGCTCGGCCGTCTGAAGTACCGCACCTCGTACGGACAGAACGTGTTGAAGCACTCGCTCGAGGTGTCGCACCTCGCAGGTGTCATGGCCGCCGAGCTCGGCGTCGACGTCAAACTCGCGAAGAGGGCAGGGTTGCTGCACGACCTGGGCAAGGCCATCGACCACGAGATCGAGGGACCGCACGCTGTCATCGGCGCGGACCTCGCTCGCCGCATGAACGAGCCCAAGACGGTGCTTCACTGCATCGAGGCGCACCACGGCGACGTAGAGCCCGGGACCGTCGAAGCGGTGCTCGTCCAGGCCGCAGACGCCATCTCGGCCGGACGCCCCGGCGCACGCCGGGAGACGCTCGAGAGCTACGTGAAGCGCCTCGAGAAGCTCGAGGCCGTCGCCCAGTCGCATACCGGTGTCGAGAAGTGCTACGCGATGCAGGCGGGTCGTGAGATCAGAGTGATGGTGCAGCCGGACCGGATCAGCGACACCGACTCCGTCGTGCTGGCGCGCGACATCGCAAAGCAGATCGAAGAAGAGCTCGAGTACCCCGGGCAGATCAAGGTCATGGTCATCAGGGAGAGCCGCGCGGTCGACTACGCCAAGTAGCGCCGCGTCTGATACGATTCGACGTGGCTACCAGCCATGTGCAAGAAGGCCGCATCGCGCGGCCTTCTTCGTGTCACGACACCATCTGCCGACGGTATAGACTGGAAACATGAGCGATAACGACAACCTGCTGGACTTCGTAGGAGCGGTCTCGGGAGAGGCGTACCTGAAAGTCGAGGAGAGCCTCGGCGAGGGATACGTCCGGCTGCGTACGTCCGAGGCCGAGAGGCGGCAGGCCAAGCACGACATCCGCTCGGTGGAAGACATCGTGGTAGAGCTGCTGCGCAACGCGCGTGACGCCCACGCCCAGCGCATCTTCGTCGCCACGACACGCGAGGGCGATCGCCGCCTTCTCACGATGATCGATGACGGCGTCGGGATCCCCGCCACCCACCACGAGACCGTCTTCGAGCCGCGCGTCACCTCCAAGCTCGACACGATGGTGATGGACCGCTGGGGCGTTCACGGTCGGGGCATGGCGCTCTACTCGGTCCGGGCGAATACCTCCACCTGCCGCGTCGCTGCCTCGGACACGCACCGGGGGACGTCGATCACGCTCTTCGCAGAGGGCGAGCTGCTGCCCGAACGCGCCGACCAGTCCACGTGGCCGGTCGTGGAGCGCGACGAGAGCGGAGTGCTGCGGGTCACCCGCGGACCGCACAACATCATCAGGCGCGTTCTCGAGTTCGCGTGCGAGCACCCCGAGCTCGACGTCTACCTCGGCTCACCCGCAGAGGTTGCCGCGACGCTGTGCACCGTTGCGCGCGAAACCCTCGATGCGTCCGACCTGCTCTTCTGTGACGAGCCCGCGCGTTTCCCCGTCTGGCAGCGTCCCGCCTCCGCGTGCGACGCGTCCGAGTTCGTCGACGTAGTGACCGCCCTCGGTCTCCCACTCTCCGAGCGTACCGCACACCGGATCCTCGCCGGTGAGCTCGGCTCACTTGACACGGTTCTCTCACAGGCGCAGGTGGAGGAGGAGACTACACCTGAGCCCGCACCGGACATCTACCGGGACCGCAGGAGCCTGAAGATCCACCATACCGACCTGGCGCGATTCAAACAGGACATGGCGCGGGCCTTCGACGATCTGGCCGAGCGCTACTACCTTCACCTCAAGGGTGAGCCCAAAATCAGCGTCACGCGAGACGGCATCCGCGTCCGCTTCGACGTCGACAAGGAGGAGTAGGGTTTCTGCCAGCGGTTCTGCGCTATAATGGCCCGCAGTTCACATGCGCACTCCAGTACCCATGCCCGCAGCCCGATACTCTATTGAGCAGCACACATCGCAGCAGGTATGCCAGCAGAGGAGCACCAGTGGAAGTGCTTAAGGTCTCCAGCAAGTCAAACCCGAACTCCGTCGCAGGGGCTCTTGCCGGAATCATCCGCGAGCAGGGTCCGGTAGAGGTACAGACGGTCGGGGCCGGAGCGCTCAATCAGGCCATCAAGGCCATCGCCATCGCGAGGGGATTCATCGCTCCCTCGGGCATGGAACTCACCTGCGTACCGGCGTTCGCCGACATCCTCATCGACGGCGAGGAGCGCACGGCCATCCGGCTCCTCGTCGAACCGAGGGACATGCACCGCTAGCCCGCCGGGGGTGGATTGTGCGTTTCGACCTGCACGTGCATACCACCGCCTCCGACGGCACCCTCTCGCCCACGGAGATCGTGCGCCAGGCCGCAGACGCCGGCCTGGTTGCGGTCGCGATCACCGACCACGACTCGGTCGAGGGCGTCCAGGAGGCGCTCGACGCCGCCGCGGCATGCCGCGAGTGCATCACCGTCATTCCCGGGGTGGAACTCTCGGCAGTCCACGGAGGACTCGATGTGCACATCCTCGGCTACTTCGTGAATCCCGCCGATGCCGAACTGCGCACCCACCTTTCCGATCTGCGTTCGGCGCGCCTGAACCGCGCTCGCGCTATCGTCGCCGCGCTTGACGCAGCGGGATACCACCTGCAGCTCGACGAGGTGATGGATCTCTCGGAGGGCGCCGCTGTGGGCCGCTCGCACGTCGCACGCGCACTCGTCCACAGGGGGCACGCGCAGGACGTCTCTGACGCCTTCAAGCGCCTTCTGGGACGCGGAAAGCCCTTCTACGTGCCCAAGGACGTCAGAACGCCTGCGGAGGTCCTACAGGTCATTCTGGACGCCGGGGGCGTTCCTGTACTGGCGCATCCGGGAGTCACCGGCACGGACGACCTGATCCCCGCGCTGGTCGCCAACGGGCTTGCCGGCCTCGAGGCCTATCACGCTGAGCACGATCCCGGTCAACGGCAGCACTATGCGTCTCTCGCAGCCGAGCACGGTCTGCTGGTCACCGGCGGCACCGACTACCACGGCCCCCTTGCTCCCAACCCGGCGCTCGGTTCGGTGGAGATACCCGAGTCCGTGCTTCCGGCTCTCTTCGAAGCGGCGGGCAGAGCGCTGCCGGACCTTCCTCCCTCGCGCTCCTGAGACCTTCGCGTGAGCGCCGCGAGGAGGCGCTCGGCAGCGTGCTACACTCGTCCGGCTATGGGAGAGACCTACCTGATCCGCACCTTCGGGTGCCAGATGAACAAGCACGACTCCGAGCGCGTCGCCGGGCTGCTGCGAACTGCGGGGATGACCCCCGTCGATGAGGCAGCAGACGCCGACGTGGTCGTCTTCATGACGTGCTGCGTCCGGGACAGAGCCGACGAGCGGCTACGCGGCCAGGTGGCGTCGCTCAAGAGTGTGAAGGCCGCCCGGAAGGGGCACCAGACGATCGCGGTCGGCGGCTGCATCGGGCAGCGCGATGGAGAGCGCCTCCTTCGCCAGCTGCCCCACGTCGACGTCGTCTTCGGCACCCACAACGTCTCGCACCTGCCCTCGCTCATCGACGCATCCCGCGCGGGCCGCGGCTCAGTCGTCGAGGTGCTCGAGGCTTCCGAGGAGTTCACGAGCGACCTGCCGGCCGAGCGGGAGCACCCGTGGCATGCCTGGGTGCCAATCACGGTCGGCTGCGACAACTTCTGCACCTACTGCATCGTGCCGTACGTCCGTGGACGCGAACGCTCCCGCCCGCTCGAGCAGATCGTCTCCGAGTGCGAGCGCCTCGCAGCCGAGGGTGTGCGCGAGGTGACCCTGCTCGGCCAGAACGTCAACTCGTACGGCCGGGACCTCTACGGCACACCTCGCTTCGCCGAAGCGCTGGCGGCAGTCGCACAGACGGGTGTCGAAAGGATCCGTTTCGCCACCAGCCACCCCAAGGACCTCTCTGGCCAGACCATCGAGGCGATGGCCACCATCCCGCAGGTCGCCCGCTCGCTGCACCTGCCGGTGCAGTCGGGTTCCGACCGCATCCTGACTGCGATGAACCGGCACTACACCAAGCGGTCCTATCTGGAACTCGTCGACCGGCTCTACGGCGCCATGCCCGACCTTGCGCTTTCCACAGACATCATCGTCGGCTTTCCCGGTGAGACCGAAGCCGACTTCCTCGACACCCTGGAAGTGCTCGAGCACGCGCACTACGACCAGGCGTTCACCTTCATCTACTCGCCGAGGGAGGGGACACCCGCCGCCTCACTCGGTGACCCGGTGCCCCGCGAGATCTCCCAGGAACGCTTCGACCGCCTCGTCAACGTGGTACAGCACTCGGCACTGGCCAAGAACCGTGCGCTCGTCGACAGCGTCCAACAGGTGCTCTTCACGGGCGTGTCGAAACGTGACGCGAACGTGCTTGCCGGTCGCAGCGAGGGCAATAAGGTGGTCCACGTCCCGCTCGAACCGGGCCAGCATGCCGAGGAGTTCCGGGGCCGGTTCGCACCGGTGATGATCACCGAGGCACAGACGTGGTTCTTGAGCGGGTACATTCTGGGTGAAGCAGCGGCCGGCTCCCATAACGCGGACGCTCACTGAACTGCCGAGGAGGCCTGACGTGGACACGCCGATGCTCGGGATCATCGCGCCACACCCCCCGATCATGGTCCGTGACGTGGGCGGCTCGCGCAGCGAGGTGACCGCCGACTCGATCGGGGCCATGCGGACCGCCGCGGACGTTCTTGCACGGTTCGCGCCCGACACGCTCGTGGTCATCTCGCCACACACCCCCGCTCTGGCTGACGCCTTCACGGTGGATACCTCTCCGCGCACGCAGGGGTCACTCGTCGATTTCGGAGCACCCCGCTCGGCGATATCGTCAGTCACCGATGTCGAGTTCGCCGAGACCCTTCTCGAGAACCTGGAAGTCGCGGGGCTTCCCGCCATCTCCCGCACGGCCCATCCGGGGCTGCGCGCCGGTGTCCTCGATCACGGCGTGCTGGTGCCCCTGAGCTTCCTCGACCCGGACGGCTCGCTTCCGCTGGTCAATCTCTCGCTTTCCGGGCTTTCCCTCGACAGCCACCGGCGTCTCGGCGGCGTCGTAGCCGGCGTGGCGCGCGCGCTCGGCCGCAGGGTAGCCTTCCTCGCCAGCGGAGACCTGAGCCACCGCCTGACCCGGGACGCACCCGCCGGCTACTCTGCGCGCGGCGCCGAGTTCGACGAGTTCGTGGTCGACCGGGTGCAACGCGGTGACCTCGACGAGCTCGTGGATGTCGACCGGCAGCTCGCTGATGCGGCAGGGGAGTGCGGTCTACGTTCGCTGATCGCGCTGTCGGGCGCGATGCCCGGCGCCCCGACTCGTCTCCTCGCGTACGAAGGACCGTGGGGCGTCGGCTACCTGACGGCGCTCGTGGGCGAGAGTGCGCAGCCCAGCAGCACCGACACCGCCGAGGCCACCGGGGAAAGCGGACGGAAGGGGGGATTGGCGGGCGACGACGAGCACGAGATCGTCCGCCTTGCTCGCGCCGCGATCGTCGAGCACATCGTGCACGGCACCGAGCCCGTCCCGACCGGCCTCGCCGACCCCGAACTCCCACCTCGTGCAGGAGCATTCGTCAGCCTCCACCTCGACGGGATGTTGAGGGGTTGTATCGGCACCATCGAGCCCACACGGCCCACTCTCGCCGAGGAAGTGGCGCGCAACGCGGTGCAGGCTGCGACCACGGATCCGCGCTTTCCTCCCGTCTCGCCTGAAGAGGTGCCGCGACTCGACATCAAGGTCGACGTCCTGCACGCCCCGGAGGAGTGCTCGTTTGCCGACCTCGACCCTGAAGACTACGGCGTGATCGTTTCCTGCGGGTGGCGTCGTGGGCTGCTCCTGCCCGACCTCGAGGGCGTCGATACGCCCGCTCAACAGGTCGACATCGCACGTCGGAAAGCCGGCATCTCGCCCGACGAATCCTGCTCGCTGGAACGATTCCGTGTCGACCGCTACTCCTGACTCCACACGTCACCTGCGGGTGATCGCCATCGTTGGGCCGACCGCTGTAGGCAAGAGCGCACTTGCCGAGCACCTCGCCGCCTCCGTCGGCGGGCAGATCGTCTCGGCTGACTCGATGCAGGTCTACCGGGGCATGGACATCGGCACGGCGAAGCCTCCCGCGGAGGCCAGACGTGTGCCGTACCACTGCCTCGACATCGTCGACCCGGGAACCCCTTTCAGCGCCGCGCTCTACCAGCACGAGGCCCGGGAAGCGATCGCACGCATCGCACGCGCCGGGGCGCTGCCGTTCGTCTGCGGAGGTACCGGCCTGTACGTCCGTGCTGCGCTCGACGACTGGGAGTTTCCGCATGGAGACACGTCGACCCCGGCCAGGCAGGCGCTCGAACGTGAGGCCGCCGAGGTTGGTCCTGCCGGGATGCACGAACGGCTTGCCCTGGTCGACCTCGACTCGGCAAGGCTCATCCACCCGTCGAACGTGCGTCGCACCATCCGTGCGCTGGAGATGGCGGCGCTAGGGGACTCCTACGCTGCACAGGCTGCGCGCTTCTCCGTACGGGACAGCGTCTACGACGCAGTCTTCCTCGGCCTGACCATGGAACGCGAACGGCTCTACCGGCACATCGAAACCCGCGTCGAGCAGATGGTCGAGACGGGACTGCTCGACGAGGTCGCCTCACTGCTGGAGGCCGGCTTCCGGGACGCGCTCACCGCCGCGCAGGCGATCGGTTACAAGGAGCTCGTTCCCGTTGTCGAGAACGGT
>JAHYJI010000030.1 GCA_019429145.1 Coriobacteriia bacterium | reverse complement strand
CCCTCAGGACTGCGAGGTACGCATGAAGATCGGACTCGTCGGCTTCGCCGGCTCGGGCAAGACCACGGTGTTCAACACGATGACCGGTCTCGATGTGCCGGTCGGCTACGGCGGCGAGGTGCGGCTCGGGACGGTGCGCGTGCCCGACGATCGCATCGATCGGCTCTCGGCGATGTTCAACCCGAAGAAGACCACCTACGCCGAGATGACCTTCTGCGACGTGCCCGGGGAGCACGGGGCCGAGCGCAAGGGGCTCTCGTCACGGGCGCTTTCGACTATCCGCGAACAGGAAGCGCTCGCGCTCGTGCTGCGGGACTTCGACAACCCGGCGATCGAGGGCGACGCCGACCCGCTGCGCGACCTCAACGCCTTTTCGGACGAGTGCATCCTGGCCGACCTCGGCATCGTCGAGGGTCTGCTTGCCCGGGCGCGCAAGGAGAACCTGCCTCCAGCCGACCGCGAGCGGCTCGAGCGGATGCAAGCCGTCCTCGAAGAGGGGAGGCCGCTGCGCATCCTCTCGGCTGCGGAGCTGGATCGCGCCTCGCTCAAGGGCTACCAGCTGCTGACCGATCGCCCCCTCCTCGTCGTCGTGAACCGCGACGAGGCGCGTGCGGCCGAGCCGCTGCCTGAAGATCTCGCGGAGCGAGTCTCGGAGCTGGGCGCCGGTGGTCTCGCGCTGTCGGCGAGCGTCGAGGCGGAGATAGCCACGCTCGATGCCGAGGACCAGGCCGCCTTCCTTCAGGACCTCGGGCTTGCCGAGTCCGCACTCGCACGCTTCATCCGGACCGCGTACGGCCTTCTCGACCTGATCAGCTTCTTCACGGTGGGCGAGGACGAGGTGCGCGCGTGGACCATCACGCGCGGGATGAACGCCCGGACGGCCGCCGGCAAGATCCACTCCGACCTGGAGCGCGGGTTCATCCGGGCCGAGGTGATGGGCTACGACGTCTTCATCGAGCACGGCAGCGAGCACGCCGTGAAGGAGGCGGGACTCTTCCGCGTCGAAGGCAAAGACTACGTGGTCGCCGACGGCGACATCATGAACATCCGCTTCAACGTGTAGGGGCGCTCTCAGGCGACGCGCCGAGGTGTCTCGGCGTCCCGTCCGATCTCGGCCGTGAACGGCCGCCCCAGCTTCTTGCAGAGCCGCTGGATCGTGTCCTTGCCGGTGATCAGCGCGATGGGCAGTCCGCCCGGGGGCTGTAGCCACTGGCCGGAGAGCACGAAGTTCTCCAACCCCTTGATGCGGCCGGTGTGCGCCATCATCTTGCTGCTCCGGGTAGGGAAGAACGCCATGAATGCTCCCCGGTGCGCGTTACAGTAGCGGTCGTAGGTCGTCGGCGTGGCCACGTCGAGGACCGTGAGCTTGCCGGCCATCTGCGGAAGCTGCCTCTCGATGGCCGCACGTACCGCCTCGCCCACACGCTCCTTCTCGCGCCGGTATGCGGTGCGGTCCTGTGCGAGCGCGAACCAGCGATCGACCTCCTCGCCGAAGTGGTTGAGCGCGACGGTCAGTGCCGTGCATCCTTGCGGTGCGAAGTCTGGCTCGTACCCGTAGTGGTTGAGCGTGATCTGGGTGACGGCGCTGCCGGCGACCTCGATCGGCTCGCAGTCGAACCGCACCGTCCTCGGCACGTCACCGACCTCGCCCTCATAGCCAAGGCCGATGTAGGTGTTCGACGCGAGCGGGTAGGTCTCGGGGTCACCGAAGCGCTTCTCGAACGCCGGCTCGCGGTAGCGACCGCCCACGGGGATCGAGGACTGTCCCTTCGCAAAGGTCGCGAGCCCGAAGAAGAGGAAGGCGGACGAGTAGTCGCCCGGGGCGAAGGTGGCGAACATCTCGCGTATGGCCGGATGGGTGAAGCGCTGGGAGTACTCCTCCAGACCGACCTTGCCGTAGCGCTTCATGACCGCGCCCGCGTCCTTCATCGAGGCGAAGTAGCGGACCTTCTCGACGAGCGACATCATGTCGACGGGCTTGTCGACCTGGTCGTCGAAGCTGCCGAGTTGCCTGATGGTCGCGATGAACTCCTCGATGGCGTCGGCACCGTGCCGCTCTCGTGCTCGTACGTGAGGAACGTCTCGGGGTGGTAGATCTCGACGCCATCGAGCGCGCCGACGCTCCTCCAGAGATCGTTCATCGGCGTGCCCTCCTTGGTGCCGAGAAGCCAGTGGATGCACCCGTCGATGTGGTAGCCCTTCCGGTCCCATCCGGTGCACTCACCGCCGAGCAGCGTGTGCTTCTCGAGGATCGTCGCCTGCAAGCCATTTGCCTGCGCGAAGATGCCTGCCGAGAGCCCGGCGATCCCGCCGCCGATGATGACGATGCTCGGTGCGTCGCCGTTCCTGGTCGTGCGTGCTGCTGTCGTGCTCACTGCTGCTCATCCTTTCTCATGCTCTGCATCCCGGCCGCGATCTCCTCACCCGTTTCGAGGAGGAGTACCTCGGCCGCTTTCTCGTCCATCCATGCCGGCAGGTGATCGTTGGCCACCATCGCCGAGAGTCCCAACTGGAAGACGCGCATCTTGAGGAAGAGGCACCTGCGCGCGGCATCGGTCCATCCGGCAAGCTCAGGATCTGCAGCCATAAGGGGGACCATCGCGTCCTCGATCTGCTCGTGCGGCGTGAGGTAGTCATTAGGCTCGAGGGCCATCTCGCGGAAGAGGGCGGGGTAGTCGCGTGCGAACGTGAGCGACGCCTTGCCCATGTTCTCGAAGGGGTTGGGGCCGGTCTGCGCGGCGAGGAGCTCGCCCGACATGGCCGAGACCCGCTCGACCACGGCCGCGCTCAGGTCGTCGACGGTCGCGAAGTTCTGGTAGATCGGAGCGACCGAACAGCCCAGGCGCCTGGCGACGGCCCGCGTGGAGATCGCTGAGAACCCGCCCTCCTTGGCGATCTCGAACGCGGCCTCGACGATCGTGTCGCGGTCGTACTTGGTGGTCGGCGGCATCTGCGGTCCTCCTCGGCCAGTGCACTGTTTCCTGGACTCATTCGAAAGAGCACACGTTAGATAACGGATGTTAGGTATCGTACAAGAGGCCTGCCGAGGGTGTCAAGTGTCGATCCGGTGCGCGGTGCTATCCTCGCCGTACGAACCCTTGGACCGGGACTCGACCGCATAAGGCGGGTATCCGGGAAGGAGGCGAACATGCGACGCAGGATGTTGGGCGGGAAGATACACCGCGCCACTGTCACGGATGCCTGCCTCGAGTACGAAGGCAGCATCACCATCGATGAGGACCTGCTCGACGCTGCGGGTATCTACGCCAGCGAGGCCGTCGAGGTCTGGAACGTCACCAACGGCTCCCGTCTGACCACCTACACGCTTGCCGGACCGCGCGGTTCGGGGCTCGTCTGCGTCAACGGCGCGGCGGCACACCATGCCAGCGCTGGCGATCTCGTGATCATCGCGACCTTCGTGGAGCTCGACGATGCCGAGGCCCGCGAGTGGACTCCGCAGGCGGTATTCGTGGACGGAGCGAACCGCGTCCGGCAACAGCGGCCGGAGCGGCTTCCCGTCTAGGCTACGCACGTCACCGCGAGATTCCTCTACACTGCATGCAGGCGGCTGCAGGCGGATCGCCTGTATGCCGGTCGAGCCCCCGACAGTGAGGCGACACTGTACGTGAGACGGCAGGGCGACACTCTGTTCCTCGTGTTCGTGATGGTGGCGACCGTCGTGACGGTCGCGCTCACTGTGCTCTATCCGCCCGCGGACGGGCTTGCCCACTCTCGCTTCGCACCCATGGTGATACTGCTCGCCGTCGCCCTCGCGCGCATCGCTGGGGCCTTGGCGGGCTCGGCTTCGGCTATCCTGGCGGCGTTCGCCCTGAGCCTGATCGAGGGCGCGGGCGGAGTGTCTGTGTTGACCGATGTCGACACTCTTTTCGATATCGTCGTGCTGGTCGCGGTCGCGTCGGCTCTTGCCGTCTATGTGGGCACGCTCCGGCGGAGCGCGAAGGTCGCGGCCGAGCACGAGAGGGCTGCTAACGTACTCGCTCAGCTCAGCCTCGACCTGATTCCGCCGACCCTCGACGTTGACGACCTCGCCCGGCTCGAGCAGCGCCTCGCGGAGATCCTCTCAGCCGAGGAGGTCGAGCTGCTCGTCCCCGGGGCGGGTGGAGTCATCGAGTGCTGGCTACGGGAGGGCGACCGCTGCGCTTCGACAGGGGAGAGTGTCATCCGTGCTGCGCAGCTCGTCTATGATGCCGCGGTCGAGCGCGGATCGGCAGTGACGGGCGACTCGGAGGGTTCCGCGGATGCGCCGGTGCTCGTTGGGTCGGTCAGCGCGGGCGCCCTCGCGGCTGCGGGCCAGTTGTTCCTCCCCGTCACCTCGGCGTCGTGCGTCGAGGGCGTTCTGTTCGTCCGCCGCGCGACATCGATCGTTGACCGGATAGTGCCGGAAGACGACGAACTCGTCGCATTCGTCGCCCGCCTGGTGGGAACCCTGGTCGAGCGGACCCGGCTCCAGGAGACGATATCGAGGGCTCGCGCCATCGAGGAGGCTGACAGACTCAAGGCCAACATCGTCTCGTCGGTCTCGCACGACCTCAAGACCCCGCTGGCCGAGGCGATGGCGACCCTGACTGGGTTCACCGCCCACCTTGGCCGAGGAGAGGATCCCGCGGAGGCCGCTTCGGAACTGGACTCCATCAAGCGGAGCCTGATGACCCTCGATCTCAGGATCGGCGAGTTGATCGATATATCGCGTCTCGAGGCTGCCGACTGGAAGGCGAACCTCGAGTGGAACGATGCTCAAGATGTCTTCCACCTGGCTCGCGTTCGGATCGGTGAGAGTGGCGCGCGGTTGACACCTAGGTTTCCGGCACAGCCTCTGCTCGCGTGCTTCGACCTCGCGCAGATGTCGCGTGCCCTGTACCATCTGATCGAGAACGCGCTGCTCTACTCGCCACCTGACAGCGAGGTCCTCGTTGGAGGTTCTGATCGGGGAGACTCGCTCTCTCTGTGGGTGGAGGACCGCGGTCCCGGCATCCACCCGGATGAGCGAGAGGCGATCTTCGAGAAGTTCCAGCGGGGGACCGCGGGCGGTTCGGTGCCGGGTGGCACCGGACTCGGTCTCTCGGTGGCGGCGGGTATCGCTGCTGCGCACGGCGGATGGATCGAGGTCGTGAATGTGGCCCCGACGGGCGCGAGGTTCACCATCGTCATACCGATCGGAAGTGAGGAGCCCGAGTGAAGACAGGAGTCGTCGTGGAGGGCGTGCGGGTACTCGTCGTGGATGACGAGGCCGGTCTTCTGCGTGCGGTCGGGGGAATACTGGGCAAGCGGGGATTCGAGATGATCCCGGCCACCACTGCCGAGGAAGCAATCGAGTATGTTGCCGGACACCACGTCGACGCGATCATCCTCGACCTGGAGCTGCCCGGTATCAGTGGTCTTGAAGCGTGCAGGGTGCTTAGGGAGCAGAGCGATGTGCCGATCCTCATCCTGTCCGTTCGCGACAACGAAGCGGACAAGATCGCAGCGCTCGACCTCGGAGCTGACGACTACCTCACCAAGCCGTTCTCGTCAGGAGAACTGCTCGCCCGTTTGCGCGCGATGCTCCGGCGGGCTCCCCGGGACGAGGTGGGTGCCGGTACGCTGGTGCGCCATGGCGAGCTCGAGATCGATCTCGTAGGCCGGACGGTCCGCCTCGGCGATCAGCAGGTCAAGTTGACGCGCATGGAGTTCGATCTGCTGGTGCTGCTGGCGCAGAGCCCCGACCGCGTGCTAACCACCCGGTATCTAGTGGAGAAGCTCTGGGGCACGGATTCTGTTTCGAACCTGAAAGCGTTGCGTGTCCACATGAGTAACCTGAGGACGAAGATCGAGGAGGACCCCTCGCAGTCGCAGCGCATCAAGACCGAGCCGGGTGTGGGATACCGTTTCTCGATCCGGTCGCAGGAGTGATCGGCGTGAGGCAGGACCCTCGGCGTGCATTGACGGGAGCGCGCGAACGATGCACCGGATAAAGACCCGCGTGATCGCTATGATCGTGCTGGTCCTGATGGTCGGTGGCGTGGTCGCCCTTGTCTCCATCGATGCGCTCTACCGGGCCAACGTGGCGGCACTCGCGGAACGAGCCGTCCTCGATGCCGAAGCGCAGTTCGCCGCTGCGCAGGCCGCGGAGACAGAGCAGATGGTCTCGCTCCTTGAGATGGTCACGTACGACCGGGAGCTGCGTGCGCACATGCGCGAGCGTGACCGGGAAGCTCTATTCCGGGCGGTGTGGCCACGACACCTACTGCTCCGTGATGAACACGCGATGACCCACTGGTACTTCTACGAGGAGCACGATGACGACATCCTCGTCTTCCTGCGTGCTTACCGTGGCGATGAAGCGCTCGAACCGGATCTTCACGGGGATGTGACCAGGTCGACGCCGGTCTACGTGGCGCGCGACACGGGGGCTGTGAGCAGCGGTTTCGTTATGGGGCAGTCGCGACTGTCGCTGAGAACCGCGGTTCCATGGATCGACGAGGATGGAACGAGGATCGGCATCGTCAGCTTAGGCCAGGCCGTCACGGGGCTTCTCGATCGGATATCGGGGCAGACCGGCGACGGATACACCATGTTCCTGGACAAGCGACTGGTCGACCGGGAGGCCTGGGCGGCGAGTCGCTCGGAGGCCGGGCTGGCTGATGACTGGGACGAACGTGAGCACACCCTTCTGGTCGCATCGACCTTCGCGGACGACTCACTTGTCGAACAACTCGATCCTGGCGAGATAGCAGAGGAGCCTTCCACTCTTGGCGTGGCCACCCGTGAGGGGGTCATCTATGTCGAAGGGATGTTCCCGCTAAGGGATATTGAGGGGAGCCCCGTCGGCTCCGTCCTCGTGCTCCACGACATCACTGCGTTGCATGAAGCGATGAGGGTCGGGCAGATGGTGCTCCTCCTCTCCATGCTCGGAGTCGCGCTCGCAGGATCGGCCGTCGTGGCGGTGCTCCTCGATCGCTTGATCTTCAGCCGGCTCGATGCGACGGTCGCACACATCGAGACGCTCTCGCTCGCGGTCATCGGGGGCTCGCCCTTACCGAAGGACTACCCGGGCCGTCGTGCCGACGATGAGATCGGACGTTTCGAGCGCTTCCTCGAGGAGTTCCTCAACGTGGTCTCGGTCGCTCTCGCGCGCCGTCGGGGCGACAAGCCTCCCGTCCCGGGGACCCGGGTGCCGAACGGCGTCGAGTCTCGCCGTCCCGGAGAACGATAGGGACATCTGGGGAGCCTCGTCATGCGCATGCCGCGCGCCAGCGCATCGTATCTTGAAGTTAAGAAAGATTACGTGCATCATGGGTCGCTGGCACACGGGTTGCACCTCTCGTGTGCCCGATGGTCTCAGGGCGCGCTCTCGGTTCGAGTCAGTCGAGAAGCAGTTCCGCGCTCGCAGAGCAACTCAGATCATACGAGTATGTGAGGAGAACGATTTCATGCCGGACCCTAGTGAGTCGCGTAGTCGCGATGTCTACCCGGACAGTGAGACGGTGGCTTCAGAGCGCGCCGATCGCATGATTCCCATCCTTGGCGTCGCGATAGGGTTCGTCTTCGTGACGATGCTCTCCGTTCTCCTGTACTTCGTGGTTACCGGTGCAATCAATCCGCCCGCTCCTCGGACCGCATACGAGGCGAGAATCAGTACGCTTGAATCCGTGATCCAGACAGAACCTGAGAACGGCGGGGCGTGGTCTGATTACATTCGCGCGTGGACGGGTGTCCAAGACTATGAGAGTGCAGGAAAGGCATGGCAGGACGCAACCGAGGTCCTGGAGGGACGACCCGACCAGCTCATCCAGGTCGACCTTGCGTGGGCTCAGTCTCTGATGCTGCAGAACCGCTATGCCGAGGCGATCGAGCAGGCGCAGGTCGTCATCGATTCTGAAGATGAGGCGCAAGCCGTTCTTGTTGAGAACCTCGGCCTGCGGGCCGAACTCGGTATCGCCGGCACTGGTACGCTCGTCCCGGCACACGTCCTCCAAGGCGGCAGTTACGCAGCCCTGGAGGAGTGGGAACAGGCCGTCGATGCGTTCAGTGAGGCCCTCGCGCTCGCTCCTGTTGCTGCAGACGTCTTGGTGTCGCGAGGGCGCGCCTACCTTGAGCTTGGCATGGAGGCCGAGGCCCGGGCGGATTTTGAAACCGCCGCTCAGTTCATACCGGAAGATCCAACAATCAAGGAGTTTCTCGAAGGGGCCGGTGAGGCGCAGTGACGGGCGAAATGCAGGACGAACTCCTGCCCCAGGACTACATCGAGGAGTACGTCGAGGTAGTCGACAATCGCAAGCGCGTCTACCTGATGGTGGCTGTGCTTCTATTCCTGCTCCTGCTGCTGGCCGCACTTGTACCGTTCATGTACAACGCGCTTAAGCCTCCCGGCGAGCCGAGTCGTGAGGCCCTTGGCGAAGGACTCACGTGGATACGCTCGATCTACGGCTGGGGCGAGACTCCCGACACCATGCTACAGGCACCGACCGATGCAGCGTTCGGTCCGGATGGCACGGTCTGGGCAATATCGGGCCATCGGGTCATCGCGGGCTTCAACGACGCAGGAATCGCGACCGACATCGTAGTGCTGCCTGTCGGCGAAGGCGAAGGCGAGATCCTCTCCCTTGAGGGAATCGATGTGGACGAGGACGGAAACCTGTGGGTGACGGACTACGGAAACGCCAAGGTCATCAAGTTGCAGCGCGACGGAACCGTGCAGTTCGAGTTATACGTGTCGTTCCCTCAGGTGGTCTCCGCGCGTGACGGTCTGGTCGCCGTCGCGGCAGTCCCGGGTGTCGCAGTGTTCGACGGCGAAACCGGGGAGTTGCTATCTCAGTGGGGAGGGCGCGGACAGGGCCTCGAGGAGTTCGACGGAGCGCATGGTGTCGAACTGATTGACGGGGTCGTCCACGTGTCCGACGGACACAACCGCCGCATCAAGGCCTACACGGTCGATGGAGAGCAGCTATGGGTCTATCCCGAGGACGCGGCGGCCGCCTCCGCTAACGATCCGGAACGGGAGCGCCCGTTCGAGCTGCCGCAGGGGCTCACCGTTGACGCCGCGGGCCGCGTAGTCTTCGTCGATGCGTTCGCGTTCGAGATCGTCGCCGTTGATTCCAAGGATGGCACGGTGCTCGAGCGATGGGGCGAGCAGGGGTTTGCCGATGGTCGCCTTGGCTACCCGACCGGAATCGCGTACGACGCGAGCCGTGACTACTTCGTCGTTGCGGATACGGATAACAATCGACTCCAGATCATCAGGCTCGCCGGGTCGGGCGGAGGAGTCGGGGCCGCGATCGGACGGGCAACGAGCGGTCCGACGTGGATATGCGCCATTCCTCTCGGGTTCCTGCTTCTGGTGATCATCGTGATGCTCCTGCGTCGCCGGGCTGTGCGTGGAGAGTCCGGGACAGCGTAACGGCACGCCTCCGCTGCAGCACATGAGGGGGTAGGAGACACAGAGTATTTCGCGTTTCGCCGTTGACGAGGACTTAACTCTCCTTCATAGTATTAAGTATCTTCATAAGTTCTTAGGGTCGCGTAGGGCGATCTACATAGGACACCTTGTGATGAACCCAATCACGGAAGGGAGGTGCATGTGAAAGTGATAAAGACAAGAAGCAAAGGATTCACTAAGGAGGCTTACGGAATGAAGAAGAGAACACTCATCGTCGTGGCACTCGCCGTCACGTTCGTCCTGGCACTGTCTGCCACAGCGTTCGCCGGCGCGTTCCATAACACCGAGCAGGGACGGAACGCGTCCGAGTACGTCGCCTGGGACGGCCCCAACGCCGTCAAGGGCACCGTCAACCCCAGCTCGCCGCATAAGGGCTATGAGCAGACGACGACCAAGTGTGCGGTCTGCCATTCGGTCCACTTCGCGTATCTGGGTACGGACAACGAGCGCGACCCCGCCGGCGCCAGGGACGCAGAGCTCCTGCTGCGCGGGACGGTCGGAATGTCGTGTTCCTACTGCCACATCCAGACCTCGATCGGCGTCAAGGAGGTCTACGGTGGCGTGCAGGCGAACTACGGCACGGAGCAGAACGACGACTCGGGCTACGCGCACAACTGGCACGCCACGGGCTGTAACGTCTGCCACGCCGTCCACGGCGCCAACACCTACGACGGTGCTCTGACGACCAAGATCCTGCAGGCTCAGCCGCGCGGACGCTCGCCCCAGCCGCTCGTCACCGCTGGTTCGGCAGCTGGCGGCATCTTCGATAGCGCCGAGCAGGCCCTTACCTATGAGGGCGACCGCTTCCTGCAGCAGGTGGCGTTCTGCGCCTCATGCCACTACCAGTACAGCGATGACTCCTATCGCGCCATCCAGACGCGCAACAGCCTCAACGAGACCAAGCAGCACCCGATGGTCATGGCGTCTGAGTCGCTCGCCGCTCAGGGAGCCAGCTACAAGGGCAAGGTCGCGTGGCAGGACTCCACGACGTGCCGCAGCTGTCACAGCGCGGGTGTGTACGACGAGACTCCCGGCCTCACCGGCTACTCGATCAACAACTTCCCGCACTACACGGCCGGCGCGTACCGCTTCCTGACCCAGGAAGTCACCGCCGAGTACGCATCCGACCAGGTCTGCCTCGACTGCCACCGCAGCGCAGACGGGGAGCTCGGCGTCGGCATCGACTTCTAGGACCCCCGGTCAAGAGGTCGCCACGCTCCAACGAGCACACAAGGGGGGAGGGACCCGAGAGGGCCCTCCCCCCTCTCGTCTACCGCTATACTCGTCAACGGCGTCGTGACGTTCTTCCGCAAGTTGCCGCTCGTTTGATTGCCCACCGGGAGCCTTTCACACATGCAGCGCACTTCCCCCAGGTCCAGGCCGCTCGCGATCGCGGCGGTCATAGCGCTCGTGCTGATCGTTGTGGTCGCCGATGCCACTGCGGGCGTTTCGCCCGCTGCGTGCGGCTGGTGTCACGGCGAGGAGCGCGAGGCGCTTGCAGCATCCTCTCACGCGAGCAACGGATGCCTGTCGTGCCATCTTGACAACGGTGCGTGGAGCCTGCCGGCCTTCAAGTTCTCTCAGTGGCTCTCGATGTATCCGAAACAGCTCCTCGGAGTTGAGGCAGGCCCGTCGCGTCCGGTCGCCCGTCATGCGTGCGCCAGCTGCCATGAAGATATGGGCGAAACCGTCGAGAGCCGCGGACTGAGGATCAACCATGTCGCATGTGCGGCGCCTCCGACCCGTTGTACCGCCTGCCACTCCGTGGTCGCTCACGGGCAGACAGTCAGATGGGGCGGCCAGCCGGTGATGGAGGCGTGTGTCTCGTGTCATCTTGAGAGCGACGCGCCTGGCGACTGTGACACGTGTCATGCGGGGCGCTTGCAGGCGGAGAGGCTTCGCGAGGGACCGTGGCGGGTCACGCATGGCCCCCAGTGGTCCTCAACCCATGCTCTCGGAGATGCCCGTTCGTGTGTCGTGTGCCACGAGGACGGATTCTGCGCTCGCTGTCACGGCGTCGGCGTCCCGCACTCCCGTGACTTCGGCTCGGCCCACGGTAGTGCCGCACTTGCTTCTGAGGCGCGGTGCGACACCTGCCATTCGCCTGCAACCTTCTGCGACGCATGCCATGGCATGGCGATGCCACACCCCGAAGGATTCCTGCAGGTGCACTCCACCGAAGCTGACACCTACGACGATGAGCGCTGTCTGTCGTGTCACGCCAGACGGACGTGTGACGTGTGCCACGAGACCCACGTCCATCCGGGTGGTGCCATAACCTGGCCCGGCCGGGGCGGTGACCAGTAGTGGACGCCTACCTTGAGCAAGCCGCTGAAGCAGGGCGTTTCATCGTGTCCGCTGCGCGGGGTGAGTTGGTTCTGTCCGGTCAGGCTACGGTGCTTCTTGCCGCCGCGGCGGTGCTCGCGATCCTGCTCGTCCTCACCCTCCTCTTCATTGTCTTCACGCCGAGGACTAGGCGTGTCGTGAAGCGTCGGCGCGTTATCAGGAGGCCACGCGGCGAGGAGGCTGCAGTCGGCGGTTCAACCTCTGCTCAGCGGTCGGCGACAGCACCGGACGTTGCGTTGTCAGGTGCTGCGGCCCTCGACGCCGGCCCGCAGCAGGAGAGCGACCCGGTTCTGGAGCGTCGGCCGACCCTTGCCCGTCGTGCGCTGCTAGCGCCGTGGCTCGTCCCGGTCCTCATCCTTCTGTTCCTGGCCGGCACGTATGGGTACACAGGCACCACACATTTCTGCACTGCCTACTGCCACATGGCATCCGACGAGAGTGAGGGCGGCGAGAGTGCCATGGCGACGCAGCGAGACTCTGCGCATCATGAATTGTGCTCCTCGTGTCACGACTCGGGTGTGGCCGGCAACATCGCAGACCGCACGAGGATGGTCGTAGTCAGACTGTCGACCGGGACCATGGGAGTCGAACACGCTGCTGTTGTCGAATCGAAGGCGTGTCTGAGGTGCCATCGTTCCGTGCTGCGGGGGACTCTCACCTCGGGCCCGGGCACGATGCTCGTTTCGCATGCGGAGCCTCACGAAGCGGGGATGAACTGCGTTGACTGTCACCAGCGGATCGGTCACACGGACCTGCTGGGTCCGGTCATGGCGGATTGCATAGAGTGTCACGACAGCGTGACGGCTTCGGCCACCTGCGAGACGTGCCACGTCGGCAATCCTGCCGACAGCGCCGTGGCCGCTGATGGGACTCGGGTGAAATCCTCGGTCGTCTACTCGCCTGTCGAGGTCGACCACCGCAACTGCTACGGCTGTCATGAAACAGCGTCGTGCGACGCGTGTCACGGGGTGCGGCTGCCGCACAGCGAGTCCTACATCTACGGCGGGCATGCCTACGATGCGGCCTGGGAGAAGAAGGAAGTCTGCTACCGATGTCATACCGTGGCCGACTGCCAGGAATGCCACCTGACGTTCGCCGCATCTCATGGCCCAAACTTCAAAGAGGAGCACAAGGCGATGAGCCCCACGGCGACGTGCAGCTGTCACGACCAACGGTATCCTGCACGTGCTGCGCGGATTCCCTTCTGTGAGGCGTGCCACGCACCGTAAGGTGCTGCGATGCGCGCTGGGTGACCATTGACGCCGAGGGCGCGCTCTTAACGTAGTCGGTTTGTCTCGATGCGCGCGCGACATGAGATCGAGTAGCCCGCTCCAGCTCTTCAATCGTCCAATGTGACCTCGGCTAACGACACTCGGCTCACCACGACCGCTTTGACGGAAGCATTAGGGAAGTTTACACTCTCTTAGACTGTGCCGATCTTGCTCGCGCCGGAGAGTGCCCATAGCGGCAGCCTCCGTGAGTGAGGATGCGTGAGGATGCGGCTGTCGGCCAATGAGGCGAGGGGATCGCATGGTTTGGGGCGGCGCAGAGCGGGAACAAACGGCCTGGCTCGTTCGGCTCGCCATCGGGTTACTCGCCCTGGCCCTCGCGCTCGTCGCGCCGGCGTTTGTGCCCTCCGTCGCGCATGCCGATGATACGGCGGTCTTCTCCGGTGCGTCTCCCACCCCGTCTTCCACCGCACTCGGGGTACCCGCCGAACTCAGCGTGATCGTCAGCGACGCCTCTGAGCCGACCGCCGTCTTGCTGCGGTTGAACGGTATCTCGCGCAATGCATACCTCACTAACGGCCCCGCATCGGGGCTTCCGGGGTACTGGGAACCGGTGTGGGACCCTGAAGAGGGAGAGTTCTACAACCGCTGGGTCCCGCTCGACCCGAATCTGAAGAAGGTAGTGTGCCCTCAGGGCAGCTACTTCTGGGACTACTACCACGACGACGACCACTACTACTTCAACGCGCTCGTCGAGGGCTTGAATACCATCGACGTCACCGTTACGAGCGCCGAGGGCATCTCATCGTACTCCTGGAGCTTCTACTACGACCCGCCTCCGGTCATATCGGCCGTCACGCCGGCCGACGGGGCCTCGTTGAGCGAGACCAGGCCCACCATCAGTGCCACGATAACCGACGATGACGCCACCTTTGAGTCCACCATGACCGTCGATGGTGCTGTTGTCCCGACCGAATATGACGCCTCGACGAAGACGTTCAGCTATACGCCGCTCGTCCCCTTCGACGCGCCAAGCTCCCATGTGGTGAGCTTGCAGATACGTGATGCCGAGGACCGCACGGTCTCCAGGATCTGGAGCTTCAGTATCGTGGGGCAAACGGTTGCATTCAGCGATCATGTGCCTGCACCCGGCGCGGTGGTCACAGCTCCGCTAGGCGAGATCCGTCTGACCGCAGACAGCGAGGTCGCGGGATTGATCCGCTGGCAAAGCGGGCCGCTCCATCTCGACGGCGTGGCGCTTTCCACTACGACACAGCATCCCGGGCACTGGGAACTTGACGAGTGGGATGACGATCAATGGGTGATAGACGACCCGACGGTCCTGCACCTGTCGGCGACAGCGCCTCCTCTTACCGACGGGGTTCACACGATCGACACCCGTGTTCGAGATACGAACGGCGCGGACTTCTTAACTGACTGGGAGTTCACGGTCGCCATCCCGCCCACTGCATCGGCGATCACGCCGACTGTTCCGCTCACGGGTGGGCGACCGTATATCAGTGCGATTGTCACCGACAACTCGCCCGGTCCTCTCAACGCACGGATCGTCCTCGACGGTCAGCCGGTGGATTCCGTCTTCGATCCGGTCACGGGGCTCGTCAGCTACACGCCCGACGAGCCGCTTGCCCAGGGTCCGCATACGGCGGTCTTCGAGATGGAGGACGCCGCCGGCAACACCTCGACCGCGTCGGTGGAGTTCACGGTCTCCACCTCCGTGTTCACCGAGCCAAGTCCCGCGGATGGCGAGGTGCGCGACAGCTGGCCCTTCACCTCGGGCACCCAGAGAGCTCCCGTGCAGATCCGCGCGGTGAGCGATGTCGGCCTGGATCCCGGCTCGCGCGTGTTCCGGTACGACGGAATCGCTCGCGGCATATCCGTTTCCGGTCCCGCTGGCGACCGGGACCTCACGCTGTCGTACAACCCCGGTGGGGACGAGGTACGGGACGGGCCGCATACGTTGCGCTGGGAAATTACCGATCTTGAAGGAGTCACCCACACCGAGGAGATCGCGTTCACGGTCGCCATCCCACCGGGCCTTTCGGCTCCGGTACCCGTGCCCGGCACTCCCGTGAACGATTCTCGTCCCGAGATCGGCCTGCGCATCGCCGACAACTCACCGGGACCCTTCGCGGTGGTGCTCTCGGTCGATGGCACGGTGGTCTCGGATGATCTGCACGCCGATCAGGGCATCTCATCGGGTGAATGGGTCCTGGACTTCCGGTGGACGCCCGCGAGCGACTTCGCCTCCGGCAGTTCCCATGTCGCTGAAGCGATGGTGACCGATGCGGCCGGCAATGTGTCGACACTCAGCTGGGAGTTCGAGATCGCACCGGCGATGTACGTCGATGACTGTCTAAGCTGCCATACGGACTACCTGGCCGCGCATCCTGTGGACAACTGTGCCGCGTGCCACGGAACGGAGGTGGCGAGCTTCAACGACATGCACTGGGGTGGTGATGGGGGCGCTGCGCCGACGCCCGCCGGGTCGTGTGGTGCAGGAAGCTGGGCGTGTCACAACGACGAAGAGACTCACGAGTGGGCCAGTGACGGTCTTCTTCACAGGTTCTCAGGGGCGACCATGTATCGCAACTTCGGTCGTTCTGCGCTCGGGTGCACGGATTGTCACTCGGAGCAGTGGCCGACCGTGCCACGTCATACCGACGCTACGCTCGAACCCGTGCATAGCTCACTTCTCGCGACTGGATGCACCAGCTGTCACAACACCTCACTCGTGGAGGAGCACGCGAAGTATCCGAGGGACTCACAGGTCAAGTACCAGTGTGTAACGTGCCACGGGTCCAGTGACGATCGGGTCGAAGCTGCAATCGATGAATGGGACGGTTCCTGCTCCACCTGCCATGGCGATCTCGGCGCCAACCACGGGGACCCCGCTGCGGCACATGCGGTGGTTGCTGATGAGACGTGCGCCGACTGCCACGGCTCGTCCCTTGAAGTGATACACAGCGGGTGTGCGAGCTGCCACCCGCCCTACACCGGTCCTGGAATCACGGGGGAGACCTGCATCTCGTGTCATGCGGCGTACACCGAGCCTCACGGCGCCGGTGTGCGTACCTGGGGGCCGCAGGACTACTATTCCTGGTTCTCCGTTGGGCATGACGGCGTTCGACTGAGCGACGTCGGTGCCAACCCGACCAACCCGGGTGTCCACGGCAACTACCTGGCCAACACCGCCAAGTGCGGTGTCTGCCACTCGGTCCACCGGGCCAAAGGTGACGGCGTCAAGCTGCTCAACACCGATAACCCGACGTGCGCGGGCTGCCACGTCGTCGGCAGCACTGTCACCGATCTGGTCGTCAACTGGGGCACCGGCCCTCACGGCTCTGGCAACGCTGCCAACTGCCAGAACCGCGCCTGCCATCTGGATAACCCGCACGGTGCCGGTGGCTCGGGCTACAAGATCATCGCCGCCAAGCTGCTCAACCCGGGCGTCGACGTCGAGCTTGCAGCCCCGCTCGCCAACCCCGCCGCATCGGGCATCACGGCAGCCGATCTGAACGCCGAGGCCGGCTCCATGTGGGACGATGCCACCCGCTCGGCCGTGCGTACCGGCTACACCTGCAACATGGACGGCTGCCACTACAACACCATGCTCGCCGTTCTCCAGCCCGGCTGGTCTGAGGATCGCTGGTCGACGTATTACGAGCCGGAGAACCCGGCCGGTAGCCACGGCCCGTACGTCAAGAAGACCGGCCACCTGAGTGTGGCGGCCACCGATGGTACCGCCTACGCCCCGGTCACCAGCTGCATCAGCTGCCACGACCAGACCGACAGCACCACCGGTAACGGCCAGACCACCGTGTCGGGCTACACCTTCCCGCACGGTCAGACCCCGACCGCCGGTTCTGCCAACAACACGGACGACTCTCGTGCTTACCTGTGGATGACCACCGCAGGCGACATCGAGAATAGCGACGCCGGCTTCTTCGCCGACCAGACCGACAAGGCCAAGGACGGTGCGTGCCTCAAGTGCCACCGCACCTCCGCCACGAACTCCGGTGTGGGCTGGACCTACTAGAGCCGCACACCTGTTTGTGGGAGTCGATCTCACAGACGACGGAGCCGGTCCCCTCGGGGGCCGGCTCCTTTCTTCTACCTGCTAGATATGAGCGTGGAGGTTCTGTCGAACACCTACTACACGGTCCACAACTTCGGTGGCGCCGGTACCGCCGGCACGACGATCTCGATCCCGTCGCCGGGCTCCTACAGTGCTCGGGCACGGAGCCTGGGGACTTGACGACTACGAGACGGTCCTCGCCCGCACCTCTTCCATCGCGTAGAATGCACAGACCGAGATTCGCCGCCCGAGAAGGAGCCACCGCATGCCCCGCCCCATGACGATCACCGAGAAGATTCTCGCCGCTCACGCCGGCCACGAAGAGGTCGAGCCCGGGCAGCTCATCAACTGCAACCTCGACATCGTGCTCGCCAACGATGTGACGGCGCCCATCGCCATCCGCGAGTTCCGGCGCACCGGCGTCGAACGGGTCTGGGACCCCGAGCGTGTTGTGCTCGTGCCCGACCACTACACGCCCAACAAGGACATCAAGTCCGCTGAGCAGGCCAAGGTGATGCGCGACTTCGTTCGCGAGCAGGGGATCACGCACTACTACGAGATCGGCTGCATGGGCGTGGAGCACGCGCTCCTGCCCGAGCAGGGCGTGGTGGGCCCCGGCGACGTCATCATCGGCGCCGACTCGCACACCTGCACCTACGGCGCGCTCGGCGCGTTCGCTACCGGCGTGGGCTCCACCGACGCTGCCGCGGGCATGGCGACCGGCGAGGCGTGGTTCAAGGTCCCGGCCTCGATCAAGTTCGTGGTCACCGGCGAGTTTGCTCCGTGGGTCTCCGGCAAGGACCTCATCTTGCACATCATCGGGATGATCGGGGTGGACGGCGCGCTCTACCAGGCCATGGAGTTCACGGGCCCGACCATCGAATCACTCGGGATGGACGACCGCATGACCATCTGCAACATGGCCATCGAGGCCGGCGGCAAGTCGGGCATCATTGCGGTTGACGACGCCACCCGCGCCTACCTTGAAGGCCGCGCCGAGCGCCCCTGGACCGAGTATCACTCCGACCCGGACGCTGAGTACCCCCGCGTCATCGAGATCGACGCCTCGGCGATCAAGCCTACCGTCTCCTTCC
>JAHYJI010000029.1 GCA_019429145.1 Coriobacteriia bacterium | reverse complement strand
CACCAGTCCCGACGCAGGCTCATTCGTATCGGCCAGCCCGCGAACGTGCGCGACGAGCTCCATCTCGCCCAGACCGCCCTCGATCTCGAGCGGGCGGTTGAGGCGCACTTCGTCGGGCACGTCGCTGAACAGCTCGGACATCTCCGAGCACCCCACCGAGCGAAGCATGGCCTCGCGCTGCTCGCACGTGACAGGTATGTGTTGCATCCGGGCCTTACGCCTCCTCGGAGACGAACGCCTCGTACTCCTCCGCCGAGAGCAGCGCATCGAGCTGCGCAGGGTCGGCGAGCTTCACCTGGATCATCCATCCCTCGCCGTACGGGTCCTCGTTGACGGTCTCGGGAGCGTCGGACAGAGCCGAGTTCACCTTGACGATCTCCCCGTCGGCCGGCGCGTAGAGCTCGGAGACGGACTTGACCGACTCGATCTCCCCGAACGTCTCGCCGGCGTTGACCGAATCACCCTCCGAGGGCAGGTCGACGTAGACGACCTCCCCGAGCTGGTGCTGTGCGAAGTGCGAGATGCCGATAGTCACGACATCACCCTCGACACGGACCCACTCGTGCTCCTTGTCGTACTTAAGATCGCTCGGATACATCGTGTGTGCGCTCCTTTCGGGCCCTGCTTACGACAGAGAGGTGTTCTTCACGAACGGTGGTCGTTCGACCCGCGCCCGCGCCGTCTTGCGCCGGATGACGACCTCGAGTTCGGTCCCGGGTTCGGCAAGCGAAATGGGCAGATACGCGGTTGCGATACCGATGCCCAGCGTGGGCGAGAACGTACCGCTTGCCACCTTACCCACCTCCTCGGCGTCGTGCAACACGGGAAAGCCCGCGCGCGGGATGCCGTCCTCGACGATGATCCCGCACAGGCGCACTGCCGGTCCTTCGGAGCGGATCTTGGCGATGGCCTCAGACCCGATAAAGGGCGCGCCTTTCTGGGGGACCACCCAACCCAGCCCTGCCGATACCGGGTCAACACCCCTGTCCATGTCGCTGCCGTACAGGTGGTAGCCCATCTCGAGACGCAGCGTGTCGCGAGCGCCCAGGCCGCAGGGGGTCACCTCGGCAAAGCTCAAGAGGGCCCGCCAGATCCCTGCGGCATGGGACTCATGGCACAGGATCTCAACGCCGTCCTCACCTGTGTAGCCGGTTCTCGCGAGCAGGACCGGAGTACCGTCGAGCCTGGCCTCCGCGATGTGGAATCGCGGGGGTGGTTCGAAGCCGGGGCCTGCCAGCTCGGCGATCACCCCGAGCGCACGCGGTCCCTGCACGGCGATGAGACCTGTCCTGTCGGACTCGTCGACCAGCTCTACGATGCCGCACCCCTGCCGGTGCTCGGGTTCGGTCTGCCCGGTGAGGGTTACGTCCTCGGGACAGTGAGCGCGCATCCACTCCAGGTCCGTGTCCCTGTTGGCGGCATTCGCGATGATGAGGTATTCGAGGTCACCGGTGTGGTAGACGATCAGGTCGTCGATGATGCCGCCGTCCTCGTCACACATCAGCGTGTACTGCGCCGAGCCGACCTCGGCGATGCGCGAGAGGTCGTTGGTGAACAGCCCTTGCAGGTAGTCGAAAGCCCCGAAGCCGAAGACCCGGAATTCGCTCATGTGGCACACGTCAAAGATGCCCGCCGAGGAACGCACCGCTTCGTGCTCGGCCTTGATGCCCTCGTACTGCACGGGCATCTCGTATCCTGCGAACGGCACCATGCGACCCCCGAGGGCCACGTGCTCCTCGTAGAGTGGAGTACGCGCCAGCACCTCGCTCATATCCAGCTCTCCTCTCACCGAACTCCGTCACCACCGAAAAGGACTGCTACGAGGCAGGCACTGCCTCGGGTGATCCACCAAAGAGCGACCGCCACGCGCGAACGAGCGCGATCCACACACGCTCGGGCCAACTCGGCCGCCTGACATCCTCGACGGCGATGAGCGGGACCTGCGCGATCAAGCGCCCGCCCTGCGCGAGGGAGAGCGTCCCCAACCGGTCGCCGCGCGCAACCGGAGCATCCACGCTATCGGGCAAGGTTACACTCCTCGAGATCTCGCCGGCCAGATCGAACACCGGCACCACTGCCGGAACTCCGACGACCGCCTCGATCTCCCGGTCGAGGTAGTCTGCGACGGGCAGCGTCCCGAGCACCTCCCCGGTCTCGGCCAGCCTCTCCTCGCCGAAGTGCACGAAACCCCACTCCAGCAGCAGGCCTGCCTGCTGGAAGCGCTCCATCTCGTCCGTGGTGCCGAGGACCACCGCAAACAGCTCGATGCCCCTGCGCTCCGCCGCTGCGACCAGGCAGTATCCCGCACGGCTCGTCCACCCGGTCTTCACCCCCGTGGCCCCCTCGAGCGTGCCGATCAACACGTTGCTGTTCTCCAGCTCCTGCGGACCACCGGTCCCGTCGATGACGACCTTCTCCAGGGCCACCATGCGCCGGAAGTCGCTGTTCGACATAGCATAGCGGGCCAGCGTGGCGAGATCTGCGGCGCTCGTGTAGTGACCCGGTGCGTCGAGCCCGTGCGGGTTGACGAACGCGGTGTGTTCCAGCCCGAGCTGCCTGGCCTTCTCGTTCATGATCTCGGCGAATCCTTCGACGCTGCCGCCGATGTGCTCAGCGACCGCTACAGAAGCATCGTTGCCCGACTTCACCAGCATCGCCTCGAGCAACGTGCGCAGCGGATACGTGGCACCCGCCCTGATCCGAGCAGCCGCCTCCCCTATCGTTGCCGCACGCTCAGAGATGACGATGGGATCGTCGAGGTCGGCGTTCTCGAGCGCGACGATGGCCGTCATGATCTTGGTCGTGCTCGCCATGGCACGCTCCTCATCGGCCTGGCGAGACCACAGGATCCGGCCATCCGAGGTCATCAGAACACCCGCTGCCGCACCGAGGTCAGGCGCTTTGGCCGCAAACTCACCCGGCAGATCGGCAACGGTGACATCGCCGAGGGTATCGCTCGGTCGGACAACCCCGAAAGCTGGCGCAACGGCACCGGAAAGCAGGAGTGCAGCGAGAGCTACGCGGGCCCACACCAGGCCGGACACAGATGACGTCAGGCTACGCACGCCTCTCCGGCTCACCCGTCATCATCTGGCACGTAAAGGTCCTCGGGGCGCAGTACGCGATATCCGGCAGATTCGAGAACCTCTCTCGCGCGGCCATCGTCCACCTTGAGCACGTCGACCGCTCCGGTCATCCCCGGCTCGATGAAGCAGTATGCGTACTCGACGTTGATGCCCTGCTCGCCGAGAGCCTCAAGTATGTCGGCGAGCCCGCCCGGTACGTCCGGTACCTCGACGCCGACGACCTCCGCCACCGAAACCCCGAAACCAGCGGACTCGAGCGCTGTCTTGCCGGCCTGAGGCCGATCGCAGATGATCCGCACGACCCCGAACTCCTGGGTATCGGCAACCATGAGGGCCCGCATGTTCACACCAGCATCGCCCAGCGTCCGGCACAGGTGGGCAAGCCGACCGGGCTGGTTCTCCAGAAAGACCGACAGCTGCTCGAGCATGCGGCTCACACCCCTTCCGTATCGCGCAGGTCGACCACGCGGCGTGCCTTGCCCTCGCTGCGCTCTATCGATCTGGGCTCGACGAGTTTCACATCGATGGAGACCGCGAGCGCTGAGGCGATCTCCGCGCGCACCGTGCGTTGCAGCGCTTCAAGCTCGCGGACCTCGTCGAACGCGAGGTCCGGTGCGACCTCGACGTGTACCTCGACCGTGTCCATCGAGCCACGCTTGCCGAGAACGACCTGGTAGTGGGGTGCGACGCCAGCGATGCCGGTGAGCACCTGCTCGATCTGGCTCGGGAAGACGTTGACGCCGCGCACGATGATCATGTCATCGGTACGACCGGTGATGCGCTCGATACGGCGCAGCGTACGGCCGCACGCGCACTGGCCGGGGATGATCCGCGATATGTCGCGCGTGCGGTACCGGATGACAGGGATGCCTTCCTTGGTCAGCGTGGTGAAGACGACCTCACCGGGCTGACCGTCCGGCACGGGGCGCAGCGTCTGCGGATCGAGGATCTCGATCAGGAAGTGGTCCTCGTTGACGTGCAGACCGCACTGTTCCATGCACTCGCTCGCGACGCCGGGACCAAGCACCTCCGACAGGCCGTAGATATCGATGGCCCGGATGCCGAGGCGCTCCTCGATCTGCACCCGCATGTTCTCGCTCCACGGCTCTGCGCCGAAGACCCCGATCCTGAGCGGCAACGAGCGGGGATCGATCCCCATCTCCTCGGCAGTCTCGGCCACAAGCAGCGAGTACGACGGCGTGCACGCCAGCACGGTCACGTCGAAGTCGGAGAGCACCTGGACCTGTCTGCGGGTGTTGCCGCCGGAGATCGGGATGGTCAGACATCCGAGCCGCTCGGAGCCGTAGTGAACGCCGAGGCCGCCGGTGAACAGTCCGTAACCGTATGCGACCTGCACGATATCGTCGGCGTTCGCACCGGCGCACGCCAGCGTGCGCGCCATGAGGTCGGCCCAGTTGTTGATGTCGCGCTCCGTGTAGCCGACAACGGTGATCTGGCCGGTCGTGCCGGAGGAGGCGTGCACCCGCACGATGTCCCGCCTGTCAGCGGCGAACATCCCGTACGGGTAGTTCGCCCGCATGTCGTCCTTGACGGTGAACGGCACGTCGGCGAGATCGGCGAGGGTCTCGACGTGCGGTCGTACTCCAGCATCGTCGAACTTCTCGCGGTAGAGCGGAACGCGGTCGTAGACCCGGGCGAGCAACGCATTCAGCCGATCGAGCTGTACCTGCTCGAGCTGCTCGCGCGGCATCGCCTCGGACTCGGGCTGGAACATCCCCTACCCCCATCTGTCTGCCAACAGAAGTGCCGAGAACACGATCAGGGCACTGCGGCGGTCGCCGTGCTCTCGCTCGATGCAGCCGCCTTGGTGCCGATGCGCACCACCTGCTCCTTCGGAGCGTAGGCGGAGGTGAAAGTGTCCTCCCGGACCACGGTACCACCCTTGAGCACCGTGCGCTTCACCGCAATGCGACGACCGTTCACGCCCGCGTCTTCGACCACCCGCGTGCCTGTCGCCATCGTGTCGTCCTTGATCTCGCGCGTCGGGAAGGGCCGGACGTCGGTGAACTCACCCGTCGCCCCGCGCACGGTGTAGCCCGGATCGGTGCCGTAGAGGCTGATCGTGACCGAGCTGTTCGTGTACGCGGTCGCGATGTAGATCCAGTGGTCGGTGTCGTTCTTGAACTTGAAGTCGACGCCACCCCACGAGACGGTGGCATCCCGGCCCTTCGGGTAGCTCGAGATGTAGAAGGAGTGGTTGCGCCGTTCGACGACCGGCAGCCCCGACTCGAAGACGGTGTTGAAGATCGTGGTCGCGACCTGGCAGATACCGCCGCCGAGGGAGGGAACCAGGCGACCGCCGATGATCGCCGGTGCCTCCTGGTAACCCTTCGCAGCGGTTCTCGGTCCGATGGTTTCGTTGAACGAGAAGGTCGCTCCGGGCGCAACGAGAGTCCCTTCGAGCGCATCGGTAAGGGTGTGGATGTTGGACACACGGGGCTTGTTCGTCGACAGATACGTCGTCGTGTAGGTGGCGATCCGCTCCTTGATCCCCATCTTCTCGGCCTTCTCCGTGGTCAGCTCCGGCTCGATACGACGGGTGCGCAGCTGGACGGTGCGTGTCTCCTCGGTGGTCAGCACGCGGGTCATCTCGGTCGCGAGCGACTCGACGTCGATACCCACCCCGTCCCTGGAGGGTACGATCGTTACGCTTCCGCCACCGACCTGGAACCGGGCGTCGACCGCCGGGGTACCCGCCTCGCCGACCGTGGCGAGCACGGTGGCCGAGGCCTCCTCGGCCGAGATGTAGGCCTGAAGGACGGAACGCTCATTGTCGGCACTTGCCGCTTCCGTTGCCACTGCCGAGGATGCCGGAATGGTCCGAAAGGCGATCCACGGGGCGATATCGACGGGAGCGAACTCCCAGGACTTCGATTCGTCGGTGACGGTCACGGGTCCGGCCAGCATTCGCTGTGCGTCCTCGAGGGCCTGCTTCGCGTCGGTATCGGTGACGCCGACCGGCGTGAAGTCGACCTCGCACTCGACGTCGCGGTCGGTCGAGACGAACGCCTCGAGGAGCCTATCGCGCACATCGTCCTCGCGGATGGCGATACCGAGCACCGCGGCCTCCAGTCGGGCCTCCGTGCCCTCGATCACCACAGTCGCATCCCGTGGCTCCCGCTCGACGACATCAGCGACCTCGGCAAGGAATGCGGACACCGCCTCGCGATCGGCCTCGACGGTCACGGGCACCACGACCGGCGTGACCCACAGACTCACGCGAGCAGCGATGCGGTCGCCGAGCGAGCCCGTGCGCCCGAACTCCATGGCTTCCGCGACGAGGGCCTCCCCGTCGAACGTTGCATCGATGCCGGCTGCGTCGATCTGCCAGACCTCGTCCTCGAACGTAAGCGCAACAGGATCGGCAAGCCGGGGTTCGAACGTCTCCTCGAGCCTCGCGGCCGCCTTCGTCGTGGTCATCGCCCCGACCCGCACCTCCCCGACGCGAACCCCGGGGTGGACACGCCCCCACGACACGGCGACTTCTATCAGCACGAGCGCCACGGCGATCGTTGCGACGACGACGGCCCCGATGGCGGCGCCGCGCATCCAAGCAGGCCGGTCCGCGAAGATCCTGTTCACGCGCGCGCCAAGCGTGCGGCTCTCCGCACGCTCCTGCCGCGCACGGCGTCCCTCTTCGAGCAGGGTCCGACCGTCCACCTCGGCAGCTGCTTCGTTGTCCATACGTCCCGTCACTACTCGTCCTCCACCGGGCTACCGAACGAGTAGCCGACTGCGCTTCCCGCAGGCACGCTGAGCTCGTCTGCGGCAGCAACCTGCACAGTCACCCCGGGAAACGTCACCAGAGTGGTCTTAAGTCCGCCGGGAAGTTCCAGCGCCTGGGCGAGGTTGTTCTGGTTGCCGAGAGCAATCACTTCGTAATCCCGCGCAAGCGTCGTGCCATCAAGCTCGATTCGTCCTCCCCCGCCCGAGAAACCACTTGTCGCGGTGACGCGTATGGCGTTGATGGCTATCGCCTCGGCACCGCCACCGCGCAGTTCGTGAACGACTCTGACGAAGTCCTGCGGTAACAGAACACGCTCCGGATCGGTGATGGTGACAACGATCCCCGGACCCGCCGCCGCCTCGAGCCCCGCCATCATGCTCACGGAGTTGAGTTCGCGCGCGGCCTCGCTCAGAAGCTGCGTCCTGTCCTCGGTGGCCTGGCCTGCCTCGAGCAGCCGCATCTGAAGCCGGGCTACCTCGGTGCGCAGGACGTTGTTCTCGGCGGTGAGCTGCTGGATGATGATGGCGAGGTTCTGGTCGGACTGCCGCTCCAGCGACCCGGAAAACGTCGCCTGCCCGCGCATCTGCGCTACGAGCAGGAATCCGACGAGCAACAACCCCACCGCGAGGCTCGTGACGAGCCGCGCCTGGTTGAATGATTGCTCGACCAGACGCTCCGAGGCGCTCAGACGTTTCGCGGACTCCTCCCGCAAATGGATCAGCGCGTCCTTGGGTGTCGGGCGGGGATGTGGGCCCATCACTCCCACCCCCACCGGCTGAAGAGCAGGCGGCGCACGGTACCGAGATTCTCGAACACGCGAAGGCCGAACGCGACAACCGCGGCCAGGTAGAGCTCGCGCACGCCAATCCGGTCACCGACGAACACGATGAACGCGGCCATCAGGGTGTTGGTCAGAAACCCCGAGATGAAGATCTTGTCGTCAAAGGTCTCCTCGAGACTTGCTTTGACCCCTCCGAGGCACGCATCGATGGCGGCGAGCACCGCGACACCCAGGTATGTCAGTGCAGCGACGGGCACGGTCACATTGGTGAGCAGCCCCAGCGTCACACCGAGCGCAAGCGCGAGTGCCAGCGCGAGCACCCTATGCACCCCCGTTGGCAGGAACCGAGTATTGCGGACGCAGGGAGCCGCGGTAGCCGGTGACTTCAAGCTCAGACGACTTACTCATGGAGACCTGCAAGCCATACTGGCTCGAGTACACATCGAACAGCAGCGATGCAGCCTCGTCATCCATGACGGCACGCTCGAGTTCGGCAGGATCGCCGATCGCCTTGATGATGTAGGGGCTGCCCAGACGCGCCGAGTTGACGAGCACCGTGGTCCCGGCGCAGCGGATCGGGGTCGTGGCCACGAGCCGCTCCCCGTTCACTTCGACCGCCTCGGCACCGCCGACGAACAGCGCGTTGACCACGGCCGCGATGTCAGTGTCGTGGATCAGGTAGTCGTTGGGATCGGCCCCGGGAGCAACCTCACTACCGTCGCCGAGAACGATCTCGATGCCCGGTCCGGTGACCGCCGAGAGGCCCGCCGCCTGTCTCACGCGATCGAGCTCGCGCGAGAACGACTTGCTGACACCCGAGTCGTCTGCGGCCTCCCGCTCGAGACGCGCCAGATCCGAGCGAAGCTCGGCCAGCCGGTTCTGGAGCTCCTCGCGCTGGACCTCCATGCTCTGCACGACGTCCACCAGGTCGCTCACACGACCCGGTCGCGCCTCTGCGAGGCGGCTGGTCGTGTTGAATGCGACTGCTATGAGAAGCCCGAGCACGACGAATACGAAGATGAGTCCCGGGCGAAACTGATTCCGGTGCATGAAGAGGCCACACCACTTGTCGGTCGGGGGCTATCGAACGCTTGATTATACCAGGTGAATGGCGCTCTTGTCAGCACTCCCCCGACTGCCCGCCGGCCGTCCTGTCCGGACCTACTCCGGCCCGATGGCGTCTTTGACGACCTCCGTCCACCGATCGATGATGCGCGCCAGGGAGGCCTCGTCCTGCCCTTCCGCCCAGAGTGTGACCTCCGGTTCGCTCGAGTGCGGGAGGATCAGTGCCCAACCGCCTGGCTCGGTGATCCTGACACCTTCCGTGAGGTCGACCTCTGCGCCCGAGGATGCTTCGGATATCGCCCTCATGACAGCTCCCTTGCGATGCGCCGGGCAGAAGACCGACTCCTGACCCTTGTAGAAGACGGGCAGCCCGTCGACGATCTCGTCGAGGCCGACGCCACAGCGGGCAAGCATGCTCGCCACCATCGCAACGCAGATGACACCATCGTAGGCGGCGAGAAAGCGCGGGAAGATGTAGCCGCCGCGGGTCGAACCCGCAAACCCGACCGCCTCTTCCTGGGCGAGCACGGAAAGCGACCTCCGTGTTCGGCCGGGCCTCAAGACCTGGTGCCCCGTCTTCGCAGCGATATCCTCGACGATCTGTGACGCTGTCAACGGGACCGCAATGGGTTTCCCGGTGTCGTCCGTACGGCACCACAAGTCCACAAGTGTATGAAGCGCGGTGTCGCCATCGAGCACCCTGCCAGAGGCCGTCATGAACATGAGGCGTTCCGCCATCGGGTCGAAACGCACACCGAAGTCCGCACGGTACAGGTCGATCATGCTGCGCATCTCGTCCCATCCGGCATCGTCATGACCGGCCGTCGACATGCGCTCGGCGTCGATGAACGGGTTCAGCGCGACCATGTTGATGCGCCATGCGGAAGCCACCCGGGGCAGGACCAGCGACGACACGCCGAAGCCGAGGTCGGCGACGACCTTGACCCATGCCCCCTCGGTCGGAAGTGAACCCTCCAAAGCCTTCTGAAGTCCTGCGGCGTAGTACTCGAGTGCCCTGGGCGGGTACATGATCTCACCGACGTCCTCGAGGAAGGCGCGCCTGAACTCACCCTTGAAGAAGAGGCGCTCGACCTTCTTCTCGCTCCACGGCGCGATGTCGAGTCCGTCCTCGTCGTAGAAGCCCATCCGGAGGGACTGGGGGTCCTCGACGGAGGCCGCCACGTGGATCCCGCCCGCACATCTGGTGTCGCGCACGGTGAACCGCGTGAGCGCCGGAGAGGCGACCCGCAGGTCGCGGACGTGACAGCCGGCGGCGTTCAACCCTGCGACCATGGCACGCTTCACCATGCGGGCTCCACGACTCGCATCGCGGCTGACCACAACGTGGGAGCCCTTGGGGAGCATCGTGCCGAACGCCTGCGCGGCGCGCATCGAACCCTCAGGAGTGATGTCGACGCCCACCAGTCCGGAGATACCTTCCTCGCCGAAGAGGCTCTTCGAGCCCGTGGCCTCCCATATGATCGACGAGTTCACGATAGCCGCCGGTTCGATGCGCTTGTAGGGGAAGACCTGCACGTTGGCTCCGATACGCGCTCCGTGGCCCACCATGGTCTCATCGCCGATGACCGAGTTCATGTCGACGGTCGCCCCCGCGCGGATGTCCACGCGCCGGCACAGGACCGAGCCTTCCACACTCGAGTGGCGCCCGAGGAAGGTATCGCTCCACAGGACGGAGTGACTGACGCTCGCCTCCGTGCCGATGACGCAGTTGTCGCCGAGCACGGTGTAATCACCGATGCGCGCTCCGGCTCGCAGTGTGACGTTGGGACCGATGACGACCTTGTCGCCGATCACCACATCGGGCTCGATGTGCGCGCCCTCGTCGATCCACACACGCTCACGCGTCTGAACGCCCGGGATGTACACCTTCGCCTCGCCGTTGAGAACGTCGCGGTGGGCCTGCATATACGAGTCGAACGAACCGACGTCGCACCAGTAGCCGTCGACGACACAACCGTAGAGCGGATAGTCCTTCTCCATCAGAAGAGGGAAGAGCTCTGAAGAGAAGTCGAACGGCTTGCCCTCGGGTATGTGCGCCAGAACCTCAGGTTCGACGACGTAGATACCGGTGTTGATGGTGTCAGAGAACACCTGGCCCCATGAAGGCTTCTCGAGGAATCGCTCGATGCGGCCGTTGCCGTCCGTGATCACCACGCCGAACTCGAGCGGATCGGGCATGCTCTTGAGCGCGATGGTCACCGCGGCGCCCTTGCTGCGATGGAACTCGATAACGTGTGTCAGGTCGATGTCGGTGAGCGCATCGCCCGAGATCACGATGAAGGGGTCGCCCTCGAGCAGCGCTTCGGCATTCTTCACCGAGCCGGCCGTTCCCAACGGCGTCTCCTCGAGTGCGTAGGACATCCGCGTGCCCCACTCCTCGCCATCGCCGAAGTAGTCCTGGATGACCTGGGGCATGAAGGCCAGTGTGGCGACGATATCGGTGATCCCGTGATGCTTGACCAGCCCGATGATGTGCTCCATGACCGGCTGATTGACGATCGGAACCATCGGTTTGGGCTGCAGGCTCGTCAGCGGGCGCAGGCGCGACCCTTCTCCACCGGCCATGATCACAGCTCTCATGCCGTACCCCCTTCGCTCATTGTGCCAGCCCGATCACCAGAAACCCTTGCGACGAGTCGTCGGGCGAGAACGGTGTAGTGCAGTGCACTCGACAGTGAGAGCACCACGCCGACGTATACGACCGGCTCGCCGAGGAGGCGCTCTGCACCGAAGATCTCGACCGCGGGCCACCCGAGTATCAGCAACGAGAAGCCGGCCAACAGAACCGCCGTCGTGGCCTTGCCAAGATAGGTCACGGGCATCCGTTCGCCGTGACGTTCCAGACGGTACGCACCCCACAGCAGGTAGACGTCACGCGCCACCAGCAACCCGACGAGCCACAGTGAGACCCGGTCGATCAGATAGAGGCCGACGACGCCGGAGGCCAACAGGAGCCGGTCGACGAGCGGATCGATCACCTTGCCCAGCGGCGTGACGGTCCCGGTTCGCCGCGCGATCATGCCGTCGAGCCAATCGGTCGATGCGGCCGCCGCGAAGAGCGCGAAGGCCAGAGTGTCCGCATGGGGCCGATCCGACAGGAGCACGGAGAAGAAGAACGGGATGAGCAAGAGTCTCGCTACGGTGATGACGTTTGCGACGGTCCACACATTCGGCGGGTGGCCCCGCAGCTCCCCCGGGTCACCCTCTCTCTGCGGTGTTTCCACCAACCCCTCCTCCTGAAATAGACGAGCATCGACACTGCCACACCGAGCATGATAGCCATGACACCCGGGTAGCCGAAACGCCATCCAAGCTCGGGGAACATACGGAAGTTCATCCCGTATATACCCGTGATGAGTGTCAGCGGCATGAATATGGTCGCGACCACCGTCAGGCGTTTCATGATCTCGTTCGTCCGGTTGGCTACGGCCGAGAGGTGAATGTCGGTAAGATCGGTTGCCACGGTCCGAAGGGAGTCAAGCGCGTCCTCGACGCGCGCGAGGTGATCCCCGACGTCACTGAAGTAACGGAACGCATCCACGGTCACGAAGTCACGTTCTCTCAGCAGCGCCCTGACGATGTCGCGCTCGGGGGCGATGATCCTATGGAGGTCGAGGATTCGCCTCCTCATCACATAAATCTCTCTGAGATGCGCGGGAGAGGCCCCCTCCTCGGCCTGGAGCAGTTGGCCTTCAAGCCGTTCCAGCGACTCCCCGACTTCGTCGATAGCGAAGAACACGCCATCGACCAGATGATCGAGCACTGCATGCAGCACTCTGTCCGGACCGCTGGCCATCAGGGGCCCGGCTTCGCTCACCGCGTGCTCTGTGGCGCGATTCGCTCCGCGATGGATCGTGACGAGCCACCCATTGCCCAGGAACGCATCGACCTCGGCCTGATCCGCACTCTCGCGTGAAAGCCCCGGCACTGTCCAGATCAGGAAGAGGTGGTCATCGAAGACCTCGATCTTCGGACGCTGCGGCTCGTGGAGGCAGTCCTCGAGCGCCAGAGGATGGAGGCCGAAGCGCTGACCGACGCGCTCGAGATCTCCAGGGTCCGGACCGGCGATGTCGACCCAGGTGCACTTGGATTCAGACGCGACGCGAAGTCCCTCGGCCCCCAGCACCTGCAAGCCTGCTGCGCCGAGGATACGCACGGTCAGTCCGGTACCCATCGCTCATCCCCTTCACACAGGCGTTCACGTATCACAGACGCCCGACCCGACGGCTCGTCTTTGGCTACCCCTTCCGCGCTCTCGTCACTGACACGATCGCGACGTCATCGGACAGCTTGCCCCCGGTGAACCGCAGGATTTCGTCGAAGATCGTCTGCGGCACCTCCTTCGGGCGTAGCGGCTCCATATTCCGGACGAAATCGACAAGGCGATCCTGTCCGAACAGCTCCCCGTCCTGGCGGGCTTCGGTGACGCCATCGGTGTAAAGAACCAGGAGGTCATCCTCCTCTATCACGGTCTTGCCATCCCTGAACTCGATGCCCGCGAACGCACCTGCGATCGGAGAGCCGACCTCGAGCAGCTCAGCGCCGCCCCCTGACCTCTTCACGATGCCTGTGGTGTGGCCGGCGCTGCAGTAGGCCAGGCGCCCCGAGGTGGTGTCGAGGACGCCGAACATGATAGTCACGAAGATCTCTGCGGGCGTGACCTTCAGGATGACCGCGCTGGTCTTACCCAAGACCGTGGCAGGAGACTCGTCTTCGTACGCGAGCGCCCTGACGGTGTTCTTGACCAGGGCGGTCAGCTTCGCCGCCTGCACGCCCTTGCCCGAGACGTCGCCGAGAACGATTCCGACGCGGTTCTCCTCGAGCTCGAACAGGTCGTAGAAGTCACCGCCCACGGCCGCCGACGTCGTCGCCGAGCGATACAGGTAGCCGAAGTCGATTCCCGGGATCCGCGGGGGGACGGTGAGCAGCGCGGACTGCAGCGTCTCGGCTATCTCCCGCTGCGTCGCGTACAGCCTCGCATTCTCGAACGTGAAGGACATCAACGTGCCAAGCCGCCTCGCAAAGTCTGTCTCACTGTCTCCCAGCGTCAGACTGGACGAACGGTAATGGAACAGGATCCATCCGATCGGCTCCTCGCGCAGCAGCAACGGGACCACAAGAACCGAACCGTCGTCCAACTCGATATCGAGTTTGGAGAACGAAACGAATCGCGCCGCCTCGGCGGGGTCGAGCAAGGCAGGCTCCGACAACCCCAGGGACGTTATGCCGGCGGCGAGTTCCCGCTCCTCGAAAACGTCCCCGAGTATCTCAGGGGACATCCCGTACACCTTCCTCACTACCTGACTGGTGTCTTGCTTGAAGAGGACGGCCGAGGATTCGGCACCCAACGCCTCGGTGGACTCCTTCAGGATCTGTTCGAGGACCCGGTCGAGCTCGAGCGTCGAGCCGATTGTCACGCTGATGCTGTTGAGGGACGCGCTCAGGCGCTCACGTTGCCGCAGCTGCGTTACGTCGTCGATGACGAAAAGGATAGACGGCCGCCCATGCTCTTCCCTCACGCGCCGAGCACTGAGCATCATGATGCGGTTGCCGACGCGTGGGAAGCTTCGCTCCACCTCGAGGTTCGTAAACTCCCTGTCACCCGGAATCACCTGCTCGAACAGGGACCGCAGCTGCGGGAAGTCCCACTGCCCGTCGCCGAGCTCGTACACGAGCCCACCGATCGTTTCCTCGGCGGTGACGGCGAAGGCCCGGTAGAACGCATCGTTGGCCTCACGAACGTGCAGGTCGGCTGTCAGCGTGAGCAACGGTTCGCGCACTGTGTCCACGACCGCTTCGGCGTGCTCGCGGGCGGCCTCGGCGACGCCCGTGCTCTTCTTGAGTTCGTCGATGTCGATGAACGCGATGACGACGCCTTCGACCGTCCCCTCGCCCGTCTTGTACGGCCGGATGCGTACGGAGAACCAGCGGCCATCGCCGTTCCGAACCTCGGTCTCATGCGGGACACCGTTCCTCAGCACCTCACGGACCCTGTCCTGGAAGTCGGGAACGTCGACCTTCATGCTCAAATCGGTGATGGGTCGTCCGATGTCGGTAGGGACTATGCTGACGATCGCCTCGGTCTGGGGAGTGAAACGGCGAATTCGCAGGTCGGCGTCGAGAATGAGTATCGGTATCTCGACACCCTCGATAACGTTGTTGAGATCGTCCGCAAGCCGGCCGAGTTCTGTGTTGCGGTTCCTCAGCTCGTCGTTGAGCGTCGTGAGCTCCTCGTTCGTCGACTGCAGCTCCTCCTGTGCCGTCTGGAACTCCTCGTTGATCGTGCGAAGCTCCTCGTTGCTCGATTGGTATTTCTCGCCCGCCACCCGCAGCTCGGCGTTCGCAGCATCCCTCTCGGATACGACCGCCTCGAGCTGCTCGCGGGTCTCGCCCAGCTGTCGACGCAGGAGAGGGGTCTCGCCCTCCTCGACGTCGCGCTCCTCACCCGGCTTCGTCGGCGACCTGGACTCCGGCGTCTGCTTCGGTCGTTCTTCGAACAGCACCAGGTAGTAGGCGTCCCCGGTCGGCGAAGCAATCGGCACCGCCTCGACGTCGATCTCTCGCCCTTCGCCGTCGGGCTCCACCGCAGTCCCTCGTCGCTTCGATGCCGCGTTCGCCTTGGCGGCCTCGCGGATGGCGGCCTCGACTGTCAAAGACAGGGTCGGGTCGATCAGCCGCGGCAACTTGAACTCGGGCGGTCCTTCGGCCGGATCGAGATACCTGCCGACATGTCCGCGAAAGTGGAGGACGTCGAGATCTGCGGTGACGAGGATCCCTGCGGGACTATAGCGCCCCCGAACGACCCTCTCCGCCTCACCGAGAATGTCGAACACCGGCTCCTGCTGCCCCACGGTGCCGCGCTGTGCGAATCCGAGCGCGCCCGCGGACGGCGCCAACGCGGAGAGCAACTTGCCGGGCCCGGTCTTTCGCCTGTATATCCGGTGCTTCTTGTCAACGACCGAGAAGAACGCCGACTCCGTGCCGGTCGTCTCGGAGGCGCCGAGAAGGAGGAAGCCGCCGGGTTCAAGCGCATAGTGGATGATCTGAAGGACTCGCTGCTGCAACGGGCGCTCCATGTAGATCATCACGTTGCGGAAACTCACGATATCGAGCCTGGAAAACGGCGGATCCTTCGTAATGTCGTGCACCGCGAAGACGCACTTCTCCCGTATGCCGCGGTCGATCTGATATCCGCCGGGCACCTGAACGAAGAATCGCGCCAGACGCTCGGCGGAGACCTCGTTCACGATGCCGTGCGGGTAGACGCCCACGCGTGCGAAATCAACGTCCAGCTCGTTCACATCCGAGGCGAACATCTGGATCTCGGGATGAGACGACTCGCCTTCGAGGAGCTCGACCAGCGTGATAAGGATGCTGTACGCCTCCTGCCCCTTTGCGCAACCCGGCACCCAGATCCTGATGGATTCGCCTGATCCCTTGTGTTTCAGCACCTCCGGGAATACCTCGCGCTTAAGCGCGTCGAGCGCGTCCGGATCACGGAAGAACTCAGTCACGTTGACGAGAATGTCCCGGTACAGAGCTTCAACCTCGGATGGGCGCTCCTGTAGGGCATCGAGGTAGTCCTTCATGGTCGTCACGCCCTCGAGGAGCATGCGGCGCGAGATGCGTCGCACCAGAGTCGTCCTTCGGTAGCTTCTAAGGTCCAGCCCGGTCGCCGCGCGCACCAGTGCCAGGATCTTCGCGAAGGACACCTCATCGACAGCCTCGGCAGTCTCGTCCGGCGGTTTCGATTCCCTCAGACCCGGATGCCGGCCGAGTCTAACCAGCTCCTCTGCGATGTGTTCGGGGTCGAGCACGGCGTCAGCGGCACCCGCGTCGATCGCCGCTTTGGGCATCCCACCGTACTCCGCAGTGGAGGGCTCTTGCGCGATCGTCAGCCCACCGGCTGCTTTCACCGCCGCCAACCCGAGCGAGCCGTCGCTGCCCGTCCCGGATAACACGACGCCTACCGCCTTGTTCTCGCACTCTTCGGCGAGCGACCGCAAGAGAACGTCTATCGGCAGGACTTGAGTCGGCGGCTTCGGGCGCTTCTCGAGTATGAAGGCGCCGCCCGAGATGCGAATAGAAACGTCCGGCGGAATCACGTAGACGCGGTCCGACTCCACCCGCATGCCGTCGGTGGCCTCCGAGACAGGCATCTTACTCACACGCCCGAGAATGTCAGCGAGCATGCTGTCCTGTGTGGGGTCGAGGTGTTGCACAAGCACAAGCGCCATCCCGATGCGCGCAGGCAGCGCCTTAAGGAGCCTCGTGAACGCTTCAAGACCTCCCGCGGACGCGCCGACGCCGACGATGGGGCAGGGAGAGCCGGCGGCCTTCGCGCCCGAGCCATCCGGAGCGGACGCGCGCACCTTCCTCGGGGCCTTGGCCGTCCCGCCTGCTTCGTCGCCCGTCGTCTGCGCTCGTGGACCGCGATGCTGCTTCTTGTCGGTCAAGAAGGGCCCCCATCTGCATGCCTGGTCGGAGATCATTTGCATGTCGTCACCGGTAATTCTACGCCAGGAAACCATTCCCGAAACCAGCTGTTGCCGAGCGTGAGGGTGTCTTGCCTCTCCGGCGGGACCAACCAACCAGCTCTCTGACGACGTAGCTATTCTCGCTGTGGCCTTGGCTCACGAAGAAATCTGTGATGTCAACTCGGACAAGCCTCGACGATTCTCCAACGGAAACGGGACGGCCACGTGGCCGTCCCGTTCATCGCGAAGAGCATGTCAGTCTTCATGCTCTGTCAATACATGGTCGGGCTGACAGGATTTGAACCTGCGACCCCTTGACCCCCAGTCAAGTGCGCTACCAAACTGCGCCACAGCCCGTTGACGCCGCCGTGCGACGGCAGGAAGCCATACTACGGCTCCCCGCCTCGGCATTCAAGAGACACCGCGAGTATCGATCAGATTCGGATCCAAACGCCCGCTCCCACACCCGGGGCTACTGCCTCAAATAGCCGGCCTGGCCGATGATCTCACGTAGCGTCGGCTCGTTAGAGTACGACTGACAGTACTCGATGCTGACGCGCGGGTCGTTCTCATACACCGTGACGACGCCGACTCCGGTCGTCCGCGACAGGGCTTCGAACACGCCCGCAGCCACGTCTTCCATCGTCTGGCCCTCGGGCACGTCCAGCGGCAGTGTCGTCGAGGCGCACTCGTCGACCGTTGCGATCGTACGCGAGACCTGGCCGTCGACGAACGTCGTCGTGTTCGCTCCACCCCCAGCGACAATCGCGATCACCACGACGACTGCGATCACCCCGATCGTCAACGGCACCACCGGTGACTTCTTTTTGGCCGGCGGAGCCGCCGGCGCCGAGGCCGGCTTTTTCTTGTTCTTCGCCACTCGATCACTCCTGATTCGTGTCACGGAACAGTGCACAGCGGCGTGCGTCACACGCCACGCTACCTACGCACGCTAACAAAGCACGCGCCAAATCTGCGGCGGCACGGTCGTTACTCGTCCGGACCGCCGGTCACGCCTCCCCGGTAGAGGAGCACACACACGTCCTCCACGGTGATCAGCCCGTCCCCGATCATCGCAGCGTATACCTCGGCCAACGCGGTGATCTTGTCGGGCTCGTCGATGACCTGCACCACCACCGGCAGGTCTACCGACATGCGGATCCCGTGTTTGGCGTGCTCCCGGCTCGTCGCGCCGAACCCGGACATGCCCCTCAGCGACGTCGCGCCTGCACACCCCGCCATGCGGGCAGACTCGAGCAGTGCCTCGTAGAGCGGCCTGCCGTCGTAGCGGTCGGCCTCGCCGATGTATGCGGAGAGCCGTTTCGAGTTCCCGATGAGTGTCATGTGCGGGTCCCTTCGATCGTGTCGTCAACAGGGCGCGTTCGGTCGCGGAGGAGCACGACCAGCCGGTCGCAGATGCGGCAGGCGAGTTCTCGCTTGGGCATGACAGGCATCTCCTCGACGCCGGTTGCGGTAACGAAGGAGACGCGGTTGAAAGCCGAGCCAAAGCCCAGACCGGGCTGCGTGATGTCGTTGGCCACGACGAGATCGAGCGCCTTGCGCTGCAGCTTAGCGCGGGCACCGTCTATCGGATCGTGCGACTCGGCCGCGAAACCGACGAGCACGCGGCTTCCCTTCGACTCGCCCATCCTCGCGAGGATGTCTGTCGTGCGCTCCAGCGCGAGCGTGTCGGGCGCTTCGGACTTCCCGATCTTACGTGCGCTCTCGGTCGCCGGACGCAGGTCTGAGACCGCAGCGCTCGCGACCACCGCATCGGCGCCGGCGTAGGCCTCCATCGAAGCCCGGTACATCTCCTCGGCAGTCTGGACGCGCACGACAGAACACCCGAACGGATCGGGCAG
>JAHYJI010000143.1 GCA_019429145.1 Coriobacteriia bacterium | reverse complement strand
CCCAACTCCCCCGCCGTCCCGTGGCGCACGTGCGCCTCTGCGCTGCTGAGAATCTCCGACGCCCGCCGGTGCGACATGATGTCCTCGACCGCCGAAAGAAAGCGATCGTTCTCCTCGTCGGAGCCCACGGTCACCCGCAGGCAGTCATCAAGCCCCGCCGAGCGCGAGAAGTCCCGCACGAGTACCGAGTAGTTGTGGAGCAGGTCGCGCCAGAGTGCGGCCGCGTGCTCCACCCGGAAGAGCACGAAGTTGGCCTCGGAAGGGAAGACCTCGATCCCCTCGATCGCCGAGAGCCGGTGCATGAGCGTGTCGCGCCCGCGCATGATGTCGCGGATCGCCTGTTGGAACACCACGCGGTCGCGGAAGACCGAGGCGGCCACCCACTGGGCAAAGGAGTCTACCGAGTAGGGCTGGCGGACCTTGGTGAGCTCGCGGATGACGTCCTCGTGCCCGAGGACGTAGCCGACGCGCAACCCGGCAAGCGAGAACGCCTTGCTGAACGTCCGCAGGATCACGAGGTTGGGGTGGCGCTCCATGTGCGGCCGCATCGTATGGCGGCTGAACTCGAAGTACGCCTCGTCCACGAGCACGAGGGCATCGGTGGCGTTCAGGATGTCGATGAGCACGGTCTCCGGCGTGAGGTTGCCGGTGGGGTTGTTGGGCTGCGAGATCATCACCACGTCGATGTCGCCCTCGGCCAGGCGCGCGAGCACCGCCTCGGCGTCGATCTCGAACTCACGTCCGCGCGGGATGCGCACGAGCTCGGTGCCGCTCACCTGGGCGTCGATGCCGTACATCGCGAAGGTCGGCGGGCAGTCGAGCAGGGTGCGGCCGGGACCGCCCCACGCCAGCAGCAGCTCGAAGATGAGCTCGTCGCCCCCGTTGCCGATCAGCACGTTGTGCGGCTCGAGCCCGTTGGCCTCGGCGATGAGTTCGCGCAGACGGCTCGCCATCGGGTCGGGATAGCGGTTGAAGCGAAGCTCGCGCAACCATCCCGAGATCTTCTCGACGATCTCTCCGGGCAGGTTGGAGGGGTGCTCGTTGGCAGCGAGCATCACCTCGGCCTTGATGTCCTTGGCGTCGTACGGGACGAGGTACTCCAGCTCGGGCCTCGGCGGGCGGATGCGATCCACGCTACTCATCCTCCAGCTGCTCGGTCATCGCCTGCAGACGCAGCGAGACGGCGCGGGCGTGCGCGTCGAGCCCCTCGGCCTCGGCGATGGTGATCGCGGTGGGTCCGTCGAGTTCGAGCGCCTCGAACGAGTAGGAGATGACCGAGGACTTCTTGACGAAGTCGTCGACGGAGAGCGGGCTCGAGAAGCGCGCGGTCCCGCCGGTGGGCAGCACGTGGTTGGGCCCGGCGACGTAGTCCCCGATGCTCTCCGGCGTGAAGTGGCCGAGGAAGATCGCGCCGGCGTTGCGCACCGAGCCGAGGATGTCGAAGGGGTCCGCCATCTGGATCTCGAGGTGCTCGGGCGCGATGAGGTCGACGGTGTCGAGCGCCGCGACGATGTCCGGGCAGACGACGATCAGGCCGTTGTCGGCGAGCGAGCGCCGGATGATGTCGGCCCGCGGTGCGTCGGCAAGCAGGAGGCCGAGCGCCTCCTCGACGTCGTCAGGCAGGTCCGGGTCGACGGTGACCACGTAGGTCGCCGCGCGCGGGTCGTGCTCGGCCTGGGCCATCAGATCGATCGCGACGAACGCCGGGACGGCGGTGGTGTCGGCGAGTACGCACACCTCGCTCGGGCCGGCGAGCGCGTCGATGCCGACCTCGCCCATGACGAGCTTCTTGGCCGCGGTCACGTACGCGTTACCCGGCCCGACGATCTTGTCGACCGGGTCCACGCTCCCGGTACCGTACGCGAGCGCCGCGACGGCCTGGGCGCCGCCGACCTTGTAGATCTCGTCGATGCCCACCTCGGCGGCGGCGGCAAGCGTGTAAGGGTTCACGCTGCCGTCGGCGGCGGGCGGAACCACCATGGCGATCTCGTCGACGCCGGCGACCTGTGCCGGGATCGCGTTCATGAGCACGCTCGAGGGGTAGCAGGCACGGCCGCCGGGCACGTAGATGCCCACGCGCGAGATCGGCGTGACCCGCTGGCCGAGCACGATGCCGCCCTCCTGGGCGGTGAACCACGACTGCGTGACCTGTCGCTGATGGAAGTCGGCGATGGCTCCCGCAGCCGTCGCGATGGCGTCGAGGAATGCCGGTTCCACGGAGGCAACGGCGGCCTCGATCTCGGCCGGGGTGACCCGGAACTCGCCGATCTCGGCCTTGTCGAGCGAGAGCGTGTACTCGCGCAGCGCCTCGTCACCGCGGCTGCGGACCTCGTCGATGATCCGGGCAGCGACGCCGAGCACCTCGGCGTCCAGCCCGCCGGTGCGGGACAGGTCGGCTTCGGTCAGGCGCTCTCCCCGGTCGAGCGTGATTCTGCGCATCATGTGCGGTACGACCCCTCTCGGTCGGTAGGTTTCGGGACTATTCTAGCGGTGCGGCGGCGGAGGCGGCGGAGGCGACCCCGCTTCCG
>JAHYJI010000142.1 GCA_019429145.1 Coriobacteriia bacterium | reverse complement strand
ACGTCGACTCGATCGGGACGGCGGCCAGCCACGGATGCGTGCGGATGCTCCAACGGGACGTCGAGGAGCTCTACGAGCTCGTGGACGTGGGCACGCGGGTATTCGTGGTGGAGCGGTAGGGCGCGAGAGGCGCTCTAGTAACCCAGCCACACCCGGTCGAGGTTCAGGTAGTGGCCGGAGTTGCCCTGGCTCGCGTGGTCGATGCGGATCAGCATCTCGCCGCCGGAGACGAAGTTCGGATTGCCGAGCGCGTAGGTGTGCGCCGCAGCACCGTCCGCCGGCGGCAACTGCCCGATCGTCACGAACGCTTCAGTGTCGTAGTTCCACGCCTCTACGTTGACCGTGTGCGGTGTGCCAGGACCCTCGTACCAGCCGAAGAGCTCCAGTTTGACAGGGGTGGTCGCGACTCCGGCGAAGCCGATCTCCACTCTGAGCACGGGCTGAACTGTCCCCGCCTTCTCCCGCACGGTGAGGTTCACGCCTTCCTGGAAGTGGATGAGGCTGACCGTAGGCGAGTACTCACCATCGAACGAACCCAGCACCTCGACCGAGATCGGGTCTGTACCGGGCTCCGGCTCCGTCCGGCTGTACGCGTTGACGGTCCCCGGGCCATGGCACGAGGTGAAACACGCACCGCCGTCGGTGACCTTGACCCAGTCGACGTCCTCCCTGATCAGGCGGTAGTTGTCGCCGCCATGGCTCACGTGGCAGGTCTCGCAGCCGAGGCCATGGAGGCCGACGTGCTTCTTGTGGAGGTGGGGCTCGTCCAGGGTGTTGTCGTAGAAGAGGCTCCCGGCGCCGAGCGGTGTGATCGGGGGACCGGGATTCGCGTGGTACTCGGCGAACTTGTGACAGCCGTAGCACAGCATGCCCGTGTCGTCCGGAGTGCTACCGATGTAGGGCCGTGACAGCAGCGGTGCCTCGGGGCTCACGTGCGGACCGGCAGGTCCGACACCGGCATTGCCGTGGCAGTCGATGCAGTGCATCTGCGAGCCCGGCTGCCAGCCGTTCACGAGCGTGGCAGGGTTCACGGGGACGGGTGAGGCATCGGTGACGGGATGGAATCCGGCGTTTCCGGAGTCGAGCTCGTCTGCGATGTCGCGCGGCGAGGAACCCCAGTCGGCCGAGGCGTGGCACTTGAAGCACATCTCGTACTCGCGCTCGATACCTTCGACGAGCGAGTCGGTCGCAACGTCCAGGCCCCAGGTGCCGACTATCGCGCCGTACGCGAAGGGCGCGGTGGCTGCTTCGCGGGTGGCGGCGTGGACGTTGTGGCAGTCGACGCACTCAGCGTGGCGCTCGAAGCCGGCGGTCTCTGTGGAGACGTGGGCACCCTCGATCGCGCTGGCCGGATGGCGGCTCCTGCCCACCGGGCCGAGATCGACCACGGCGAGAGCAGGGCTGCCGCCGGCAAGTTCGGCACCGCCGGCTTGGCGTGGGTCGCTGATACCGAACTCGGTTCCGGACCACGTGATTACCTGAGTCGACGGGAAGACGCTGTCTCCCTCGGCCGCCGAGAGAAGACCGGCGTTACCGACGACGATCTGCGTGGAGTCTGCGGTCAGGCTACCCAGCGCGAGCGAGGAGGTCGCGGATCGGGCACCCGTCGGCACGTCGACACGAGTTCCCAGGGTGGCCCCGGTTGCCGGGAAGATGCTGACCGCGTTGTCACCGGTCTCGCTGCGCACGGCGACCGCGACCCCGGTCCCGCCGTCTGACATGAAGTCACCGACGACGGTCTCCCAGGCGACTCCGCCGTCGTTGAAGACCGGGTACGCCGTGTGGGAGGAGCCTGTCGGCGAGTAGACCGAGATCGAAGGATCCGTGTCTCCGGCGTTCGCCACCACGATGCCGGGCTCACCGTTGAGTACCGGGCCGATCGACGGGCCGCGCGGGCCGGGAACCTGAGCCGTGAAGGAGTCGACGGTAAGCCCTGCGTCGGTCTCCTGGGCCTGGTGGAGAACGAACACCGCATCCGGGCTGTTCGTGGCCTCAGCGGAACGAGCGGTCACGACGAGGTCGGCCGCATCGGTGCCAAGAGCGAGGTCGCCCGCTGCCAGACCAGTGGCATCCCACCCGACCTGGTACGAGGCCACCTCGTTGAAACCGCCGACCATGCCGTTCTGCCAGCGATAGAGCCTCAGGTAGCTCGCTCCCCCGGCCTCGACGCTAAGCGCCGCGACCTCGGGCAGGCCGTCTCCGTTCACCAGGAAGTCACCGACCGCAAGCGCGGTCGCGGTCGCGTCAAGGCTGTACGGCCCGCCGTCCTCGGCCAGTCCCGCCAACGGACTCTGACGGAACACGCGAAGCACCGGCGTTCCCGGATCGGCGACGAGAAGTGCCGTCTCGTCGGAGCCGTCGATGTCACCGTACGCGATGGCCCCGGTGCGAGGAGCGCTCGACCCGGTCGTCGGCCGGTAACGCCGCGGGCCCTCGAGATCGTAGGGCGCCTCATCGTCGCCGAAGGCCCGGGTGTAGACGTGCAGTCCGCCGTAGGCAGCGGGCAGGTTCGCCGGGTCCCATGCGACGACGAGCTCGGGCTCGCCGT
>JAHYJI010000002.1 GCA_019429145.1 Coriobacteriia bacterium | reverse complement strand
GGCGGGCACGATCCAGCGCCAGCGCCTACGCTCGGCTGCCTCCTCGGGCGTGTCAGCTGCCGCCATGGCGATCAGGAAGTCCTCGGTGACCGTGAAGCGGCGGCGGCGCAGGAGGAGCAGGAGCGGCAGGAGCAGTAGCGGCAGCAGGCAGAAGCCCCACTGAGCCGGCGTCTCGGGCACCACCGGGATGACGGGCACGACCTGGTCGGGCCAGCCCCAGACCTGCACGCGGTGGTTCAGGCGATCGGTGATGTAGATGCGTTCGCGTTGGTCGAGTGCGAGGTCGTTCGCGTAGCGGAACTGACCCGGTCCGATTCCCGGGCCACCGAAGCCGGTTATCCGCTCGCCGCTGGTGTCGTAGACATCGGTCTGATGCGCGAGCGCGTCGGCGACGTAGAGCCGCTCCTGGTCGTCGAGCGCGAGTCCGCGCGGGATACCCGACGTGCGTACGATCGAGTCGAACTGGCCGTTCTCATCGAAGACCTGGACGCGGCGGTTGTTGCTGTCGGCGACGTAGATCTTGCCGCCCATCGCCTCCACGTCGTTGGGAAAGTAGAACGCGCCCGGACTGTCCGAGATCTCCTCGACCTGAACGAAGCGCCCGAAGCGTCGGAGCTCCGTCCCGTTCTCGTCGAAGACGATCACCTGGTGAAGTGCAACTCGGCCCACGTCGGTGACGAGCAGGTTGTCGTTCTCGTCGAAGCCGAGCCCGAGCGGGCCCCACAGGCGCGCCTCCTCGGGATCGGTCGGCGCGACCTTGCGCAGGTACTCGCCGTCGAGGGTGAAGACGTAGACCGCACGGTGGCGCCGGTCCGAGACGAAGAGCTCACCCTTGCTGTTGATGGCGAGGTAGACCGGCGTGCCGAGCGTGGTGTTGCCACCGTCGGCGATCTCGTTGAACGAGAACAGGTAGTCGCCATCGGCCGTGTAGACGCGCACCAGCTGCGCGGCCGAATCGGTGATGTAGACGCGGTCGTCCTCGCTCACCGCCACGCCGAGCGGGCGGGTGAGCGCGTTGTCCCCCTCGGGACCGGAGATCGAGTACAGGTAGCGGGGCGGCTCGACGACGTCATCCAGCCTGCCGAGCCCCGGCACCGGTAGCCGGCGGTTAACGCTGAAGAAGTAGATGGAGTAGAGAACGAGCGCGAGCAGCGCGAGCAGCAGCGCGAGAGCGAGCCACTTCTTCCAGCCACCCCGGCCGGTATCTGCGCGTCCGAACGGATTGCTCTCGGTATGCCTGTCCTGTGCCTGTGCCATCGAAGCTCCTCGTTACTCCTGTGTCTTGAGCCGGTCGACCGCGTCGGCGGCGTCCCGGTCGTTGGGTGCACGATCCAGTACGTTGCGCCACGCCTCGAGCGCCGCATCGTCATCTCCGGCATCTTCGTAGAGCTCGGCAACGAACCGTGCGATCTCGATGTCTTCGGGCTCGAGCGCACGGGCGATGCGCGCCTCGGTCAACGCAGTGTCGATGTCGGTGTTCGCGAGGCCCCGGGCGCGCTCGAACCGCTCCCGGCCGTCGGCCTCGCGTTCGATCTCCGCGAGCTCGTCGTGCGGCTCGCGCCGGCTGGCCGGCGCATTGTCGGCCGACTGGCGGAAGTGCTCGGCAGCACCGGCAGTGTCACCTTCGGCGAGCAGCAAAAGGCCCAGGTCGTAGTGCGCCTCGGGCATCCTCGGATCGAAGCGCAACGCCTCTTCCAGGTAACGGCGCTGGTTGGTCTCGGACCCGAGCTCCCGGTATGCGTACGACAGCATGTAGTGCGTGTCGGCCGAGGTCCGCCGCATACGCAGGGCTTCAGTGAGGTACTGTACCGCTTCCTCGTGGCGCCCCTGCTCGAGCAGCGTGACGCCGAGTTGATACGACGCGCGCTCGAGCCGCTGGTCGAGCAGCGAGTACTGCCCACCGGACAGCTCGTCGATGGCCGCACGCCAGTACTCCTCGGCCGTGTCCCACTCGCCCTGGAACATGGCGATGAGCCCGAGGCCCGAAAGCGCGTTGGGATTGTCCGGCTCTATCTCGAGAGCCGCGTTGAACTGCTCGATCGCGTCACGCAGGCGCCCGTCCGATGCGAACGCCTCAGCGAGCGTCAACCGCAGCTGAAGGTTCTGAGGGTCCTCCTCCACGGCCGCTATCAGATTGTCGATAGCGCGGGAAGCGGGCTGGGCCCGGCGTTCCTGAGTCTGAAAGGCGATGACGGTATAGGCCAGGTACGCGAGCGCGACTATCAGGACGACGAGCACCACCTTGATGGCCGTGTCGAGCCAGCGTATGTCGGATGAAAACCTCACGAACGCCTCGATTCTCGGCAGATGCCGCGGTGCTCTCGCACGCGGATCAGATGTTCAGATCGGCGTGGCACCGGCGACAGAGCTGGGAGCCGGGCCACGGTGCGATCTCGATGTTGCTGGAGTCCAGCGCACCGTGGCAGTCATAACAGATACGCAAGTCGTGTGCCTGAGTCGCGAAGTTGTGCGTTCCGAAGTCGCGGACGCGCGCCACTGTGAAGCCGACGTGGCAGTCGTCGCACACGTACGGACGCCCGATCGACTCCTCGACCCCGAAGTGCACCGCGTGCTCGGCGAAGCCCATCTCCTTGATATCCGTGGCGGGTTCCGTTGCCATCACCGGGTGACAGTCCACGCAGTTCTCTGCGACAAGCTCGAGATCGCGCACGTCACCGTGGTGGCACTCCTGGCACGACGCGCGGTCCTGATGGCAGACCTTGCAGTCATCGCGCGGGTAACCGTTTGCCGTATGGTCCGCCAGCCAGGTGGTGGAGTGCGGCATCGGCGTGAAGTGGCACCGCTGGCAGGACTCGGACGTGTGGCAGACGGAGCATGCGCCCATGCCGCCGAGGTAGATCCCTCCGTGGTCGACGATCCACTCGGCCTGCTGGTGGTCATCGGGTATGACCTGCAGGCTCAGCGTGCCGTCGTCGAGTTCGCGCTCTCCACGGTGGCACTCGGAGCACAGCGTCGACGCGTGACACATCGTGCACTGCGGCATGTCGTCGCGTGCCGGTTCCGCGTGCTCCTCGGCGATGAACGCCGGGGTGTGGTCGGCCGGTATCAGCTCGAAGGCGGGTGGGTGGCAGAGCAGGCAGTCTTCGCCGGCGGCGACCTCACCCTGAGCCGCGTGGAGCAGACCGTGACAGCGGTAGCAGGAGATCATCGTGGGAATCTCGACTTCCCCCACGCCGTGGGGGAAGGACTCGTGGCAGGTCTCGCACCGGTAGTCACGCATCAGATGCGTGTCGTGGGTGAAGATGAGGTCCGGCCACTCGCGATCGATCACCGGGTGGCAGAAGAAGCACTGGCCCATCGTCACCGCAGCGGTCGGGTCGACGGTCACCGGCGGGCGCCGCTCAGGTGTGGGTATGGAGCTTACGTAGATCGGCGGCACGCGCGGCGTGTCGATGGCAAGTTCGGCATGGCAGGCGTCGCAGTCCTGGCGCGGATCGTGGCAGAGGATGCATCCATTCGTGCCGCCACGGAGTGAAGCGCCGGCGTGAGGCTCCTCAGCCCACGTCTCGACGTGCCATGCCGGCCTGAGCTCGAACTCGGGCGTGTGGCAGTAGTCACACGCCGCTGTCGCGACGAGTCCCTGGACGCCGTGGACGAGGCCGTGGCACGCGAAGCACGTCGACATCGGCGGCGAGTAGATGATGCCGGCCTCGTGAGCCGGCCTGATGTGGCACGCGTTGCACGCCGGAGGCAGGTGGGTCTCGTGGTCGAACGTCAGGCCCGGCGAGCGGGACTCTCCGAGCGACTCGTGACACTGCAGGCAGGAGGATGCCCTGACCGGACCCGTGAGGTCGATCTCGGGCGAGGCCTCCTGGCCGATGCCGGACAGCGGTCCGGCCATGGCCAACGCGGTCGCGAGGAGCACGACCGCGGCGCCGAACAGAATCGTTTTCCGGGCAGAGTTCATATGGCCGGCCTACCCCTGACCCCTCAGCGAACGCCACCAGCGGATGATCGGATTGGCGGAGACGGACTCGCTCCGGCCGTGGATGAGGTAGGACGTGTGCTCGATGAACGACGCGCTCGAGCCGTAGTGGCAGCCGTCCTGGCCGCACGTCTCGACCGCATTGGTCGAATACATGAGCGATGCGGGGTCGGCTACCGCAAGCACCTCGTGGGCGCCGTGGCAGTCCCAACAAGACGGTGCGTCTACGGCGCCGCGCTTGTACGGGGCGCCGTGATAATAGTCATCGTAGCTGTCGAACGCCTCGCGATGACACTCGGCACACATCTGCTCGCCGCTCAGGTGGAGTGCACGTCGAGCCGCCTCGGTGTCGAGGCGAGCGATGTCGTGACCACCGTGACAGGACGCGCACGTCGCCGAGGAGTACTCACCATCGGCGATGAGCCGGCCGTGAAGTGACTCGGCGTAGACCTCGGTCACATCCTGGTGGTCGTGGCACTCCTGGCATGCAAGGCCGGCATTGATGCGCCAGAGGGGTGTCGCGGGCGCGTCATCGGTGTAGTCGAAGTCGGGGTGACACTGCGTACAGGTGATGTCGCGGTGGGCACTCTGATCGATCCCCGTGACGTAGTAGGACTTCAGCCCGTCCTCGGAGACCTTCGTGAGGTTCTCGTAGCCGTGGCAGGCAAGGCACCCGTTCTCGGCGTCGTAGGTGAACGGCACGGCCGTGCGCCAGGTCACTCCGACCTCCTGGTGACAGGAGTCGCAGTCGGCCTTCGTGTGGCACATCATGCACGTGGTTCGCAGCTCGTCGATGCCCGGCTGGACGTGAGGCTCCTCGGCCCAGTCACGACCGTGGAAGTCGGGACGCATCCGCCCGGCGTAGTTGCCGTGGCACTGCTCGCACTCGTAGCCTGCGATGATCCCCATCGGGCCGTGGCGCAGCCCGTGGCAGTTCCAGCAGCTCTTCATCGTGGGGGTCAGGGTTCCGGCCGGCGTGTGGGGGAACACGCCGTGGCAGCTGCTGCATGCGTAGACCATGTGGGTAGCGTGACTGAACTCGACCTGCGGGTTGCGCCCCTCGGCTATCACCCCGTGACACACCTTGCAGGTACTGGCGTAGACGGGTGCACCGGTGTCGATGATCAGGACTCCGTCATCCTGTGCGACTGCGAGCGTCACAACTCCGAGCAGCAGCACTGCCGCACACACGGTCGCCAACAGGAGATGGACCGCCCGACCTCTCGTGAGATGGATCATCGCCGCCTGCCCTTCCGAGTCTCGCGTGGCGCGCGTCCTCTGAGGAGGTCTCGCCTAGCCACCGAACAAGCCGGAGATCGCCGACCGTATCCTGCTCAGGAGGTCAAAGAGGGGATTTTGCTCCAGCAGCTCACCGTGCCCGTGGATCATCTCCGCGTAGGTCAGGTAGTCAACATTCACGTCATGATGACAGGCCGGGTTGCTGGTGCACGTCTCTGCAAGCCGGCTCTCGTGCACCGTCGAACGACGGTCGCTCGACGGCCTGATGTCGTGGTAACCGTGGCAGTCCCAGCACGATGGCGCGTCATACGCACCGCCGCGCTTGAAGGGGCGGCCGTGGTAGTAGTCGTTGTAGTTCTCCCAGTAGTCCTCGTGACAGCGGCCGCAGACCTCCCAGGCGTTGTCCCGCATAGCCGCCTGGCCCTCGGGACTATCCACGAGCGCCACCATGTCGTGCGCACCGTGGCAATCGCCGCACAGCGGCTTCTCGTCAGCATCGGCGGACGCACCGTTGCCGACCTCGATACGGTGAGCGCCCTGGCCGTACTCCACGTACTGGTCCTGGTGGCAGTTCTTGCACGCGGACTTGGCGGTGCGCTGCCAATCCTCGGTCTCCTGCACGTGAGGCAGGGTGAAGGCGAAGTCGAGGTGGCAGCCGGCGCACTGAACCGTCGCGTGCGGGCCCGCTTCGAGCTCGGCGGGATCGACGAAGAAGCTCACGATCTCGTCCTCGCGCAGACGGATCAGGTTCTCGTCGCCGTGACACACCAGACATCCCGCCTTGGCGGCGGTGGGCAGGGTGAAGTCGACGTCGTAGCCGATGACGTCAGCGCTCGTGGTGGCCACCGGTGCCTCCTGGGCAAGAGCTGCCGCAGGGATCATCGTCACAGAGAGGGCCAGCGCCAGCAGAGCCAGTTTGGTCAAAGTGCCGGCTCGCATCACTGATCACCCGCCGTCGTCCCCGCGGCCGGGACCGCGTGCGGCTCCGGTGCATGACCGTGGCCGCCCTTGATCTCCAGGTCCTTGACGAAGAAGAAGTCGAGCGTGACCGGGACGTCCTCGGTCGCGGACAGGTAGACGTGGACGGTGGTCATGATGATGAAGAGCCAGTTGATCACGTAGTGGGCCGTGCGCGCATACCATCCGGCAAGGTCGGTCGAGCCGACGAATACCCCGAGCCACCAGCCCACGAGGATGTCACGGGGACTGTAGCCCCAGAATATGGGCGTGAACACTAACGCGAAGCCGGTATACACCTGCATCAGCATCAGCACGAGGAAGAACTGGTAGCTGAACTTCTGCATGACGTTGTACTTCGACGACGTGTGCGGCTTGCTGTTGCTGATGTAGGAGTAGTAGAGGATGACGCCGAGAGCGGACTTGGCGTCATCCTTGGTGATCGCGAACTCCCTCCAGTCGCGCTGCTTGGAGAAGAACGCGTACCACAGCCGCCAGATGAGGTTGATCGTGACGACGATCATGGCGAAGTAGTGGATGTAGCGCATCGCCGTGCGGCCGCCATCGAAGAACGGGAACCTGATGTAGAGGCCCGAGATCGCGAGGACGATCATCATCAGCATATGTGTGTGGTGCAGGAGCTTGGGCTGGGTCCCCGGAGCGTGATCGTGCTCCGGCCACTTCTTGAGGATGAACTTCTTGCGGAATCGCCCCTTGGGGATGCTGCCGAGGAAGTGTATGACGAGGGCGACCAGAACGACCGCGTAGAGGCTGGTGAACGCGACGTCCAGCCAGATGTTCAACTGGGTCAGGCTTACTATCGCCGACACCCCCCTGCTCCCTGTCACGCGAGGACTCGCAGCCCCCGCGTATGCGATTCGGCCGTCTCTTCCCGCAGCTTGGCTCCAGCCGCACGCGACGCGCTCGACGACTGCCGGACGTCGGGCGTTGCAGGAAGAGCTCGTAACACGAGTTACATTACACCAGAGGACCCCCCGCTAGGCAAGCAGTGAGGGTCGTTCCTCAGGCGCACCCGGTGCTGCTCTCATTCGCGGCGAGCGCTAGACATCCTCTATCTCGCCCCGCGCGGCGACCGGGAGCTCCGCACGCTCCAGCAAGGTCTCGGCGCGCTCGACATCGCCGGGATCCAGCCGCAGGGCGATGCCGCAGAGTGCGCCGCCGATCGACGTGGGCGCGGGGATCGGCGTCACCGGCACACCGAGATCCTTGAGCAACTGCTCCGCAGCGAGCGCGGTATGGGTGGTCGCGAAGCCCAGTACGGCAAAGGAGCGCAACGGGCGGCCGCTCATGAGGAGACGATGTCGCGCAGGGCGCGCAGCGCAAGGTCGATGTGCTCGCCTGTGTTGCCCCAGCCGATACCGAGCCGTATCGCTCCGCAGTCCACGGTCCCGATGGTGCGATGCGCCCAGGGCGCGCAGTGCAGGCCCGCCCTGGCAGCAATGCCGTACGTACGGTCGAGAGCAAAGGCGATCCTGTCCGCATCCACTCTGTCGTGCACCGCACTGACGATCGGCACGCGTGGCGCACCCGCTGGAGGCCCGAGTACCCTGAAGCCGGGAATCGTCGAGATGCCCTCGATGAGCTGGCGCGCGAGCTCCGCCTCGCGACGATGCTGTCGCGCACCTTCGGTGATGAGGAACGCGGCTCCCGCTCCGAGGCCGAGGATTCCCGGCGTGTTGGCGGTTCCCGCCTCGTAGCGATCGGGGCGCTCGATGGGCATGTCGGGGGACTCCGATCCTCCGCCGCCGGTCCCGCCCTGCACCTGAGTCTGAACATCGAGGTCAGGCGAGAGGTAGAGCAGGCCCACCCCCTGCGGTCCGAGCATGCCTTTGTGCCCGGAGGTTGCGTACGCGTCGATTCCGAGGACGCGGATGTCCACGTCGACGTGTCCGGCCCCCTGGGCCCCGTCCACGAGCATCAGCGCGCCGTGTTCGTGCGCGATGTCGGCGAGGTCTCCTATGAGCTGGATAGTGCCGGTGAGATTGGATGCGTGCTGGCAGACGACCGCGCGGGTGGGTGCGGCGCGGACCTCGCGTTCGACGTCGTCGGGGTCCACGAGCCCCGTGCGGTCGCCCTGCACGACGACCACTTCGACGCCCGTGCGTGCCAGGTGCTCGAGCGGCCGCGCGACGGCGTTGTGCTCCATCGACCCGACGACGACCCGGTCACCGGGCTTCAGCGTCCCCTTGAGCATGAGGTTGCAGCCTGCCGTGCAGCTGGGCTGGAAGATCAGGTCGCGGGAGTCGGGGACGCCGAGCAGCTCTGCGCACGTCCGCCGGGACTCGAAGATGGCGCGCGATGCCGCGAGCGCCATCGCGTACGCACCACGTCCCGGGTTGCCGCCGAGCTCGGTCAGAGCACGGGTGACCGCATGAACGACCTGTTCGGGCTTCGGCCAGGACGTCGCGCCGTGATCGAGGTAGGCGACCGGTCGTGGGGAGCTGGATGCGGGCACCTAGTGCCCCCCTCCGGCCATCATGTCTACGGCGTGTTCGAGCTGGTCGGCCACAAAACCGAATGACTCCCGGGCGGCCTTCTCGCTACCGGGGAGGTTGATGATGAGTGTGGTGCCCCGGATTCCGGCGGTGGCTCGCGAGAGCACAGCACGCGGCGTGACCGCGAGACTCTGCGCGCGGATGTGCTCGGCGATGCCGGGCGCGCGGCGACCGGCGACCCTCTCGGTCACCTCGGGCGTGATGTCGCGCGGGCTGAATCCGGTCCCGCCGCACGTCAGGATGACGTCGGCATCGAGCGAGTCGGCCATCTCGATGAGCGCCTCTGCGATGCAGGACTCCTCATCGGGGCAGATGGTGTAGGCGACTACCTGCCAGCCGCGGGCCGTGATGAGCGTCTTGAGCGCCGCGCCCGCCGTGTCCTCGGCTTCCGAGCGGGTATCCGAACACGTCACGATCCCGAGGCGCACCGGACGGTCCACGTCACTCAACCCTGTCGCAGGTGCCGTCGCCGAGCGAGACGACCTCGACGGTGTCGCCCACCGCGACGTCACCGGGCTCGCGCACGACCACGAAGATGCCCTCGCGGGGCATGACGCAGTCGCCGGCCTGGTAGTAGATGGCACACTTGGTGTGACACACCTTGCCGATCTGACTCACCTCGAGCACGGCGTCCTCGCCGACCTTGAGCACCGTGCCCACGGGCAGGGCCGGTAGATCGATGCCCTCGGTGGTTATGTTCTCGGCGAAGTCGCCCGCGCCGACATCGAGCCCCTTGGCTACCATCGAGTCGATGGACTCCTGAGCGAGCAGGCTCACCTGGCGGTGCCAGTCGCCCGCGTGCGCGTCGCCCTCAAACCCGCGGTCGTAGACGAGCGTGCCACTCTGACCGGGGGTCTTGCGGACGGTCTTCTTCTCGGAGAGGTTCACCGAGACCACCCGGCCGGGCGTGGGAAGTGTCATGGAATCGCCGCTCATTCGTCCTCCTTACGGGTCCAGCGACCTGATGCGCCGCCATCCTTCTCGAGCAGCATGACGTCGTCGAGGACCATGCCCCGGTCGACCGCCTTGCACATATCGTACAGGGTCAGACCCGCCACCGCCGCCGCCGTGAGCGCCTCCATCTCCACGCCGGTGGGACCGGTGGTCTCGCACGTCGCGGTGATGCGCACCGCGGCACTGCCCACTATGTCCGCGGGGGCGGGTTCGGGCTCGAGCTCGACACTCGCGTGCGTGAGCGCGAGCGGGTGACACATGGGGACGAGGTCGCTCGTTCGTTTGGCGGCCATGATGCCCGCGATGCGCGCGGTGGCGAAGACGTCGCCCTTGGGCGCCCTGCCCTCGACGATCATCGCGAGCGTCTCCGGACGCATCGTGATGATCGCGGAGGCGACGGCACGCCGACGGGTGTCGGGCTTCTCGCCCACGTCGACCATGCGGGCCTCGCCACGCTCGTCGAGGTGGGTGAGGCGCTCGTGGCGCCCCGCGGCGGAATGCGTGGGTTCGGCCATGCCGCTCAGCCCCCTATCTGGGACATGCCGCGCGTGGTTCCCACGCGCATGCTGTGGCTCTCGGGCTTGGTGGCGAGCGCCATCCGGATGACCTCGCGCACATCGGCGTCGGTGCCCTCGCGCAGTACCGTGCGCACGTCGATCTCGTCGTCGGAGAAGAGGCAGGCGCGCAGACGGCCGTCTGCAGTCAGGCGCAAACGGTTGCACTCGCCACAGAAGTGGTGAGAGAGCGGGGTGATCACGCCGACCGTGCCCTCTGCGCCCGGATAGCGGTAGTAGCGGGCCGGCCCCCAGCCACCCGGTGCCTCGGCACGCTGCACGGGTTCGGGTGCTCCGATGCCCGCGGCGATCCCCTCGGCAGCCAGACGCTCGAGTATCTCGTCGGCGGGCACGTGGTCGGCCTGCGTCCAGCCCTCGCTCGCCGGCTCGCACTCCCCCCCTCCCACACCACCTACGGGCATGTACTCGATGAACCGCACGTGCACGGGCCGATCGAGCGTCATCCGAGCGAAGCCGAGGAGGTCCTGCTCGAGACTGCGCACGACAACGGCGTTCACCTTGATCGGCCCCATACCCGCCTCGAACGCGGCGTGGAGCCCCGCGAGCGCGTCGGTGAGCTTGCCGCCACGGGTCACGCGCTCGAAAACGGCTGGATCGAGCGAGTCGATGGAGATGTTGACGCGAGTGAGGCCAGCCTCGACCAGCGGTGCCGCGTAGCGCGCGAGCAGCGTGCCATTGGTGGTAAGCGCGATCGCCTCAAGCCCCGTGAGCTCCTTGAGTCGCCGGACGTGCCCGACGACCCCTTTGCGCACCAGCGGCTCGCCACCGGTGAGGCGGATCTTCGAGATACCCTCACCCACTGCAGCTGCCGCAAACCGCTCGATCTCCTCAAGGGTGAGGATCTCATCGTGCGGCTTCCACGGCACGCCCTTGGCGGGCATGCAGTAAACGCACCGCAGGTTACACCGGTCGGTGAGGCTGATGCGCAGGTAGTCGATGCGCCGGCCGTACGAGTCGGTTGCCATCACGCATCACCGCCCCTCGCTTCGCCGAGAAAGCGTTCCTCGATGAGGGTCGCGAGCCCCGCTGCATCATCAAGCGCAAACGTGGGCACGGGCAGCCCACGCAACTCCTCCACGTCGGTCACGAGCGCAAAGAGCTCCTCGGGAGCGCAGATCGGCTCGGTGGAGCGCTCCTCGCGCACAACCTCCACAAGCACCGGCGAGGTCCGCCGGAAGCCCTCGGTCAGCATGATGTCGACATCGCCCGCCTCCCCGGCGAGCTCGACGAGCGTGCGCTCCTGCTCGACCCGGCGAAAGACGCCGAGCCGGTCGGGAGCGCTCACCATCGTGACCACAGCGCCGGCGTTCCAGTGGCGCCACGAGTCCTTGCCGGGCGTGTCGATGTCGGTCTCGTGGAAGTGGTGCTTGGCCGTGGCCACACGGTAGCCCCGTCCGGTGAGCGTCGTGATGACGCCCTCGAGCAGGGTCGTGCGGCCCGACTTGCCCTTGCCCACCACGGACACGACCGGGATACGAAAGTCTGTCATCTGTCGTGAGCCTCCTGGCGCGGTACCGGCCGCGCCCATCCTATCGGCCCTAGAAGCAGCCGAGATCGCAGTTGTGGACTTTGATGCCGACCGAATCGGCCGCCGCACCTGCCACCTTGTACGGGATGCCGGTGTCCTCGGCGAGCTTGCGCAGCACCGGACAGGTCACCTTACCATCGTGCGCCTTGGCGCGGACGGCATCGACGAGCTCGGGCGTGACCTGATCGAGCCAGCGCGGATCGATAACCTTGGGTGTGTCGCTCATGCGATCCCTTCCTCCATGTCGAGTCGGATGACCTCCACCGTGCTGCCCTCGGAGAAGAAACCCTCCCCTTCCGGCAGGACGAGAAGACAGTTGCCGCGATGTGCCGCGGTGAGCAGGGCCGAGGACTGGCTCCCGGAGAGTGCGACCGAGAGCGCCCCGTCATCGCGTCGATCGAGACGAGCCCGCAAGAAGTAGCGGCGGTCCTGCTTCTTCTTGACGTCGTGGGCAAGCGTGGCGGCCTGGCGCGGACGATCGAGCTTCGTGTGGCCCTGCATGTAACGCAACGACGGGCGCACGAAGATCTCGAAGCCGACGAAGGTCGAGGTCGGGTTGCCCGGCAGGCCGAAGAAGGGCACGCCCGAGATAGAGCCGAGCGTCTGGGGGTTACCGGGGCGCATGGCAACCTTGCAGAACTCCATCTCGCCGAGCTCCTCGAGCACCGGCTTGACGTAGTCGAAGTCCCCGACGCTTACCCCGCCGCTCGTGACGATGAAGTCGGCCTCGGCGGCCGCGCGGGTGAACGCCTCGCGGGTCGCGTCGGGGTCGTCGCGCAGGATCGGGTAGCGCAGCGGGATCGCGCCGGCAGCGATCACCTGGGCGGCGATCGAGTAGGAGTTGGAGTTGCGGATCTTGCCCGGGCCCGGCTTCTCGGCGACCTCGACGAGCTCGTCGCCGGTCGAGATCACCGCCACACGCGGACGGCGGTAGACCGTGGCGGTGGCGTGTCCGGTAGATGCGAGCAGTCCGACGGCCGCGGGCCCGATGACCTCGCCTGCCTCCAGCACGACGTCACCCGCCGAGACCTCCTCCGCGCGCCGGCGGATGTTCTCGCCCTCGCGGACCTCGCGCATGACGTGCACGGTGCCACCGGTCGAGCCTGAAACCTCGCCCGCCTCGGTGTACTCCACCATCACGACCGCATCGGCGCCTGGAGGGACCGGGGCGCCTGTCATGATGCGCGCTGCCTGGCCGGGTCCGACCTCGATCTCGGAGTAGTCGCCGGCGGCGATGTGGGAGATGACCGCGAGCGTCGCCGGCGAGTCTTGCGAGGCACCCGCGAGATCGGTCGCACGCACCGCGTAGCCGTCCATCGCCGAGTTGTCGAAGGGCGCGACGTCGATGTCGGAGCGCGCGTCGGCCGCCAGCACGCGCCCGAGCGATTCGAGCAGCGGCACGTCCTCGGTCTCGAGAACCCCGCAGCGCGCCAGGACCAGGTCGCGGGCTTGTTCCACGGATATCGTCATTCGTCATCCTCATCGGTCGTGTGGCTCGTGATGCGTTCGGGATGGGTGTAGACGGTTATCTTGCCGCCGCGCGCATAGCCTGCAAGCGTGATGCCGAGCTCGCCGGCTATCTCTGCGGCGAGATCGGTCACAGCGGTGCGGGAGACTACGACCGGCACGCCTGCCTTGGCAGCCTTGACGGCCATCTCGTAGGAGATGCGGCCGGTCGAGAGCAGGATGGCGTCGCGAGTGGGCACGCGATCGAGCCAGGCACGCCCGAGCAGTTTGTCCAGCGCGTTGTGCCTCCCGACGTCCTCCCGCACGAAGAGAAGCTCACCGTCACGTGCCAGGCCGCACGCGTGCATGCCACCGGTGTCCCGGTATGCCGTAGCGGCCCGGGCCATCTGGCCCATGAGGTCGTAGACGACCTGACTGTCGAGGCGCAGGTGCGTCTCGATGTGGTCGAGACCGCGCGCGTGGCCCACCGAGGAGAAGGTGATCCCTTTGCCGCATCCGCTCGTGACGTAGCGTGTCTTGTAGACCATGTCGTCGGGAACCTCTTCGAGCGTCGAGACGTAGACGAGTCCGCGCTTGTAATCGACGTCGATGGAGACAAGGTCGTCCCGGTTGACCATAAGGCCCTCGGCGACGAGAAAGCCCGCAGCCATCTCTTCGAGGTCCTCTGGTGTGGCCTGGATGGTGGCTACCTCCACATCGTTCATGTGGACCGTCACGGGATGTTCGGAGGGCATGCCACGCGAACGGCGTGTCCCGACCTCGATGACCGAGACACTCACGCGCTCGGTGGCATCGCGCTCGACGGAAAGCGCCACGGTCTCCTCGCGCGCCTCGGCGAGCTCCTCGGGCGTGTTCACGTTGAGGAAGCTGCGCAGCTCGGGGTCGACCGAGCGCAGCGACTCGATCGGCACCTCGACCGCGTTGATCTCGGAGAAGATCGCCACCAAGCGTCGCCGGCCGGTTGCCAACACGCGGCGGGCGGCAGGAAGGCACGCCCGCGAGTAGAGCGCGAGCAGCGGCTCGGGACCCTCCGGGGTCACGGGCATAACGGCATCCGCGCCGCCTCGCGCGTCCCACAGCGCTTGGACAACCGCCGCGGAGAGGTACGGCATGTCGGCGGCCACCGCCAGCACCCACTCGTCCGGTGCCTCCTTGAGCGCAGTGACCAGTCCGCCGAGCGGCCCCTGGTACGGAACCTCATCGGTCAGCACGGTGACCTCGTCGGCAAGATCGATACCATCGAGGCTCTCGGGCCGGTTGGTCACGACAAACGTGTGAGCGCACACTCGGGTGACAGACTCGACGACGCGCGCAACAAGCGGGACGCCATCGACCTCGAGCAGCGTCTTGTCGACACCCATCCGCATCGAGCGTCCGCCGGCAAGTACCGCCGCGGTACAGGGAATCCTGTCTTCAGCCACGTTCTGAGAGGCCTTTCTTCACGGAGCCGAGTATCCGGCACAGCACATTGTAACGTCTGTTACATGCCTGGCGCTAGCAATGCCCGCCGGGCTAGATGCGCTTGTACCGGACAGCCGAGGCCTTGAAGACGACCCGGACCTTTGACCCCGTCTCCAGACCCATGTCTCGGACTGATGCGCGCGAGACTCGCGAGGCCAAGCGGCTTCCGCAGATGTCGATGACCATGTGGTACATGACGCCCCATAGCTCGACGTCGACCACGGTGCCGAGGAACCGGTTGCGTGCGGTCGTGATCGGGATATCAGCATCGCCCTCGAAGAGAAGTACATCCTCCGGACGCACACCGACGATCAGGCGAGACCCGATCTCCTCCGAGCCTCCTGCGTAGACGACACATCCTCCTGTGTCGATACCGATGAGTCCGTCTGCCGACGAGACCACCGAACCCTGCATCGGGGACTCGGCTCCGAGGAAGTTCGCGGTCCAGGCGTCCGGAGGCAACCCGGTGACCTCGTCTACCGTTCCGGACGCGACAGGGACCCCGTCCCGCAAGATCACCATGCGGTCGGCTATCGCCATCGCCTCGTTCTGGTCGTGCGTGACATAGAGCGTCGTCATCGAGTGCTCTCTGATGATACGGGCGAAGTCCTGGGCGAGTTGGCCCTTGATGAGGGGGTCGAGGGATGAAAGGGGTTCGTCGAGCAAGAGAACGCGCGGCCGGAGTACGAGGGCGCGAGCGAGAGCGACGCGCTGCGCCTCGCCGCCCGAGAGCGTGAGGGCCGATCGGTTCTCCCAGCCACCCAGACCTACTCGCTCGAGCGAGTCGGCGACGGCGCTTCTCCGGTCGACCGAGAGCATCCTGCGCAGCTTGAGACCGTAGGCCACGTTGTCGGCGACCGTGCCCTTGAAAAGGTAGGGGCTCTGGAACGCGGCAGCCATGTGCATGCGGGCTGTCTTGTCGCGATGCGTCACCCTGTTGCCGTCCAGGTACACCTCACCTGCGTCAGGTGGCTCGAGCAGCCCGAGGATCGAAAGAAGCGTCGACTTGCCCGATCCCGACGGACCGAGCACGGCCAGGGTCTCGCCTGCGGGGATGTCCAACTCGGCGACATCAACAACGGTGCGCTTGTCGTAGGACTTGCGGATCCCCGTGCACCGCAGAGCCATGCCTGCCTGAGTGTCGTTCATCACTCCGGTCAGCTCCTGTCGAAACGTTCGTTCGAGTGCTGATACCAGGTAAGGAAGCCGTTCATCGCGAAGGTGATCGTCATGAGAATCAGGCCGAGTGCGAGGGCGAGGCCGAACTCACCCTTTCGGGACTCCTGGACGATCGCGGTCGTGAGCACTCTGGTCTGTCCTTCGATGTTGCCGCCGACCATCATGACTGCACCGACACCTCGAACGACTGCGCCGAAACCTGCCGCGACCGCAGCGATCACCCCCAGGCGTGCCTCCCTCAGCGCGAGCAGGGCCTCCTGGAGCCTGGATGCGCCGAGAGAACGGGCCTGCAGGCGCAGCTTGTACGGAACGGAAGCCACGGCCGCAGCGATGAGACCGGCGATGATGGGCGTGGAGATCAGTGTCTGGGCAATCGACATGGCGTCCTTGGAGTACAGAAGGCCCATGAAGCCCAAGGGACCCTGACGTGAGAGCGTCATCATGACGACAAGACCGATCACCACCGGCGGGATGGCCATGGCGGTGTTGATCAGAGCAACCGCGAGCCTGCGGCCCCGGAACCGGGTCGCCCCCATGAGGAATCCCATGGGGGCGCCGAGCACGACTCCGGCGACCGTGGAGGTGATGGCAACCTCGAATGTGGTCGCGATGACATTCCACAGTTCCGCGGAACCCTGCAGGAGCAAGGCCACCGCTGTGACGACCGCTTCGATGAATACCATGGTTCGGAGTGCCTAGTCTGCGTTCGGGACGAACAATGGTTCGCCGTAGGTGTCCACGCCGAACTCCCGAATGATATCCTGCCCCGCCGGCGAGACGATCCAGTCCGCGAACGCCTGAGCGCCGTCGAGGTTGTTCGCATCGGTCACGACGATGACGCCATACGGGTTGAAGAGCGCTTCGTCGCCTTCGACAACGACCACGAGATCGATCCGGTCCTTCATGGCGAGATAGGTGCCCCGGTCAGCGAGGGTGTACGCCTCGCTCTCAGAGGCCATGTTGAGCGTGTCGCCCATGCCCTGCCCGATTGACAGATACCAGTCGCCAGCAGGCTCGATACCCGCAGCGCTCCACAGACTGAGCTCCTTCTTGTGAGTCCCCGAATCGTCGCCCCGGGACACGAACGTGTGACCCCCCTCGGAGATCGCAGTCAGAGCCGCAGCCGCGTCATCGCCGCCTGCGATGCCGGCAGGATCAGCCTCGGGCCCGACGATAACGAAGTCGTTGTACATGACGTCACGGCGTTCGATACCGTAGCCGTCGGCCACGAGCTGCTCCTCATCTGCCTTTGCATGCACGAGGAGTACGTCTGCGTCCTTGTTGCGACCGATCTCGAGAGCCTGACCCGTGCCCACCGCGACCACATCGATGCGGTACTGCGGGTAGTCATCCTGGAACGCAGGTACGAGAACGCCGAAAAGTCCGGAGTCCTCCGTCGAGGTGGTCGAGGCGAGGATGACACTCGTGACCTCGACGGGCTCCTCGACTACCGGCTCCTCGATCTCCTCGGGTTCTTCGGCTGCTCCGCAAGCAGCGAGCGACACCGCCATCACTACCGCGAGAGCCAGGAGCAGTGTCCGCTTCCACACCGCGGACGACACAAGATGTTCGAGCATGTTGGGTCTCCTTTCCACCGGGAGGCGAGGAGGTTTCCCGTCCCCACCCTGTCGGTCCGGGATCCGTGGCCCGCTCGGCTGGGCCGTAGGAAATCCGGACTCGGAGCTACGTCGCCGCGCAGATGGCGGCCTGCCGAGAACCATAACGAAAGCGCCCGACTGAACAACCGCAGCGCCACCGGCGGTGCAGAAGTCAGCCGCATGCGGTCTAGTCGACCGCGAGCATGACGCTGTCGGCCTTGACGACGGCAACGGCCGGCGAGCCCTCGGAAAGTCCGAGTTCCTTGACTGCGTCAACCGTGACTACAGATACGATGTGCTGGCCGCCGACGTCGAGCACAACCTGCGCCTCGACAGCGCCTTCCTTTACGGAGACGACGGTGCCGCGAAGCTGGTTACGTGCGCTGATCTTCATGAATGCACCTCCTCGGCGTATAGCAGTTATACTAAAGGGAAGTTTAGCATGCCCTGCCACAAGCCGAGCCGCGAGAATGGTGTGCGATGCACAACCTTGACGACATCAGCCGTCTCGACGCGATCCGAGTGCTAGCGGCACCTCACCGCTTCGAGATCCTCCGGATCCTGCTGGCGCAGCCTCACACGCTCACCATGCTCGGCGCTCGACTCGGCAAACACCCGGCGTGGGTGCGCCATCACGTCAAGGCGCTCGAAGCGGCCAAGCTTGTCAGGCTCACTGAGGTCCGCGCCACGCGGAACTTCACAGAGAAGTACTATGCCGGGACATCAGCGGCGTTCTCGATCTCGCTGGTCGTACGCCCGGAGCCCGGTCCGGAATCTCCACTCATTGCCATGGTGAGCCACGACATGGCGGTCGAGGCCCTGGCGGATGACCCTGACGATCCCCATCCGCTCGCGACCATGGTCGCCGGGAGTCTCGACAGCTTGATCGGCGTGCGCCAGGGTCTGGCCGATATCGCGGGGTGCCATCTGCTCGACTCCGACACCGGGGAGTACAACGCGCCCTACGCCCGTCACATCTTCCCCGACCGGGACGTCATCCTGGTTACCCTCGCCCACCGGGAGCAGGGGCTCATCGTTCCGCCCGCCAATCCTCACGGCATCTCGTCGATCGCCGACGTGGCCGAGGGAAGGCTCCGCCTTGCGAATCGCAACCGCGGCTCGGGCACTCGACTGTGGATCGACCATGCCCTCGCCGACCTGGGCGCCGATACCTCGGCCGTACCCGGTTATGAGACCGCATACGACACACACACCGGCGTGGCCGAGGCCGTTGCGCGGGGAACGGCCGATGTGGCGGTGGGAGTTGCTGCCGCCGCCGAGCGGCTTGGGCTCGGATTCGTGCCTCTGTTCAGGGAACGCTACGACCTCGTGATGCCTGTCGAGGTCTACCAGCGCGAGGAGACCGTCCGGCTCATCGAACGGCTCCACAGCAAGACATTCAGGCACACCGTCTCGCGCATCCCGGGCTACGAGTCCGGGGCGACGGGAGACGAACTCCGGCTTGCGGTCTGAGCAGGCCGCAGGCTGGTTCCGACGGCTGATCGCTAACCTGAGAGCCTCAGCCGAGTTGCTTCCTTACGTGCGCGAGGAACGCATCGGCCGCCCGCGTCAGTGTCGTGCGAGGGGTGACCACGTAGAGCGGCCGCGAGACGGGGAACTCCGCCACGGGCACCGCTGCAACCGTCCCTAATTCGAGCGCCTTGCAGGCGACCCATGTGCTGACCATGGCCAGGCCCATCTCGCCCTCGACCGCGCTCACTATCGCCTCGCTCGTTCCCAGTTCGGTCAGCACATGCAGCTCGGCCGGGTCCACACCCACCTCTCGCAGGGCGTCCTCGGCGACCTGGCGGGTGCCAGAACCATCCTCACGCATGATGAACGGCTCTGCGACCGCTTCCTCGAGGGACACCTGCTTCGCGGCAGCGAACCGGTGCGTGGGGGGACATATCATGACGATGTCGTCAGTCCCTGCGGGCTCGAAATCGACGCGGACGCCCGTGACGACCGCACCCGTCATGCCAAGGTCGGCATGACCCCCGGCGACCGCCTCGGCGACCCCGGCGGTGTCTGTGACCGCGAGCGAGATGCTCACCTCGGGATTCTCCTGGAGGAACGATCCGAGGAGCCTCGGCAGGAGGTACTGGCCCGGTGTGGTGCTCGCCACCACGGAGAGTCTGCCGGTGACGGTATCGGCCATGCGGACCAGGTCCTCACGCGCGGCCTCGAGTTCCTTGAGCACCGCGCGTGCATGTGGCAGCAGCGACGCACCGGACTCCGTGAGCTCGATCTTGCGGTACGCACGGTCCAGAAGCGTCACGCCGAGGTCGGCCTCGAGCCCCTGCACCTGCATGGTGACGGCCGGCTGCGAGATGCCCATCGCGCGCGCTGCGGCGGAGAAAGAGCCGTGCTCCACCACCATCACGAACGCCCTGAGCTGTGCGAGATTCACCGCAGACCTCCCGTCGCATCCGGCGCTGTGCGCCCTGCCGAGTGTAATGCTACCCGAACGGCGGTTTGGACGGTGTGGCGAGTCGTGTTTGCGCGGGGCTACGCGGTGGTACCATCTCCTCATGTCTACTTGTGATAATGATTCTCATTTTGGAAGCGGCCGGGTGACCGACCGTCGCCGCTCGGTTGCTGCCGCAGCGGACGGCTTCATGCGTGCGTTCACCGTCGACGACCTGATAGCCGCAGCACGTGCGCACTCGCCGGGAATCGGTGTCGCCACCGTGTACCGGGCCGTGGCCTCAATGGAGGACGCGGGTGCGCTCGAGCGCGTCGGGAGCAGGGACGGCAGTGCGCTCTACGTGCGCTGCTCGGTGGAGGAACATCACCACCACCTCGTCTGCACCGCCTGCGGCGCGGTGGCACATACTCCGTGTCCCCTCGGGGCCCCCGCCTCCGATGCTGCTCACGAGGGCTTCGTTGTCACGAGCCACCAGGTCACGCTCTACGGGCTCTGCGCTGCGTGCGCCACCACCGGCCCAGAAGGGGGCTGAAGCACACATGTCACACATCCACATCCCCGACGGTGTACTGCCGCTCTGGCTCTGGGCCGGCGGCTGGTTGGTCGCGCTTGCGATGATCGCCGTAGCGGGCCGGATCGCCTCGCGCTCCGAAGCGCGCCGGAAGGTGCCGCTCGTCGGGGTGGTCGCGGCGCTCATGATCGTGTCGATGTCCTCCGAGATCGTTCCCATCGCCTACCACGTCAACCTCTCCGTGATCGCCGGCATCCTGCTCGGACCGGCGCTCTCGGTGATAACCGCGTTTATCGTCGGTGGCGTGCTCGCCATGTTCGGACACGGCGGGGTAACGGTGCTCGGCCTCAACACGATGGTGCTCGGTGCGGAGATGGTGATCGGTTGGGCGATCTTCCATGGGTTGCTGCGCGTGATCGGCCGACCACGCGCTGCGCTCGGGGCGGGTCTTGCCACCGTGATGACCCTCGCCGTGACGACCTCGCTGGTGGTCGGCGTCGTGTGGCTCGGCGGGGCGGGAGCTGCGGCCGAGCGTGAGAGTGGTGCGCTCGACCCGGCGACCATGCGGTTCGAGAATCCTTTCGCCGGAGGGATCTTCGAACTGGGCCTGCTCGACGACGGGCGCAGTGAAGCTGAGGAGGACAGACACGATGAGGACGAGCGGTACCTCTCGGCCGGCCGCTTCGCAGCGGTCGTCTACACCCTCGGTCCGTTCGGCTGGCTGATCGAAGCACTTGTCACGGCCGGGATCATCGGGTACGTAGCCCGCGTGCGCCCGCGGATGGTCTTCGAAGGGGCGCTTGCCGAGGAGCGCCAGCGCATCCCGGGGGACGAAAGCGGGGGCCACTAGTGGACATCGGGCGCATCGATGCAGCTGCAACGCTCGGTGACTCGTGGCTTCACCGGGTGGCGCCTGCGAGCAAGCTCGTGGCGTTCGCGTTGGTGCTCGCTGCCGTGATAACGAGCTGGAACGTGCTCGTCGTGGGCTCGCTCACCGTCGCGCTCCTCGCTGTGGCCGCCTCCGCGCGCCTCGACGGCCGGCTGCTCCTCACGCTCGCGGGCTACCCGGCCGTCTTCGCGCTGATCTTCGCGGTCAGCGCCGCGACGAGCGTCCTCGGCGGAACGACCATCGTGCTGAAGGCGGTGACGGCGGCGCTTGCCGCGGTCACGGTGATACTCACCACGCCCTATCCCTACGTGTTCGCGCCCATCCAGCGGGTCGTGCCCGCCATCGTCGGCGATGCGCTCCTGATGACGTACCGCTCGCTCTTCCTCCTGCTCGAGAAGTTCGGCAACCTGCTGACCGCCGCCCGCTTGCGGGCAGGGCTCTCCGCCGGGCACCCGGTACGGGCGGCACGGGCTACCACGCGGGCGCTCGGAGGACTGCTCATCTACTCGTTCGACCTCTCACAGCGCTCCTACGACATCATGCGAATGCGTGGCTACGAGGGCCGTCTGCGCGTCACGCTGCCCACGAGCACGTCACCCGGGACCGACGCGCTCCTTATCGGAGGTGCGGCCGCGCTGCTCGCCACCTCGCTTGCCTGGCGATTCGGCTGGCAGGCACTGAACCCATACAGCTGGGTGGTGCCGCTCGTTCCGCTCGCGGCACTGGCCATCACACTGCTCGCGAGAGGACGCACGACATGACCCGATACGATCCCGACCGGCACGCGGAGGCCCACCGGGACCTCGAGACGGTCGTGCACGTGAGCTGCGTGCGCCACTCGTACGAGGACGGGACGACCGTACACCTGTGCGGCCTCGACTTCCTCGTCCATCGTGGCCAGCGAGTCGCGGTACTCGGACCGAACGGCTCGGGCAAGACCACGCTCCTCTATCACCTACTCGGCCTCCTCCGCAGCCGTGAGGGTGAGGTGCGCGTATTCGGCGTGGACCCGGCCGAAGCGTGGCCGAAGATCCGCCAGCGGGTCGGGGTCGTCCTGCAGAACGTCGACGAGCAGCTCCTCGCCCCGACGGTCGCCGACGACGTGGCCTTCTCGCCCCGCCAGTACGGGATGCCCGAGGACGAGGTGGCGCGGCGCGTGACGGCCACGCTCGGGCTGCTCGGCATCGAGCACCTCGCAGACCGTGTGCCACATAACCTCTCCGGCGGCGAGAAGCGCAAAGTCGCACTCGCCGGCGCGCTCGTCATGGAGCCGGAACTGCTCGTGCTCGACGAGCCGTTCGAGGGTCTCGATCCAGCGTCGCGTGCCGGACTCATCGAGCTGCTTGAACGGTTGTCCGAGGAGCGGGGCGTCACGGTCGTGATGTCGACCCACGACATCGACTCGGTGCCGGAGTTCGCAGACTACGCCTACGTGCTCGCGCCCGGCGGCACGATCGTGTTCTCCGGGACTCCCGCTGAGGTGTTTGCCGAGGCCGAACTCCTTGCCCACGGCAACATAAAGCCGCCGATTCTTGCCGAACTCTTCGCTGCGCTCGGCCGTGCGGAACCGGACGCCCCGGCGGCTGCGCTCTCGATAGACCACGCAGTCGAGGCTCTCGTGCGCTGGAAGCGCGGTGGCTAGCCGCTCTTCCGAGCGGGCCCGGTCCGCGCTCTCGTCAGTGCCTCGGCAAGCGTTGGCACGAGTGTGGTCGCGTGAGCCGTCCCGCCGAGGCCGGCCGCTCGCAGGACGCGTGCAGGCTGGGGCTGCAGGTCGGTGACGAGGACCCGGATACCGCGAGCGGCGCACTCGGCATCGAAACGCTCCATCGCGCTCGTCCCGCCGGCATCGAGCAGCGTGACACCGTCGGCGTAGATGATGAGTCCCGATCCCTCGGGGGTCTCGGCCAGCAGCTGGGTGAGCACGCGCTCAGCTGCAGCGAAGAACATCGCACCGGTCACCTTGACGGCACGCCAGCCCTCAGGAAGGCCCTCGCCTACGTAGCGCGCGGTGCTGCTGATGTCCCGGGCCTGCGTGAAACGGGCGATGTCGCGCATGAACAGGAATGCGGCGAGCACGATACCGACGCCGATCGCGATGACCATGTCGAAGATCACCGTGAGCGAGAAACAGACGAGGAAGACCAGCTTGTCCGCGCGTGGAGCGCGCTTGAGAAGCTCGACTGCCGTGGGCAGCTCGCTCATGTTCCAGGCGACGACGAGGAGGACCGCGGCCATCGAGGCCATCGGCACCCAGGCGAGCGCGGGAGCCAGCACGAGCACGCCGAGGAGGATGAATGCCGCATGCAGGGCCGCGGCCACAGGTGTGGCGGCGCCGGCCTTGACGTTGGCCGCCGAGCGCGCGAGCGCCGCTGTCACCGGTATACCGCCAAAGAACGGGGCCGCGATGTTCGCGAGCCCCTGACCGACGAGCTCGCCGTTGGAGTGATGACGCGTACCGGTCGACCGGTCGAGCACCACGGCACACAGCAGCGACTCGATCGCGCCGAGCATCGCGATCGAGAGCGCGGCGGGCAGCAGGTCCCTCAGTGTACCGAGGTTGAGCGAGAACGATCCGACGGCCGGACCCGGAAGCGTCCAGGGCAGGGAGAGACTCGGCAACACACGCGGGACACCGTGCCCGATTGCTCCTGCGACCTCGTAGGTGAAGCGCGAGCCGATGGTGTCTACCGGATAGCCGAAGTGCGCGAGCGCGGCTGCCAGAAACGTCCCGACGAGTATCGCAGGCGCGTACCCCGGGATGACGAAGCGCTCGCGCGGCCAGAGCAGGAGGACTGCCAGCGTAAGAGCGCTCACGAGAAGCGCCGGCCACGCAATCGCGACTGCCGAGTCCGCGAGGGCCGTCAGCTTGGCCACGAAGCTCTCGGGCATCCCCTCGATCCCCAGCCCGAAGAGGTCGTTGAGCTGCAGCACGGCGATGACCACAGCGATGCCGGTTGTGAACCCGACGGTGACGGGTTCGGGCACGTACTCGATGAGCCGGCCGAGCTTGGTGACGCCTAGTGCGAGGAGAATCACTCCGGCCATCAAGCCCGCGGTCGCCAATCCCGCCAGCCCGTACCGGGCCGATATCGGCGCGAGGACGACAACGAACGCCGCGGTGGGTCCCGACACGCTGAAGCGGGAGCCGCCGGCGAGTGCCGCAACGATGCCCCCGATGACGGCCGAGTACAGACCGTACTGGGGCGGCACCCCGCTCGCGATCGCGAGCGCCATCGCAAGTGGCATAGCGACAACGGCGACCGTGAGTCCCGCCAGCACGTCTGCGCGTAACGTGCCGGCGGTATAGGGCTCCTTCTTGAACACGTCACGCAGGGCGCTCGAGACTTTGACGGTGGTCAGGTGGGCGCGGTGAGACACAGGGAATCCAATCAGCGAGTGAGTGATGACTGCCATTGTAGTCGGATTCGATGTGTATGGCATTATAATGTCATTAACACGTCACCAAGATGCAGGAGGAAGCATGGGCCAGGAGCAGCGCACGGCCCGTCTGACCGTGCTCATAGACCCGAAGAAGAAGGCCGCGTTCGAGGCCCTCTGCCGCGAGGAGGACCTCACTCCCTCGCAGGTGGTGCGCCAGATGATCCGCGACTACATCGAGGAGCGGCTCGGATCCGATTGGCGTGACGAGGTGCTCCGGGAGGAGTAGGTGCCCGGGCTTCAGCCGGCGAGCGGCCGGCCCGTCCCGGACTCCCGCTTCCTCAGGTACACCAGTGTCGCGACGAGCGAGAGTGACATGATGACCTCGCTCGAGTTGATGAGCACGAATGCGATCTCGTCGGTGCGCACCGCCTGTGAGGCGAGCACCGGAAGCGCCCCGAGGAGCATCCACGGCCAGCGACCGCGGGTTCGCCACAGCACGATGGCACCGCACACGAGCACGACGAGCAGCATCGTGAGCGAGGGCGGCGGCGGGGTGAAGATGCGACCGACGTTGGTGTAGTAGACGACGTCGCCTTCTTCGACGAACTCGGGCACGAACGAGATTACCTCGTTGACAAGCCCGACGACGACCATCGCACCGTAGAGTGCCCACGAGCCGACGGTGAACGCGCGGTCACGCCCGGCGAACGCCCCCGCGCGCAGGGCGAGGCCGACAGCGGCGACGATCCAGATCGGGGTGAAGAGTGCGTGTCCGGCGAAGCGCGGGATGGTCAGTCCGAGCAGTAGATCACCGGGCCCGATGTACGATCCCAGCGCAATCGCAAGGTTGTCGTAGACGACGGTGAGTGGCGGGAGCATGAGTGCGAGGGCGGTGGCGGTGCGCTCCTTGCGCCACAGCGTGAACGCCCAGATGCCGAGCGCTCCCTGCGCCACGGCATACGCGAGGTAGGCGGCGGTGTACGTCCCCACGACCACGTCCCTTCAGGTCGCCGCGCGCGCGGCTAGTCCATCTCCTTGACGGCGCGTGCGTACTGCGCCCCCCACTCGCGGGCGGCAGCGATCTCCTCGGTGCTCGGCCGGTACTTCTGCGTGTACGGCTCGAACGGCAGCTCGAACCCGATGGCCTCAAGCTGTCCGGAGATCTGCTTGGTCGCTCCACTGGACCAGCCGTACGATCCAAAGGCGCCGCCGAGCTTGCCCTGGGGCTTGAGGCCGGAGAGGTACTGCAGGTAGCCCGCGACCCGGTAGAGCATCCCGTGGTGGAGCGTGGGCGAGCCGAGGAGTAGTGCGCGGGAGTCAAGCAGATTCCGGGTGAGGTGGGCGATCGGCGTGACCGCCAGGTCGAAGAGGTCGACCTCGACGCCCTCGGCAGCGATACCGTCGACGACAGCCCTCGCCAGGGTGTCGGTCGAACCCCACATCGTCGAGAACGCGACGACGATCTTCTCACGAGTCTCGCCTGCGGTGAGTCGCGCGTAAGTGTCGAAGAGCGGACCGAGCGTCTCCCCGCGCCAGATCACGCCATGGCTCGGGGCGATCGTCTCGATCTCCCACCCGGTCGCGACCACCTTCTCCACCGCCTTGGCGACCTGCTTGCCGAGGGGCATCAGGATGTTGGCGTAGTAGATGGTGAGCTCCTCGACAGCGAGATCGAGTCCGACCTCGTCGGCGAAGCGCTCCGAGGAGGCCATGTGCGCCCCGAACGCATCGTTCGGCATCAGCACGCGCTCCTCGGCGCAGTAGGTGAACATGGAGTCGGGCCAGTGCACCATCGGCATCGGGAGGAAGCGCAGCGACACGCCACCGAGATCGATGACGTCGTCGGCACCCACCGACTCGACCTCGAGCCCGTCGTGATACTCGGCGACACCTGCGACACCGGAGCGCGACGCCACCACTCGCGCGTTGGGCATCGCACGCATCACTCGACGCAGGCCACCGTTATGGTCGGGCTCGACGTGGTTGACCACGATGAGATCGACGTCGGCCGGGTCCATGACACTACGGACACGCGCGAGCAGCTCCTCGACGAAGCGCCCTTTCACCGTGTCGATAAGGGCGGTCTTCTCCGTTCCACGCACGAGGTAGGCGTTGTAGGTGGTGCCGCGGGGCGTCTCGTAACCGTGGAAGTCGCGCAAGTTCCAGTCGATGGCACCGACCCAGCGGATGGCATCTGACACCGGTATGGATCGCATGCGTACGCTCCTTCGTTATCGCGGGGATGGCGTGCTCTGTAGAAGATACCCGTTGCGGGCTCTCGAGCAGAGGCCTGCTCGAGACCTCACGAACTCCGCTTCACGAAGAAGTCCGCCATGGACAGCAGGAGCTTGCGCGCCTTGCTGTCGGGCAGTGCGTCTTCGAGCGAGCGCTTGGCGTCGAGGATGAGGTCGCGAGCGTAGCCGTTCGCAAACGCGATCGAGCCGGCCTCGGTCATGATGGCGACCGCCTCGTCGAGCAGCGCAGAGTCGGTCACACGGGCCGAGAGGATCTCCAGCAGCCGCTCCCGGCGCGCCGAGTTCTCGAGCGCGTGGATGGCCACCAGCGTGCGCTTGCCCTCCGTCAGATCGCTGCGGAAGTCCTTCTTGGTGGACTCTCTGGTGCCGACGAGGTTGAGCACGTCGTCCTGGATCTGGAAGGCCAGGCCCGCCGCCATGCCGAACTCGCGCAACGCCTCGACCTGCTCATCGGTGCCGCCGCCGACGATCGCGCCCACGGCGAGCGGGACCCCTCCCGAGTAGAACGCGGTCTTGTGGCGAGCCATCACGAGGTAGTCCTCGACGGTGAGGTCGAAGCGGTCGTCACGGGCCCAGCCGATGTCGAGCGCCTGCCCCTCGATGGTGCGGGTGGTCATGTCGACGAGCTCGGCGAGCACGAGCAGCTTGGTGGCATCGTCGAGGCCGGGGTCGTGGACGACCGTGCCGCACACGAGCGAGAGCGCAAGATCGCCCGCGTTGATGGCGATGCCGTCCCCCTCGCTGACGTGCATGCACGGCTCGTCCCGGCGCGTGAGCGAGGAGTCCTCGATGTCGTCGTGGATGAGCGCGGCGGTGTGGAAGTGCTCGATCGCCGCCGCCGACGGCTTGGCGCGCTCAGGATCGCCGCCGACCGCCTCGCATGCGAGAAGACAGATCAGGGGGCGGTGACGCTTCCCGGCATTGGCGGTGAACTCGGCCACGGGACCGTACAGGTAGCGGCGCATATCGGGATGGGACCCGTCCGAGAAGAAGCCGGCCAGGTAGGCGTCGAACTTCTTGGAGTTGCGCTTGAGATAGAGCTCGAATCCGGTCATCGGTCTCCTTGGCGCCCGACAGGATGAGTCCGCCCGCCCGGGGCTTGCCGGGGGTGTGGCTCCAAGGCCGGGCGTTGCAGGTCACATCTTACGGGGACGCCGGTACACCGGCAACCTGAGAGCGTGGGTGCGAACGTGCTCCACATGCTGCGAAGGCGCCCTTATCTCGGCTGGCGATACCCCTTCTCGATGTAGACGCCGTCGGCGGTGAAGCGCTTGCGATACGACAGCATCACCGCGAGCACCGAACCGAGTGCCGTTGCGGCCGCCACCATCAGCATGACCACGACCTGGTAGTACGAGGCAGCAAGCGGATCTGCGCCGGCGAGCACCTGGCCGGTCATCATTCCCGGGATGAACACGATACCCGCAGCGGCCATCGCGTTGATGGTGGGGATGAGCCCGGCCCGGATCGCCACGCGGACCGAGTCACCGGCGGCCTCCCACGGCGTGGCCCCCAGGGCGGTGAGCGCGAGCACCTCTCCCGCACGGGCGTCGAGGTCGGCGAAGGTGCGCTCGAGAGCGAGCGCGATTCCGTTCATCGAGTTGCCAAGCACCATCCCCGCGATCGGGATGACGTACTGGGCCCGGTACCACGGCTCGACCTGGATGACGAGCCCTGTCACCGCGAACGTCACGGTGAAGCCGGTGAGCAGCATCGTTATCATCGAACTTCCGAGGATGCCGCGGGGAGCATCGGGCGCGCGCTTGACGATCGTCTGTGCAGCGGCGCCCATCATCAGCAGGAGGATTGCGAGCACCAGCCAGGGGCTGTCGATGCCGAACACCCAGCGCAAGACGAGGCCGAGGGCGATGAGCTGCAGGAAGGTGCGCACGGTAGCGAGTGCCAGATCACGCTCCAGGCCGAGTGCGAGCCGCATCGACAGGATGCCCACGACCACGACGAACCCGGTGGAGATCGCGAGCTGGGCCCAGCCTATCTCGATGACGCCGCCGGCGAGTTCGTTCACGACGCCACCTCCGTGAGGTGGCCGCCCACAAGCCGGAGCGTGCGCGATGCCCGGACGTCGCCCCGCTGGTGGCGGACGCGCATGACCGCACCGCCCCGCGAGGCGAAGAGCTCGGTCATGGCGGCAACCTGTGCCGTGCTCTCGTCATCGAGGTTGGCGTCGGGCTCGTCGAGCAACAGCACATCCGGGACGGTCAGCACCGCGCGCAGCAGGGCGACCCGGGCCGCCTGTCCCACCGAGAGCCGCGAGGCATCCCTGCCGAGCGCGATCTCGCCCAGACCCACTTCCAGAAGCGCCTGTTCGAGTGCGCCGTCGGGCGGCGCGTGCCCGGCCGAGCGGACTTTGAGGCCCCACGGCAGCAGCAGGTTGTCGCGCACCGTTCCCGGACGCATCGCCGCGGTCTGGGGCAGCAGCGTCACGCGGCTGCGCCACTCGGCGGGCGCGTACCCCTCTGCAGAACGACCCGCCAACGTCAGAGTGCCCTCGACATCGGGGAGCAGGCGGGCGAGTGCGCGCAGCAGCGTGGTCTTGCCCGAGCCCGACGGCCCGCGCACGTCGACGATCTCGCCCGCCTCGATCGCCAGCGACACCCGCTCGAGCACGTAGTGAGGGCCCGGATCGGCGTGCGAGGCGAAGGTGAGCCCCTTGGCGGTCAGCAGCACGTCTTACCAGCGCTCGCGATGGACGAAGGAGGGGGCGTATCTGTCCGAAGGCGGCTTGATCTCCGCCGGATGACCGATCGCGAGCACCGCGAGCGGCTCGACGCCCTCGGGGATGCCGAGCAGCTCCTTGAGCAGCTCGACTCGATCCATCTTGGGGTAGTAGCCGAGCCACACGCCGCCCAGGCCGATGGCGTGGGCGGCCAGCAGCGCGTTCTCGACAGCAGCCGAGCAGTCCTGCTGCCACATGCCCGGGCTCTTCAGGTCAGCGGTGTCACCGCAGACGACGATTCCGAAGGCGGCATCCGCGAGCATCCTCGCGTACGGGCTCGTGGCGGCGACCGCCACGAGCGTGTCCCGCTCGGTGAGCACGATGAACCTCCACGGCTGCTGGTTGTTCGCCGAGGGAGCGGCTTGCGCCGCACGCAGGACCGTCTCGATCTGCTCCTCGACCACCGGTTCGCCCGTGAAGCGACGGATACTCCGCCGCGACATGATCGCCTCAAGCGCGTCCACGCTCACTCCTCCTTCTCGGCCTCACGTGCTCGCACGCGTCTCGCGTCGCGGCGCAGCACCGGGCTCGTCCCGAACAGCAGGTCATTCTCGAAACTCACTCGCTCGAGCACGGTGAGCTCCTTGACGATGGTCATCAGGTTCGCGCTGACCTCGGGGGAGTTCACCTCGAGATCGTGCAGGTCGACCCCGTCAAGCTTACCGTGCTTCTTGGCGTTGATGTACGTCTTCCAGAGCGCCTGACGAATCCGGGGACGGGTCGAGGGCGTGCGCAGCGCATCGAGGATGCGAGCCCGGGCGTCCTCGAGCGAAGCGGCGGGTGGGTTCTTGGGAAGGGCGGCAAGCTCGCGACCCATCCCGTCGGCGAACGGGCGGCTCGTCTCCTGCAGCAGGAACTTGACCACGTGCCACGCATCGTAGAGGTCTTTCGCCCGCGTGATCTCGCGATCGGCGAGCCAGAGCCACGCGTGCAGACGACGGCGCCACTCCCACCACAACAGCGGGTTGGTGAGCGCGCTGTCCGGGATGAGGAACCACCCGGTCTCGAGCAGCATCGCACCGAACACACCGGAGCCCTCTATCTGCTCGGTCCGCTTCTTACCCACCCTGGCCTTGTACACGCCGCACGAGGGCGATGCCTCCTTGACGATCATCGCCCGCACGCCTGCCCGCTGGAGGGCTGCCAGGCTCGCACGGCTACCCTCGACGAGCGCCTCGGTCACGTCGCGGCCCCTCCGGTCGCGTACCTTCGCCTCACCGGCAAGAACCTCCTGACCCGGGCCGGTCAGGTGGATGGGCATCCTCGGTACGCCGAGCCCGGCCATGCACTCGGGGCACACCGGGGTGAACGAGAAGTCCGCGCGCTCTCTGCCCAGCGTGGCAAGCGCGTCGAACGACTTGCCGTTGTAGCGCACGGGACACCGGTACACGCACGCGCTGATCCCGATCGGAACGGTGCGGGTGATGAGTTCGGCCACTGGTCCCCCTCGGTCGTTGAGCGGACGTCTCTCTGCCGAGGAGTGTACCCGCCGATGCGCACGCTTCCCCGCGCCTCGGGAACAAACCGATTGAAGAGAGGGGTTGCCGCGTGGCCACGACCGCGATCTGCTGGTTCCGGAGAGACCTGCGCCTGGCCGACAATGCCGCGCTCGCTGCCGCGTTGCGGGGCGCCGAGGCGCTGGTGCCGGTCTACGTGATGCCGGCCAGGTGCGGCCGGAGCGAGGCGGGGTGGCTCGCGCATTCACTCGCGTCGCTGGACGCCGGTCTGCGCAAACACGGCTCGCAGTTGATGGTGCGGCACGGACCTGCCGGGGAAGTGCTGTCCGCACTCGCCGGCGAGTGCGGCGCGCGTACGGTGCACTGCACACGGATGTGGAGCCCGGCCGGTCTGGCCGAGGAACATGCCGTCGCCGACGCCCTCGCGCCGGGCCGTGTGGGGCTTGTCGTTGCCGAGGGCTCGCTGCTCGTCGCCCCCGACGCGATCTCGACAGGTGCGGGCAGCCCGTACCGCGTCTTCACGCCCTACTTCCGCGCATGGGAGGGATTGTGGGACGGGAGCGCGCTGCCCGGCGGTGCACCGGAGGGGATCCCCGCGCCCGGGGGTACGGTCGCTTCCGAGCCGCTCCCGCCGGTACCCGCGGTAGCTCCGGACCCCACCGCCCGGTGGACGCCGGGCGAGCCAGGGGCAGCGCGGCGCCTGGAGGTATTCATCGACGACGCGCTGGCCCACTACGACGAGCACCGCGACCTGCCCGCTCTGGACGCGACCTCGCGTCTCTCGCCTCACCTCGCCTTCGGGGAGATCTCACCGCGACAGGTCGCCGCGGCCGTCACCGGAAGCGGCCTTCCCCGCGAGGTCACCCGGCCGTTCCTGCGCCAGCTCGCATGGCGAGAGTTTGCGGCACACGTGCTGCATCACCACCCGCACACGCTCTCCGAACCGCTGCGGCCCGAGTTCGCGCGCATGCCGTGGAGCGACGACCCGGATGCGCTGGCTGCCTGGCGCGAGGGACGCACCGGCTACCCGCTCGTCGACGCCGGGATGCGGCAGCTGGCCGACACGGGCTGGATGCACAACCGCGTGCGGCTCGTGGCGGCATCGCTGCTCACGAAGCACCTGCTCGTCCCGTGGCAGACCGGCGAGCGGTACTTCGCGGAGTCGCTTGTCGACTTCGACGCCGCATCCAACGTCTTCAACTGGCAGTGGGTCGCGGGGTGTGGTGCGGACGCGGCGCCGTACTTCCGCATCTTCAACCCGACGGTGCAGGCCAAGCGGTTCGACCCGGACGGCGAGTACGTGCGGCGGTGGGTGCCGGAGGTCGGCAGCGATGAGTACCCGTCGCCGATCATCGACCACGCCGAGGCGCGGGAGCGCGCGCTTGCGGCCTACTCGGCGGTGAGGAGATGAGCGGGGCAGTCTACCTGGCCTCGATCGACCAGCCGCCGTCTGCGGTGACGAGCAGGATGGCCGGTATGGGAAGCACCTCGACAAGCGCTTCATAGGCACCCACGGTCTCCACTACGATCCCCCGCCCGTTGCCGTCCATGCTGACCACGAACTTCCGCTGGCCGTCGTGCGTGACCTGCAGGGCACTCGCCTTCTCGGGGTAGAGGAGAACTGCGTCGCCCGTGCCGGTAGCGGTGCCAGCGAACTCCGGAGCCGAGGCGACGGGCGACACGGTGACCGTCCACGCCTCGCCCACGACCTGCAACCTGGCCACCCTGCCCGAGACCTCATCGGAGTAGAACGTCGTCCCGGAGTAGGGTCCTGGTTCCTTCACAGGCAGGTCGACCGCATGGTCGTTGACATCCAGCCCGGCGATGGCGAAATCGTCCGTACCCTCGGAGGTCGCCTGCACGATACCTGCCAGCGCCTCAACGGGGAGGTCGATGAACTGCTCCCCCGAGCCCTCGACGGCGCTCATAGTGCCGGTACCACGAACGGTGATTGGTACTGCACGAACAGGATGCATCTTTCGCCGCGGGACAAGGGAGGCGTCAACCTGGCAGTCAGGTCACGCCCACGCTTGGTCGATACCCTGAACTAAGCAGCGGGCCAGATGAGCCGTGTACGATTGCAGTGCCCGCAGTGTCGAGAACAATCGAGGGGGATTCAAGTGGCCGAAGACATGGGCAAGCGTTGGTTCTGGCTGGTTGTCGTCCTAGCATTGCTGATCGCTGTGTCCGCCATTGCCGGCTGCGCGCGGGCCGCCGCACCCGAGGAACTGAGCAATCCGGTTGTCGAATCCCCCGTCCAGGGCGAGGCACCCCAACCCGAGACCAAGCTCGAGGCGGAGCCGGAACCCGAGCCGATCCCCGACCCGGAACCGGCCGTCAAGGTCACAGCCGTACAGGTCACACGTGTCGTAGACGGCGACACGATCGTGGTGAAGATGCCGGACGGGACAGACGAGAAGATACGCTTCATCGGCGTTGATACGCCCGAGTCCACCAACCAGATCGAGCCCTACGGTAAGGAGGCTTCCGGGTACACGGCAAACGCGTTGAGTGGTAAGACCATCTACCTGGAAACAGATGCCGAGCTCAGGGACAGGTACGGACGTATGCTGGCACACGTCTGGTTGTCGGAGCCCAGCGTGGTCGATGACTCAAGCATCCGCCAATACCTGTTCAATGCACATCTTGTTCTCGCGGGATACGCGAACCTGATGACGATCCCCCCGAACGTCAAGTATGTGGACTACCTCAAGACGTACGAGGCGGAGGCCCGCCAGGCTTCTGCAGGCCTTTGGGCTCCCGAACCGCAGGTCAAGACACCTGCGAGCCCCAGCGCACCTTCAGGTACCGCGGCGGCGTACATCGCCAACAAGAACACGATGAAGTTCCACTATGCGGGCTGCAGCTCCGTGAACGACATGAACGAGAGCAACAAGGTCCCCTACGACAGTAGGGACAAGGCCGTTGCGGACGGATATGTCCCGTGCAAGCGGTGCAACCCGTAGGCGACTGGGAACACACCGACGGCCGGGCAGCCTCCTCACTGACGCCCCGACAACGACAGCGGGAACCCCACCCTCGGAGTTCCCGCTGCTAGCACGCTCTGGCGGAGGCGCGTGCGAATCGAACACACCCGGGACGCTCTTCACGCCCCACTACGGTTTTGAAGACCGCGGAGCCCACCAGGACCCATCCGCCTCCGCGGAGGATTGTCCTGGCCACGGGGGGTGGTGTCAAACCGGGCCGGCAGAGATCACGCTCTGCGCAGAGTACGGGTGTCGCCGTCGCGCTTCGTGAGCCCGATCGCATCGAAGTGCTCGAGCAGCGGGATAGCGTACTTGCGCGTGACGCCCAGCACGTCCCTGAGCTCGGCCGCGGTCGCGCTGGCGTGCTCCCGCAAGAACGCTGAGATCCGCTCCCCCGCCGCGTCGACGGCCGCAGCATCGAAGTGCATGTCGCTCCCGAGCCGCAGCGCCTCTCCGGCGGAGGCCATGCGCGCAAGTACCTTGCGCGCGACAGCCGCATCGACTCCGGCCTCGGCGGACCACTCGGCCACCGACTTCGGGGCCAACCCGTCGCGGACGACCAGCGGGCGCAGCACGGCCTCGGCAGCCTGCTGCTCGGCAAGCGCTGAGACCGCAGCCTGCGGGTGGCGGACCTGACCCTTCTCGACCGCGGCGACTCCGCGCTGCACGGCGATCTCGAGCACGGCGTCGAATGACTTCGCTGTCAGCCGGCGGTCGACCCGGTCACGCAGCGCGGCCGTCGACATGCCGGTGGCCTTCGGGTCGGCCTCGTGAAACGCCAGCAGCTCCCGCTCGATCATCACGACGAACGCCTCCAGTGCGCCGCGCGTGATGAACGCCGTCTCGCCGCCGACCTTGAGCCGCGCGAGATCGGCCTTGTTGAGATCGTCGGCAACCCCTGCGCGCGGCACGCCGATCGCTGCGGCCACCTCGGCCGAGGTCATCGGTAGCGCCCGCGACGCCAGTAGCCCCGTCGCGGCCGATGAGAGGTCGTGGGCCACAAGCGCCTCGAGCAACGCGCGCTCGTGCTCGCGCAACGTGGTGCGCCGCGGCGGGAGGACGTCGAGCACCATGCCGCCGCCGATGGTGTAGACCGGCGAGTAGGAGCGCACGATGAACCGGTCGCCGTAGCGCGGCACGAGCGGTTCCTCGAGCCGCACCTGGGCCAACCCCGACTCACCGCGCGCAAACTCGCTTGCATCCATGAGCAACACCCGACCGAGGACCTCACGGGTGCCGTGATGAACGTGCACGCGCGTGTCGCTCTCGAAGGGCTTGTCCTCGCCGGGCACGCCGAGGTAGGTGAAGCGCGCGTCGAACCGGTCGGTGACCGAGAGCGTGCCGGGAGCCGCGATGACATCACCTCTCGATATCTCATCTCGGTCCACACCGGCGATGTTGAGCGCGACGCGCTGACCGGCGCCGGCCTTCTCCACACTCGCCGAGTGGACCTGGACGCCGCGGACGCGAGCCTCGCGGCCCTCCGGCATGATCTCGACCGGGTCGTCGCGAGAGACCTGTCCGGACCAGAGCGTTCCGGTGATGACCGTGCCCGCACCGGCGATGGTGAAGACGCGGTCGACCGGGAGGCGGAAGGGCAGGCCCGCCTGCCGCGACGGGGCCTCGCCGGCAACCGCATCCAGCGCGGCGAGCAACTCGGGGACGCCCGCGCCCGTTGCGGCCGAGACCGGAACGACCGGTGCATCAGCAATCGAGGTGGTGTCCACGAGCTCACGCACCTCCTCGGTCACAAGATCGATCCAGTCGGGCTCGGCCAGATCGGCCTTGGTCAGCGCCACGACCCCGCGCTCGATCCCGAGCAGGTCGATGATGGCGAGGTGCTCGCGGGTCTGGGGCATGATGCCGTCGTCGGCGGCAACGACCAGCAGGACCGCGTCGATGCCGGTGGCACCGGCGACCATGTGCCGGACAAATCGCTCGTGGCCCGGAACGTCGACAACGCCCATCGTGCGGCCGCTGGGCAGCGTGAGCTGCGCGAAGCCGAGCTCGATCGTGATCCCGCGTGCCTTCTCCTCGGCCAGGCGGTCCGGATCGGTGCCGGTCAGCGCCTTGACGAGCGTGGACTTGCCGTGATCGATGTGGCCGGCGGTACCGAGCACGAGCGAGGGGGCCACCGCGCTCACTCCGCTCCGGCGAGCACCGCGGCGACGCGCTCGATGACGACGCGCTCCTCGGACTCGAGCACCGTCCGGAGGTCGAGCAGCAGGCGGTCCTCCTTGATGCGCGCGATGATGCCCGGCTCGCCGAGCCGCAGACGCCGCTCGAGTTCGAACGCGCTGTGCGAGGCCGAGGCCACGCGCACGACAGTGGTCGGGATGTCGGCAAGCGGCAGCGAGCCGCCTCCGGCGCGCGAGATGTCAGGCGCGGTATCGACGACCGCATGCTCGCCACACGCCTCGCGCACCGCCGCAGCGAGCGACTCGGCACGCGCCGTGACAGCCTCGACGGGCGTGGTGATCATCCGCAACGTAGGAATCTCGGCGAGCGCCGCCTCGGGGTCGAGGTAGGTGCGCAGCGTGACCTCGAGTGCGGCAAGCGTCATCTTGTCGAGGCGCAGCGCGCGCGCCATCGGGTGCTTCTTCAGCGTGCGGATGATGTCGGCGCTCCCGACGAGGATGCCCGCCTGCGGGCCGCCGAGCAGCTTGTCGCCCGAGCACGAGACGAGGTCCGCCCCCGCCTCGATCGACTCGCCGACGGTCGGCTCGTAGGGGAGCCCCCAATGGCGCAGATCGACGAGCACACCGGAACCCTGGTCCTCGAAGACCGGCACGCCGCGCCGCCTGCCGAGCGCGACGAGCTCCTCGAGTGGGACCTCCTCGGTGAAGCCCACGACACGGAAGTTACTCGAGTGCACCTTGAGCAGGACGCCGGTGTTCTCGGTGATGGCTCTCTCGTAGTCGGCCAGGTGCGTCTTGTTGGTAGTGCCGACCTCGACCATCGTCGCGCCGGACTCGCGCATGATATCGGGGATGCGGAACGACCCGCCGATCTCGACGAGCTGACCGCGGCTGACCACCGCCTCCTTGCCGCGCGCGAGGGCGGCGAGCGCCATCATGACCGCAGCGGCGTTGTTGTTGACCGCCATCGCGGCCTCGGCGCCGGTGAGCCGGCACAGCAGTTCCTCGCAGTGCACGTGACGGCTACCGCGCTCGCCGCTCGACACGTCGTACTCCAGCGTCGAGTAGGACGAGGCGATGTCGGCTACGGCGGCGGTCGCTCGCGCAGACAGGATCGACCTGCCGAGGTTCGTGTGCACGACGATGCCGGTGGCGTTGATGAGCGGATGCAGCGAGCGCCGCACCTTGAGAGAAAGACGTGTGCGGACGTCGGCAAGCAGCTCTGATTCGTCGTAGAGAGCCCCTTCAGAGGAGAGCAGCCGCGCACGGGAGACGTCGATCGACTCCCTCAACGCCTCGAGCACCAGCGTGCGCGGGTGCGCCTCGAGCATGCGCTTCACATCGGCGTGGCGCAGAAGCTCGTCGACCTTGGGAAGCTGCCTCAAGCGATCCTGGGTATCCATGAGCGTGATTCTACCTGTTCGTCGGCGGCGGTGCGCTACGCTGTGGACGGGACGGAGGCGGGAAATGGCGACGACGGTCGTGCAGACAGAACGGCTCACACTGCGCACGTGGGCACCTACCGACATCGATGCGTTCGCCGTGCTTGCACGAGACCCGCGCGTCACGCGGTACATCAACGGAGGCCGGGCGGCCACCGACGAGCAGATCGGCTCGTTCCTCGAGCGCCAGATCGTCACCGCCGCGCGTGCAGGCTGGTGTCGGTGGGCGCTCCAGCTGCGCGAACCTGCCGCAGGTGAGCCGGTCGGCGTCGTGGGGTTCGCCGGTCCGGGATGCACCTTCGCGCCGGAGATCGAGTTCGGGTGGTGGCTCCACCCCGATCTGTGGAGCCGGGGGTTGGCCACGGAAGCGGCGCGGGCCGGAATCAACCACTGCTTCGCCGTCATCGGTTTCGCGCGCCTGATCAGCATGGTGCATCCGGAGAACGCCGCATCGCTCGCGGTCGCGCGCAAGGTGGGAATGCGGCGCGAGACCGAGGTCGAGCACAACGGGGTGACCCTCGTGCGCCACGTGCTCGATAACCCGCTCGGCGATCTGCCGCCCGATCCGCGCTACCGGCGCGACTGCTCGGGGATGCCGCACGGCTCCTCGCTCGGAACCGCACATCCCGATCCCGACGCCGGCTGATGCCGGCGCAGCGCTCTCAGGCGATGGTGACGATGCCATCCGCACCGAGAAGAGCCTCGACGGCACCAGGCATCGTGCCGACCTCGCCGACGGCAAGCGAATCGGTCAGCTCGAGATAGTCGAGGCACGTGCCGCACACTTTGACCGCAACCCCGTTCTCGACGAGCAGCCCGAGGTCGTCGAGCACCTCCGAGCCCGTGCAGGCCAGCCGCACCCCCCCGTTCATCAGCATGACCGCAGCAGGCCGCTCCTCCGCGCGGGCCAGCGAGTAGCAGAAGTTGCGCATCAGCAGGCGCCCGAGTTCCTCGTCCCCGCGCCCGAGACGGTCGGTCGTGATGAGCACGCGCTTGGCCACCGTGTCCTCCCTGGTTTCGTCAGCGCAGTTCGATGCGCCCCGCCACACCCTCCAGCACGCCGCCCACGATGCTCGCCGCCTCGCCACGGGCGTCCAGCGCCGCCAGCAACGCGTCCGCACGCTCAGCCGGCACGGCCATGAGCAGCCCGCCGCTGGTCTGCGGGTCGCACAGCACGTCCTTCCACGCACGCTCGACTCCGGACCACTCGACGTGCTTGTCCACGGCGTTGATGACGTCGAGCGTCCGTCCGGGCTTCACGCCGTCTCGCGCATACTCCAGAGCACCCTCCCACACAGGGACCGACATCACATCGAGGTAGGCCGAACACGCACTGCCCGACGCCATCTCCTGCAGGTGGCCGAGGAGTCCGAAGCCGGTGACGTCGGTAGCGGCGCTCACGCCGACCTCGACCATCGCCTCGCACGCCGCCTTGTTCAGATGCGCCATCGACTCGATGACATGGGCGATAGACTCCTCGGTTTCAAGGCCGGCCTTGAGCGCCGTGTTCATGATCCCGACACCGATACGCTTGGTGAGCACCAGGACATCGCCGGGCCGGGCACCTATGTTGCGCACCACCTTGTCCGGCTCGGCCTCCCCCATCACGGACAGCCCGTACTTGGGCTCCTTGTCGTCGATCGTGTGCCCGCCGACCACGAGCACGCCCGCCTCGGCACACTTGGCAGCTCCGCCTTGGAGCACGCGGGCGACGATGCCAGGGTCCATCGAGCACGGGAAGGCGAGCATGTTCATCGCGACGAGCGGCCGGCCGCCCATCGCGTAGACGTCCGAGAGCGCGTTGGCCGCCGTGATCCGTCCGAAGTCGTACGGGTCGTCGACCATCGGCGTGAAGAAGTCCACAGTGAGCAGCACCGCGCGGTCCCCGAGCAGATAGACCGCAGCGTCATCGCTCGTCTCGAAACCGACCATGAGCTCGTCGGACTCCTGGGGAGCGAGCGTGGAGAGCACCGCCGCGAGGTCCTCCGGACCCCACTTCGCCGCTCAACCGGCCTTGCTGGACAGCTGCGTCAGACGTACCTGTTCGGTCACGTAGGCTCCCCTCAGCCGCTCGTAGATGCCATGCCATACTGCTTATGCATAGCATAAGCGTAACACCATGACGCCGTGCGGTTCGAGGGGCGCGCCGAACGAGCTGCCACCGACAACTGCAGGGCTTCCGCCCCTGATGTCGGTGACCGTGGCGACCGGCACCACGAAGCCGACGTTGGCGGTCAGCGACCGGTCGGCGTGGTTCAGCAGGAAGAGCACGTCGTCATCTTCACCGGCGAAGAGCGCCACCTCGACCTCGGGCGCATCGCACGACACCAGCGGTCCGCACCCCGTGACACCGGCCACGGCACCGTAGAGGGTCCGGAGGAACGACTGGACCTCGGCCGGAGGCGTCCGAAGCCCGGACTGACCAAGGACTCGCTCCAACGGTGCCGCCACGCACACCGCGCGTCCCTGCCCGAAGCGGTTGAGGGTCAGCAGCGGACTGCCTGCCGAGTCGGTAGCGACGACGGTCGATGTCCCCGCTCCGAGCAGCGCGAAGTGAGGTATGTCCGCGGGAACATCGAACGGCTCGAGCTGGCCGAGGAGGTCCTGCTGCGCGACGCGACACGTGGCCCGCGCTCGCGCACCACCGTGACCGAGGAAGTCCACCCCGAAAAGCTCCCGCGCCTCGCTGCCGAACTCCCCGCCGCCGTAGGAGAAGACGAGCGAGCCACCGCCCTTAACCCAGGACGTGAGGCGCTCCCACGTCCCCCCGGCCAGGTCGGTCACCGACGGCACGATCAGCACCGCGAAGGGATCGAACGGCTCCTCCTCGTGCGCGAGCGTGACCGGTACGTGAGCCTCCTTGACCCGCACGTAGGCCTCGAGACACGAGCGCGGGCTGTAGAGCGATGCGAGCGCGGGCAGGGGTGACCGGCGCTCCGAGGGGATCAGCACCGCGACACGCTCGGGAGTGAGCGAGTAGGTGCGCAGATCGAGGTGTCCGAGCACTCCTGCGAACTCCCTGAGCACGCGCATGGCCGGCTTCGGGTGGCCCTCGGTGTCGCTCAGGCCGACGATCGCCTCGTAGGGATCGATGAAGTAGGGCTTGCGCCGCTCGGTCGCCATGTCCCGCCAGCGGCGGACCAGTGCGCCAGAAGCGCCGTTCATCAGGCCGGAGTAGAGCGCGCACCGAAGCGCCGCCGCCTCTTCTCCGTGCGAGGCCTCCAGGGTGCCCGCACCGACGTCATCGAGAAGAACCGGCCGCCGGGTCCCGACGGCACGCAGGAGGAAGGAGTCGAGGTGCGTCGAGCCGGGGGACGTCACCGGTCCCTCGGCAGCGTACGTGCGGTAACGCATCGTTGGGTGGCTGACGACTATCTCGCACTCACCGAGCGCGCGTCGTCCGTCGACACGCGACTCATGGAAGAGCGTTTCCGGGTCGAATGCACACATCACCGGGCGGTCGGGGTCGACCTCGCGCACGGCCTCTCTGAGGGCCGCCGCCCACGCTTCGAGTTCATCGCCCGAGGCGAAGCCACACCAGAACGCCTCGTTGCCGAGTTCCCAGGCGAACACGGCGCGATCGGAGCGGTGCTCTGCAACGATATGGCGCACGAGCGCGCACTCCCGCTCGATCAGATAGGCGTCGGTACGCGGGTCGCGATCGCGGCCCCACGAGACGTCGAGGAGCTCGGCGTGCCGGTCGTCGGCGAAGAAGCACACGATCAGGCGCAGCCCGTGCGCGGCCGCCGCATCGACGATATCTCGGAGCCTCTCCGTCGCCTGCTCGGAGTAACGGTCGACCTGCGGCTCGAAGAGTTTCCACGAGATGAAGATCCGTACGAGGGTCATTCCCGCGGCCTCGAACCGGGCGAAGTCGCCTTCGACGTCACCGGCGTACCACTGCTCCCAGCCGGATGCCTCGGAATCGAGCGGGTAGTAGTTCACGCCGAGTGGGAACCGCGCGTTACGGCGCGGTGTGCGCCGAGCGTCTGATCCGGTCACGGAGTGCCGGTTGTCGGTGTCGGTGCTCACTGCTCTCCCCCCTCGGCAGCCGCGTCGTAAGGGCCCCAGAAGTATCCCCGCCGTCGGGTGTCGTGATAGGCGGCACGCCTGATCGCCCACGCTGCTGCAGTGTGGTCTCCCGCGGTGAGAGCGACGGCAGCCTGCCCGAACAGGGCCCGCACGCAGCCGGGGTCGAGCGCGAGAGCCGAGCGGTACGCCGCGCCCGCGGCGGAGTAGCGCTGCAGGCCGAGGAGCGACTCGGCATGCAGCACGTGCGGCATCGCCTGGCCGGGTGCCATCGTGGTCAGTGCGGAGAAAAGCTTGGAGGCGTGAGCGGCCAGGGCGGGGCGACGTGCGAAGGCAGCGCCGAGCGCGTAGACCGCCGTCGGGGTCTTCGTCGATATGGTGAGCGCGCGCAGCGAGCACGCCATGGCCTCGTTGACCGACTCCTGTTTCAGATAGAGGTATGCCATGAGCGAGAGTGCGGCCACGTCGTCCGAGTGGCCGTCGAGGATGGAGCGGATCAGTTCCGAGGACTTGAAGAGCTCATCGTTCGCCGCGAACGCGTGTGCGGCCCGCAGCTGGCTCTTGATGCCGGGTCCGATGTCAGACATCGCAGCGGCCGAGAGCCCCTCGGCGTCGTAACCCGCCAGCGCGAAGAAGAAATCGTCCTGACTCGGATCGAGCTCGCCCGCCTTGCGGAAGCCCGGCAGCGCCGTGGCCATGCCCTCGCGCTTGAGCGCGGCCATCGCCAGGTGATACATGGCCCTCGGTTCCCGTGGATCGATCTGGAGCGCGCGCTCCCACGCGTCGATCGCCTCGTCGGCGAAGGACGCCGCCGCGAGCGCCTCCCCGAGCTGGACATGCGCGGCCGCGAGGTCCGGCACCACCTCGGCCAGCTGCTGCCATACGAGGACCGACCGGTCCCACAACCCTCCCATGCGGTCGTAGGCCAGGCCGAGGACGAAGTACGCGGCCGCACACCGCTGATCGAGCTCGATGGCACGCGCAGCCGATCGCGCAGCCTGCTCGCAGAACCCCTCCGCGAGCATGAGCCCGCCGAGCAGACAGTGTGCGAGCGGGTCGCGCTCGTTGACGCGCAACGCCTGATAGCAGGCGGTCACCGCAGGGGCGATGCGCCCCTGACGCGCCAGACTCTCGGCAAGGCGTACCTGTTCGGAGCGCTCTATCATGAGGCGCTCCCCCCGCCACGGCGTTGTCGGGCGAGGTGGGACACCATACGGATCGCGCTCTCGGCTCCGCCGACGATGCCGTCGGCTCCCACGGCCCGGGCGAGCCGCTCATCGGCCGCAAACGGGGCACCCGAGACGAGGAGCACCAGGTCGGTTCGACCGTCCGAAACGAACATCTCGCGGACCCTGACGACCGCCCGTGCGGTGGCGACCATCTGCGCACAGACGATCGCTATCCGCGCGCCCGTCTCCTCGGCACGCTGTAGGAAGGTGGCCGGCCGGACATCGGCGCCCAGGTCGACGACCCGGTGACCGGCCTCCCTCAGTGCAGCGGCGATGATGTTCTTGTCGATGTCATGGGAGTCGCCGTGCATGGAACCGACGAGCACGGTGATTCCCGTATCGCCGGCCATGCGCGGTGGGGTGACGAAGGAGAGGATCTGATCGGAGACCGCCGAGGCCTGGGTGAAGACGTACTCGTTGATGGAACCGTCGGCCCACGAACCCCCGAGGATCGCGAGCGCCGGGGCGAACAGCGAGTCCAGGAGCGCGTCTGGTTCGGCGCCCTCGGCTCGCACCTGCTCGACCACCGAGATGGCGGCGGCAGGGTCGTTCTTCACCAGCGCGCGGTAGAGCCGCAACGGTGCATCATCGGCCACCCGCCGCACCCCCCTCCCTCGGTCATCGCGCAAAGCCGGGCGCAAAACGTCACGACACGCTCAGCAGCCCAGCGGTAGTGCGTGGTAGCGGTGGTGGGATTCGAACCCACACGGCCTTGCGGCCAGAGGCTTTTAAGGCCCCCTCCTGTACCAATTCGGATACACCGCCATACTACTCAAGCCCGAGCTGCACCGCACTGCGCCCTCACAGGGCGGCGTAGACATCGAGCACGATCCCGTACAGTATGTCGTGCTCGCTCACGAGCGTCGAATCGAGACCGGCCAGGTCGAGCACGGTCAACAGTATGAGTGTCCCGGCGACGATAACCGGCGCACGCCCGGGATCCAGCCCCACGACCTCTGCTGCACGGCGCTCGAGCGGGACCGATGCGAGCCGGTCGAGGAGACCGCGGATGACGTCGGCCCCAAGCGTCGATCCGTGTACCCGGCCGGGATCGTAGACCTCGAGCTCCTGATGGATGGCCGAGAGCGTGGTCGCCGTACCCGCGAGCGCGATGGAGAGCCGGGCTGGTTCGGGCAGCGCCTCGAAGAAGGGTGCGAGCTCACCGCGGATCCACGCCTCCGCCGCATCGATCTCGCGTGCTGCGGGCGGGTCGGTGTCGAGGAACATGTCGGTGACACGGCGTGACCCGACATCGAGCGAGCGGGCCAGGTGGACCCGGGGCGCCGAGCCCTCGTCCGCTGAGTGGCGCCCGAGCACGAGCTCGGTCGAGCCCCCTCCGATGTCGTTGACGAGCAGACCCTCGCCTGTAAGCGCGTGGGTCGCCCCGACGAATGCGAGACGGGCCTCGGTGTCACCCGCGACGATGTCGGGCTCGACGCCGTGACGCGCCAGCAGCCGGACGAACTCGTCACGGTTGGTCGCGTCGCGCGAAGCCGACGTGGCAACCGCGCGGAACGACTCCACCCCGAGCTCGCGCATGCGGGCAGCGTAGCCTGCTATCACGGCATCGACGCGGCCCATCGCGTCATCGGCGAGCCGGCCGCTGAGGGCAAGCCCCTCCCCCAGATGCGTGATGTCGGTGCTGCGAAGGACCTCGGCGATGCTCCGGGGGCCGACATCGGCGACGAGCAGTCGCGTGGTGACGGTCCCGATATCGATCGCCGCCACTCTGCGCACGCTTCTCACGGTGTCTCCTCTCGCAGACACGTCAGTGCCCCGCATCGCCCGTCGGGACACTCCCGGCCGAGCGTGCCCACGAGCTCGGTGCCGACAGGATCGTCGATACCCGCGAGCGCGGTGGCGACGTGCGCGTGCAGACACTTGGTGGCAAGCGGGTCGCGCTGACCCGCGATCCCGACATCGAAGCAGGGGTCGGTCCCGTCCGGCGACACCGCTGCGCGGCGCCGCCGGTACCGCGCGTCAGCCGCGAGCATCCGGCCGGAGAGATCCGGGTCACCCGCAAGCCGTCCGGCCCACCGCGCGATCTCGCCCGCGGATTCGGCGCTCGCGGTGCGCTCTGCCAGCCACGGGCACGTGAGCCAGTGAAGCGTCGGGAAGGGCGTCTCGGCGGCGACGAGCGGCGCGGTCGTGATCACCTGCGGATACCCGAAGGAACAGCGCACCTCGACCCACCAGTCACCGCGAGGTTCGCGATGGAGTTGCGCTGTGACGACCGCGCGCTCGGTGGGGCTCGGTTCCGTTCGCCCGGCGCTCACGTCGCGCCGCTACCTGACGCCGAAGACGAGATCCAGCAGGTCGTTCCAGAGGGAGCCGGGTATCTCGGGGGTATCAGCGACGCCCGCGGCGGTGCTGGTGGCGTCCGCATCGGGGTCGACAACGACGTAGAGGTTCTCCCCCTCCTTGACCATGCCGAGGCTCTCGCGCGCAAGCTCCTCGACCCCCTCGGGCGTCTTGAGCCGTTCGACCTGGGCGTTCAGGGTCTCGTTGCGCTCCTGCAAGCTCGCAAGCTCGGCCTCGAGGCGCGCCTGCTCACGGGACTCCTGGTAGTGGACTTTGAGCGGTGAGTAGAAGGCCCATCCGGCGAGGAGAACGACGCCCAGTGCGAGCAGTGGGATCATCCACCGGGGGCGACGAGAGCGCGAAGGACCGCGCGGGGTGGTCCGTGTGGATCGCGACGAGGAGCGGGCGGGGGCCTTCCGTCCGGTCGCGGACCGCGCGCGCGAAGAGGAGCCACGGCGAGAGGCCGCCTGCGTGGCGGTCCGCCGTGAACTCGCTGAAGCCCCGTGCCGCGTCGATTTCCTCGAAGCCATCGCCAATGAGGGTCCTGTGAGAAGGCCAGCGATTCAGTGTGCAGCCGTACCGGTGCACCTGGGCGGATGATAGCACAGGCACCGCCAGCGCATCACCTCGAGCCAAGGTCGAGGTCGAGGCTCTGGGCGGCTCGTTAGCTGACCGACCGCACCAGGATGAAGTCGGTCGCGCCGGGCACACGTGAGGATATGCCGGCGGTGATGGCAACGCGGTCGCCCGACGATGCGAGGCCCGCATCCCGGACCGCCACGAGAACGCTGTCGAGCATCAGGTCGGTGTCGTCGGCGAGCGGCACCACGAGCGGCCGGACGCCCCAGACCACGGCCAGTCTGCGGGCCACCGCCGGGTCGGGCGTCGCCGCGACCACCGGTGCCGACGGTCGGTGCCTGGCGACCGCGCGCGCCGTCGCCCCGGACTGCGTGGCCGTCACGATCGCATCGAGCTCCAGATCGCTCGCGAGCCTGCACACCGCCGAACTCACCGCGGCGGTCACGTCGCCGCCATCCCCGGGCGGCACGGCAAACGGTGGCGCTGTCTGCCCGGAGTCCTCGGCCCTCTTCGCGATACGCGCCATCGTCTCGACGGATTCGACAGGATAGGAGCCGACCGCCGTTTCCGCGGAGAGCATGACCGCATCGACTCGGTCGAAGATGGCGTTGGCGACGTCGCTTGCCTCGGCACGCGTTGGCCGGGGTGCCGACGTCATCGACTCAAGCATCTGGGTGGCAACGATGACGGGTACGCCGGCGATGCGACACAGTTCGATGATCCTCCGCTGCAGGACCGGGACCTCCTCGGGGGAGGTCTCGACTCCGAGGTCGCCGCGCGCGACCATCACGACGTCCGACACTGCAACGATCGCGTCGATGTCACGCGCCGCTGCCGACGTTTCGACCTTGGTCACGATGGGCGGGGCGCCCTCGCCGATGAGTGCACGCAGGTGCTCCACGTCGGCAGCCCTCCGGACGAAGGACTGCGCGATCAGGTCGACCCCCGCATCGAGCGCCCAGGCAAGGACCTCCCGGTCGTACCCGGTGATGGAGCTGACACCGAGCTCGACGCCCGGAGCGTTGACGCCCTTGCGGCTCAGGAGAGCACCGCCGGTCACGACGCGAGTGCGCACGACCCCGTGCCCGGTCCCGGTCACCACCAGCTCGAGCGCGCCGTCGTCGAGAAGCAGGCGGTCGCCAGGAGCGATGTCGTCCGCCAGACCGGCGTAGTTCAGGCACGCGCGAGTGGAGTCGCCGGAGCACTCTCCTGGTACGAGCGAGAACTCGGCGTCCGGCTGAAGGAATGTGCCCGGAGCGACTTCGCCAAGCCTGAGCTTGGGACCGGCCAGGTCGAGCATCACCGCCACGGAGCGACCGGCGCGCTGCGCCGCCGATCTTACCGCGTCGAGCCGCTTGGTAAGTTCATCCGGGCCCGAGTGAGAGGAGTTGAGCCGGGCGACATCCATGCCTGCAGCGATGAGGGCATCCAGCACCAGAGGTGACTCGCTTGCCGGGCCGATGGTTGCGACAATCTTGGTGCGGCGCATCAGGCGTCCTCGCCGCTTCGAGGCAGCCGCACGATCTGTATGGCTTCCCCGTCGCGTCTGACCGTCAGCCGGTCGCGGGCGATGCGATGGACCGCGGTCCTGAGATTGCCGTAGAGGCGCTCCACGCCGCGGGGATCGGTCCCCACGCGCACCGCCCGGTCACCACCCGCCAGAACGTAGCGCACGATCCTGGTGGCAGCGCCTCTCGGCGGCGGGAACGGAACGTCGATCTGCCGCGCGTTGTCGGCCCACTCGAAGTGCTCGACCTCGGGCACCGGACCGCTCACCGGACACACCGGTGTCACCTTGACCACCAGGACGACCGCACGACGCATGGTCTGCTCCATGCCCGGCTCCGAGCCACAGACCATCCTGAGCCTGACGTCCAGGCCCCGCAGGGAGGCTCCTCTGGCGAGGTAGGCCCAGTCGAGCGAGCCGTCCTCATCGAGCAGCATGATGACCCGGTCGCGCACGCGGTGCTCGAGTTCGGTCAACAGGCGCGAGAGGCCGAGTCCCCGCCGGGGGGTGAAGGTCACGACCGCGACGTCGTACGCCTCCTCGGGGGGAAGGTCCTCCACCATGCCCTGACGTGTGGATAGTTTGGGCGAGTCCGCGACGTCTGAAGCCAGGAGGAGCCGGAGCATGCCCGGGGAGGGTTCGAGAGCGGTAAGACGCTCTACGCGCTGCAGCAGGGGTCGAGTCAGGAAGCCGGTCGCTGCTCCTACCTCGAGTATCTCGGACCCCTCGGGAACCTCGTCGAGTAGAGCCTCGAGCAGCTCGGGGAAGACCCTCTCCTGACCGAAGTCGATGTCGTAGTTGTTCGCGAATCGCTCGCGACGGGCGAGCGCCGTGTCGAGCGGCACCCCGTAGTCGTACGGGATGCGCAGTACCGGGTCTCTGTGTCGCGCGGGTTGCTGCATACGGGCTGCGTGCTCCTCGGCGCCGTTAGGTCCGTGCGATGTTGTAGAAGGCATCGATTCCCGGGTACACCGCCGAATCGCAGAGCTCCTCCTCGATCCGGATGAGCTGATTGTACTTCGCAACGCGGTCGGAGCGTGCCGGCGCGCCCGTCTTTATCTGTCCGGCGTTCACCGCGACCGCCAGATCGGCGATCGTCGTGTCCTCGGTCTCGCCCGAGCGGTGGGAGATCACGCACGTGTAACCGGCACGCTTGGCCATCTCGATGCACTCGAGCGTCTCGGTGAGCGAACCGATCTGGTTGACCTTGATCAGTATCGAATTGGCGACCCCCATCTCGATGCCACGGGCGAGACGCTCCGTGTTGGTCACGAAGAGATCGTCTCCCACGAGTTGCACCCTCTCGCCGAGTCGCTCGGTCAGCAGCTTCCAGCCGTCCCAGTCCTCCTCGGCCATGCCGTCCTCGATCGAGATGATCGGGTAGCGATCCACCAGGTCGACCCAGAAGTCGACCATCTCCGCCGGGGAGAGCACCCTACCCTCGCCGTCGAGGTGGTACTGACCATCGCGGTAGATCTCGGTGGTGGCCGGGTCGAGCGCGAACACGATCTGATCGCCGAGGCTGTATCCGGCCTGCTCGACCGCGTCCGAGATGACCTGCAGTGCTTCTTCGTTGCTGCCGAGGTCGGGTGCGAATCCGCCCTCGTCGCCCACTCCCGTGCCCAGGCGGCGCTCGGACAGCACCTTCTTCAGGGTGTGGTAGATCTCGGCGCACATCCGCAGGCCCTCGGCGAAGGTCGAGGCGCCCACCGGCATCACCATGAACTCCTGGAGATCGACGTTGTTGTCCGCGTGCGCGCCGCCATTGAGGATGTTCATCATCGGCACGGGCAGCAGGTGAGCGTTCGCGCCACCGATGTAGCTGTAGAGCGTGAGCTCGGTGGACTCGGCCGCAGCCTTCGCGACCGCCAACGATGTGCCGAGGATGGCATTGGCCCCGAGGTTGGCCTTGTTGGGCGTGCCGTCGAGTGCGAGCAGCGTCGAGTCGATGAGCCGCTGGTCGGTGGCGTCCAGCCCGAGGATCTCGGCGGCGATGGTCTCGTTGACGTTGGCCACCGCCGTGCGCACGCCCTTGCCGAGGTATCGTGCCGAATCCCCGTCCCTGAGCTCGACCGCCTCGAACGCGCCCGTGGAGGCGCCCGAGGGAACGATGGCCCTGCCGAACGAGCCGTCGTCGAGAACGACCTCGACTTCCACGGTCGGGTTGCCGCGCGAATCCAGTACCTCGCGGGCGTAGACGTCGACGATGCTGCTCATGATCGGGGCTCCTCCCTGCTCTTGGCGTCTCGCCAGAGCTCCTCCATCTCGGTGATGTCCAGGTCGCTCATGGTGCGGCCTGCGGCATCCGTGGCGGCCTCCATGTCCTCGAAGCGCGCAATGAACTTGCGGCACGTTGCGCGCAGGGCCTCTTCTGCATCGATACCCTGCTTGCGCGCAAGGTTCACCACCGTGAAGAGCAGGTCGCCGATCTCATCGGCCGCCTCCGGCGACCCGGGGGTGGTCTCTTTAAGCTCGTCGATCTCCTCGTGGACCTTGTCCCAGACCGCCTCGAGGCTCTCCCACTCGAAGCCCACTCCGACCGCCCGGCGCGAGATCTTCTGCGCCCAGAGCAGTGCGGGTAGCGCCGAGGGGATGCCGTGCAGGACACCTGAGCCGGCCTTCTCGTCGCGCTTGATGGCGTCCCAGCGCTCGATGACTTCGTCGGGCGTGCCGGCCTCGGCGTCGCCGAAGACGTGCGGGTGCCGCCTGCGGATCTTCTCGGCGATACCGGACACGACGTCATCGATGGTGAAGCGGTCTTCGTCGGTGGCGATCTGCGCGTGCAACACGACCTGCAGGAGCACGTCGCCGAGCTCCTCGGCGAGTTCGCGGTCGTCGCCTGCCTCGATGGCCGAGACGGCCTCGTAGGCCTCCTCGATCATGTTGCGGCGCAGGCTCATGTGGTCCTGCGCCCGGTCCCAGGGACACCCGTCGGGCCCGCGGAGCACGGCGATCGTCCGGACGAACTCGTCGAAGTCTCCGTCTATCGGGCGCACGACATCCCCCCGCTCGGGCCCGGCTCTCGCGCTACTCCGCGGGAGCCTCTTCGGTCGCAGGGGTGTCCTCGGCCTCGGCTTCGGGAAGCTTCAGCTCGTCGATGAGTATCTCGATGTCGGCTGCCTCGCGGACCTCGGCAAGGAACTCCTGGTAGGCAGTGATGTTGCGCTGCTGCAGGATCTGCTGCTCGATCTGTTCGCTGACTTCGTCGAGAGGCTTGGTGCGCTGCTCGCGCGACTCGTCGACTTTGATGATGTGCCAGCCGTACTCGGTCTCTACCAGCTCGGAGATCTCCCCGACCTCCAGGGCTTCGAGGGCATCCTGGAACTCGGTCACGAACGGGCGGGCGGGATCGGACCAACCGAGGTCCCCACCCTGTGCAGCCGAGCCGGGGTCCTTGGAGTGCTCCTTGGCGAGCTCGGCGAAGTCCCCGCCGTTGTTGACCTGAGCGAGAACGTCCTCGGCGTTAGCCTTGTCCTCGGGGTCGAACAGTATGTGCGAGGCCTTGACCGCTGCCTGCTCCTCGTACTGGGCCTTGTTCGCCTCGTAGTACTCCTCGATCTCCGCATCGGTGACCTCATCGTCGCCGACGAGGTCCTCCATCAGCCGCTGAGTCGCGAGCTGATCGCGCAGCTGCTGCTTGAGGTCGTCCAGAGTCAGGTTGGCGTTGGCGAGCGCGGTGTCGAACTCTTCCTCGCTCGGGAAGCCAGCTTTCAGATCGGCGATCTGTGCGTCGATCTCCTCGTCCGTGACGCTGATACCGCGCTCGGCCGCCGCCTGGCGGATGAGCACGTTGTTGATCATGTTGTCGAGCAGCTGCCGCTTGAAGTCGACGAGGCGCGCCTCGCCCTCATCGCCCTCGAACATCTGGGGCGACTGCTCCATCAGGCGGTCGACCTGTGCTTCGAGCTCGGCCTTGCTGATTTCCTCGCCGTTGACGATAGCAGCGACATCGTTCGAACCGCATCCGGCCACACCGACGGCGAGCGCGGCGGCGAGAGCGAGAGCGATCAAGGGACGAAACGTCCTCATCAGGTCCTCCAGGGGAAGTAGGTCAGGCGTCATCGGACCGGGCAAGTATAGCACCGAGCAGTGCGGCGGCAGAGTCTGTCACAGAAGCTCCATAGCCGAGCGGAAGGGCCACCGCGCGGTCCCGTTCGAGCGTGATCGCGCCGAGTGCGGCAAGTGCTCCGCGCGCCCCTTCCGAGGGAGAGACGGGCGAGATAGTCAGACGGCGGCGCACCACGGAGACCGAGCGTACGCCGGCCTCGGCGGCAAGCGCCCGGATGCGGGCGATGTCGACCAGGTTGCGTGCCGGCTCCGGAAGCGCTCCGTGCGCCTCGACGAGCTCGCGCGCGACCTGCTCGACGCGCTCGACCGTGGGCGCGCCCGCAAGGCGTCGGTAGGTGCGCACCCGCTCGTCGGTCGCCCCGACGTACTCCTCGGGCAGGAAGGCAGGCACCGGCAGGTCGACCTTGATCTCCGGATGGGCCACCACCGGCTCGCCCCGCACCTCGGCGACGGCCTGGCGGATCATCTCGGCGTACAGGTCGAACCCGACCGCGCTCATCGAGCCGTGCTGTTCTGCGCCGAGGAGCGAACCCGCACCCCGGATCTCCAGATCGCGCATGGCGACCTTGATGCCGCTCCCGAGGTCGGAGTGGTCACGGATCGCGACGAGCCGCTCGGTGGCCTGCTCGGTGAGCGAGGCGCCGCGCGGGAAGAGGAAGTACGCGTAGGCCTTGACGTGACTGCGGCCGACCCGGCCCTTGAGCTGGTAGAGCTGCGCGAGGCCGAGGCGCTGTGAGTCCTCGATCACCAGCGTGTTGGAGTGGGGGTTGTCGATGCCGCTCTCCACGATGGTCGTTGCGACGAGCACGTCGATCTCGTTGGCGGCGAAACGCTCCATCACGCGCTCGAGCTCGCGCTCGGACATCTGTCCGTGCGCCACGCCCACGCGTGCCTCGGGCGCCGCCTCGGTCACCCGGGCGACGGCTTCATCGATCGACTTCACCCGGTTGGAGACGAAGTAGACCTGCCCTCCGCGCTGCACCTCGCGCCGGATCGCCCCGGACACGACGTCGGGGTCGTACTCGCCGACGTGCACGTGGACCGGGAAGCGGTTGGGGGGCGGCGTGTCGATGACGCTCATGTCGCGCACTCCGGACAGCGACATCTGCAGCGTCCGCGGGATGGGCGTGGCGGTCATCGTGAGCACGTCGATCTGCTCGCGCAAGTTCTTGAGGTGCTCCTTGTGCTCAACCCCGAAGCGCTGCTCCTCGTCGATGACCACGAGCCCGAGGTCCTTCGGAGCCACGTCCGCCGAGAGCAGACGGTGCGTGCCGATGAGGACATCGACCTCGCCGGACGCGAATCCTTCCAGCGCGGCTTTCTGCTGCGAGGGCGTGCGGAAGCGCGAGAGCACCTCTACCCTGACGGGGAACGCGGCGAAGCGCTCGGAGAAGGTCGTGAAGTGCTGCTGGGCGAGGATGGTGGTCGGACAGAGGACGAGCACCTGCTTGCCGTCCTGCGTGGCCTTGAACGCGGCGCGGATAGCGACCTCGGTCTTTCCGTAGCCGACATCTCCGCAGATGAGGCGGTCCATCGGCTTCTCGGACTCCATGTCGGCCTTCACGTCGGCGATGGCGGCGAGCTGATCGGGCGTCTCCTCGAACGGGAAGGCCACCTCCATCTCCAGCTGCCAGGGCGTATCGGATCCGAAGGCGTGGCCGGCCACCGATGCACGACGCGCGTACAGGTCCACGAGATCGAAGGCGAGCTTGCGGGCAGCGGCGCGCGCCTTGCCCGTCGCCCGGGACCAATCGGCGGTATTCAACCGCGTGACCCGGGGCGCGGAGCCGTCCGACCCGACGTACTTGGTGACCCGGTCGATCTGCTCGACCGGGACGTAGAGCTTGTCGCCCTTCGCGTACTCGAGCACGAGGTACTCTCGCTCCGCACCGAGCACCACCCTGCGCTCCAGTGCCTTGAACAGTGCGATTCCGTGTGTGGCGTGCACGACGTAGTCGCCCGGCGCGAAGCCGAAGGTGATCCGGGTGGAGTCGACCTCCCGCGCCGCGCGCCGTGCCGCCGCCGAGCGCGGGTAGACGTCGTCGATGCTCACGATCGCAAAGCGGGCAGCAGGGACGACGTAGCCGGCGGGCACCTCGACGTCGGTGAGGTTCACGACGCCGGGACGGAGCCGCGCGGGAGCCGGCGGAGCCGAGTCACCCGCTGTCCGCTCGCGGGCCTCGGCGACCAGATCGACCACGGGGATTCCCTCGTCGACGAGACGGTCGGCGACGCGGTTCCTCACGCGGCGCTCGGGCACGGCGAGCGCGATCCCGTAGTCGACCGAGAGCAGAGCGCGCACGCCTGCGATGAAGCGCTCCTCGCCGCCCGCGACCTCGGGACTGCGCGCGACGAGCTCGTCGTCGACCACGCCTCCGGCACGCAGGAGCGCCAGCAGGGTCAGCCGCTGGCGGCCACCGAGCTCGATGCGTGCGGCCGGCAGGATGAGCCCGTCTGCGGAGACACCGGCGTGTTCTGCCTGTGCGAGGAGCTCCTCCGACCGACGCGTGGCGTCGTCGAAGAGCGAGCGCGGCTCGGCCACGACCACGAGGGTCTCGGCGGCCAGATAGTCGGTGAGCACACCCGCCTGCTTGTAGAAGAACGGCAGGTAACGCTCGATGCCGTTGAAGTAGATGCCCTGATCCATCAGCTCGAGATGGTGCGCGATCTCGGGCTCCCGGAGCGCCCGGTCGCGCAGTGCTGTCCGCGCGGCCGCGACCGAGCGAGAACCGAGCACCACCTCGCGGCACCCGAAGACCTCTGTGGGCCCGGCGTCCCCGATGCTCTGTCCCGTACTGGGAACGTAGCGGCGCAGGGTCTCGATCTCATCGCCGAAGAGCTCGGCTCTCACCGGGTGCGTGCCGTCCGAGGGGAAGACGTCGAGCACCCCACCGCGAACGGCGAACGACCCGCGTGCCTCGGCGGTCTCGACGCGCTCGTACCCCATGCGTGCGAGCCGGGCGATCGTCTCCTCCAGGTCGAGCGTGGCGCCGACGGAGAGCGTGAGCGGCTCGAAGACGTGCGATCCCTGGGGCGGAAGGGCGCGCAGCAGGGCCCGTGTCGAGGAGACGACGATCGCGGGGCGGCCGGACGACAGCGCGTGGAGCGCGCGAGCACGGGCACCGACCTCCTCGAGATCGGGAGCTTCATCAGACCAGGGGGAGTCGGTGCGCTCCGGGAAGTGAAGGACCTCGCCGGGCCGCAGGTAGGCGGCGGCCTGTCGGGCGAAGCGCTCGGCGGTCGCCTCTCCGGCCACCACCACCAACATCGGCCGGGGCTTCTCGGCGAAGAGCGCGGCGGTCAGCACCGGCCGTACCAGGCCCGGAGCGGCCAACGTGAAGTCCGCTCCCGCCGCCAGTGCGTCACGGGTCGCGATGAAGGGCTCGGCAGTGCCCAGAGCGGCACTCACGGCGTCGAGCAGGCGCATGGGACTCCTCGGCAAACAGATTAGGACACGGCAGAAGCCCGCAACCGGAGTCCGGCGCGGGGCTCACCGAGGGTATCTCCGCAGCAACACGGGGTCAAGCACGCGGGCGTCGGGTACCATCTCGGTGCGGGGCACCACGTCGACGCGAGAGCGGGAGGCAGGATGGAACGGGCACAACGCGCGCGGGAGATCATGGACCGGCTGGGCGAGCTCTACCCGGACGCCCACATCATGCTGGACTACGACACGCCGTATCACCTGCTTATCGCCGTCATCCTCTCCGCTCAGACGACGGATGTCGGCGTCAACAAGGTCACCCCGCTGCTCTTCGAGCGCTTCCCCGAACCCGGGGACCTGGCCGGAGCGGATCCCGCCGAGGTCGAGGAGATCATCCGGCCCACCGGGTTCTTCCGGAACAAGACCAAGCTGATCATGGGTGCGGCACGCATGATCGTCACCGAGTACGACGGCGAGGTGCCCGACACGATGGAGGGGCTCATCAGCCTGCCGGGCGTGGCGCGCAAGACCGCCAACATCGTCATCAGCAACGCATTCGGCAAGGTCGAGGGCATCGCGGTCGACACGCACGTCTTCCGTCTCGCCCACCGGTTCGGGCTCTCACAGCACAAGGACGCCGACAAGGTCGAGCGCGACCTGATGGGGGTCTTCCCCCATGACGAGTGGTTCCACGTGAACTACCGCTTCATCGATCACGGGCGTGCGATCTGCACCGCGAAGCGGCCTGCATGCGGAGTCTGCACGCTCAACGACGTCTGTCCGGGAGCGTTCACCGTGAAGGGGTGGCGCGAGAGTCTCTAGCTCCCGTAGCCGAGGATGAAGAGTGTGATCCACACGCCCATGCCGACGACCGTGACACCGCCGGCGATCCCCCAGAGGCGCTGGCGGCGCGCGAACCGCTCGGGACTCACCCGGCCCGCCATGCGGTACCACGCGATGCGATTCGCGTTTGCCGCGTAGAGCGCCTGGGCGCCGATCGTGACGCCTGCCAGGACTATGCCGGCCACTGTGCTCCAGATGCCGAATGGCCGCGGACCGCGCAGCACGTTGTCGATGAAGACCCACAGCGCCAGGAAGAAGACACCGGGCCACTGGCCGTTGGCCACGCCCCAGATCGGGGGGATGAGGAACGCACCCCAGTTGAAGCGCCCGATGGGCGGCGGCGGATCGGCGAAGACAGCGTCGAGGCCGGCGTCCGGTGTCCGGGGGGCGTCGCTCACGTCAGGACGCCCACCAGCACCGCACCCACGAGGATGGCGGGCAGCATGTTGCCCACCGGCAGCCGCTTGATACCCGCGAGGTCGAGGCCGATCGCCAAGATCAGCGCTCCTCCCACCGCCTGGATCGAGTTGATGACCTCGGGAGTCATGAACGCCTCGACCGAGTGTGCCCCGGCGGCGATACCGCCCTGGATGATGATGATCGGGATAACCGAGAGACCGACGCCCGCCCCGAGCGTGGTGGCGAGCGCTATCGACGCGATGCCGTCGAGGAGTGCCTTCAGGTAGAGGAGCGACGGGTCGCCGAGCCCGTCCTGGATCGAGCCGAGGATCGTCATCGCCCCCACGCAGAAGAGCAGCGACGCGGTCACGAACCCCTCGACGAGCGTGTGGCCCTTCTCGCCCGGCTGATCGACTCGGCCCGGGGCCAGCACCGGCGCCCGGTACGCAAGCTCCTGCAGCTGCTGTCCGAAACGCTCCAGCCAGTACTCGATGCGCAAGCCTTCACCGGCAAGCGAGCCGAGCACGAGAGAGCCGACCAACACGAGAGAGGCGTACGCACCGAGTTCGCTCGCGGAAAGATCGGCCAGCCCGCCGAGGCTCATGCTCGCACCGATGACCATCGTCGCCAGACCGATGCCGGCAAAGGCGATGAGCCTGAACCGCTCGGCGATCAGCCGGCCGAAGAGCAAGCCCACGGCCGTGCCCGCAAGCACCGCCAACACGTTTACGATCACGCCAAGACCCGGCATCCTACCCCTCGTCCTCCTCGTCGAGCCACAACTTCTCGAGCTCCCTCGTGATGCCCCTGCCCCCGGGCGGCACGCCGAGCGAGCCTGCGTCTGGTGCCTGACCGCGGCGACGCCGCCGGTCTCCCCTGCCGGCCGCCTCGAACACGGCCTCACGCCCGCGCACCTCGACACCACGGGATGCCGCCGCGCGCACGCGGGCGGCAAGCGCCACATCGGAGCTTACCAGGCAGACCTTCTCGTGCGCTCCGGTCGCGAGGCGAACCACGAGATCGTCGGCCTGCTCGCCCCGCGAGAATCGCACGTCGATCGGAGCGAGGGTAGCCGCTGTGATGCCCGTGCCTTCAGCACCGTCGAAGACCACGACGATGCGCCCGGCCCCGAGCAGCTGCCCGCCCCGTGCGCGGAGCCGGGCGACGAGCCGATCTCGTTGCTCGTCGATCTCCAGCGATCTCGTCGCCGGATCGGCCAGCGTCACGTTATATCCGTCAACCAGAAAGAGCATACGGGCATGGTACGCCAGACTCATCGGATGCGCCTGCACCCGGCTTCGTTCACTCGTCCCGCTGCTGCTCCACGCCCTCGACGCGCTCCTTCACGCTCAGGAGCCACGATGCCACCGGAGCACCGTCCTCACCGAGCAGCTCGAAGTACTGGACTGCGCATCCGTTGACCGGCGCCGCAAGGTCCAGGTGGTCGACGACGCGCCAGTACACGCAGCGCTCCTCATCGCAGTGGGCGAGCACGCCGTTGGCGGCCTTCAGTTCGCAGCTCTTGCTCACGAAAGATCCTCTTTCGCTCCCGGGTGCCGCCGATTGTACATGCCTCCCACCTACTTCGGGAAGAAACGGGATAGAGGTCGCCAGCCGAGAGGATGAGTACGATGCCGGGAGTGCGCAGGGTGCTGACGGGGATGGCCGTCGTGGTGGCGTCGGCGCTCGTGGCCGGCTGCGCGGGGGGCGCAGATCCCGTCGTGGTAGACCGGGAGCCGCAGCCGCTTCCCTCCGAAGCCACGACCACACCAGAGTCCGCACCCGACCTGGCCGGACTCAAAATCGAGTTCGAACCGGTAGCGGATGGCTTCTCGCAACCCCTCCTGGTGGTCGACGCCAATGACGGGTCCGGACGGCTCTTCGTCGCCGAGAAGGGTGGCCTGCTCAAGGTCGTCAGCGATGGCAAGATCGCACCCGAGCCCTACCTCGATCTGTCCGACTCGGTCAGCACCGAGTCCGAGCGGGGGCTCCTCGGCGTGGCGTTTCCGCGGGACTTCGCCGAGCACGGACGTTTCTACGTGAGCTACACGGACCCGGGCGGCGCAAGCGTCATCTCGCGCTTCCGTGAGGATGGCCCGATCGTTGACCGGGAGAGCGAGTCGGTACTGCTGCGCGTGACCCAGCCGTACGCCAACCATAACGGCGGTCACATCGTGTTCGGCCCCGACGGCTATCTCTACACGAGCCTCGGTGACGGCGGCTCCGGTGGCGACCCGATGGGCAACGGGCAGGACCTCTTCACGCCTCTCGGGGCGATGCTCCGTCTCGACGTCGGCGAAGCCCCCGGACGCAGCACCGAGACCGACGGGAACGGCTACACGATCCCGGCCGACAACCCGTTCGCCGACGGGGAGGAAGGCCTTCCAGAGATCTGGTCGTACGGCCTGCGTAACCCGTGGCGCTTCTCCTTCGACCGGGAGACGGGCGACCTGTGGATCGGAGACGTGGGCCAGAACGCGGTGGAGGAGATCAACTTCCAACCGGCGAGCAGCCGCGGCGGCGAGAACTGGGGATGGAACCTGTTCGAGGGAACCTCTGCGTATCCGGAGGGCCGGACGGTGACCGAGGACCAGAACGACTTCGCGTGGCCCATCGTCGAGTACCGCCACCCCATCGGCCGTTCGGTGACCGGCGGGTACGTCTACCGGGGCTCGGAGTTTCCGCAGATGGTCGGCGTCTACCTCTACGGCGACTACGTGACCGGGCGCGTCTGGGGTCTCGTGCGCTCGGCGAGCGGGACCGAGAACCGCGAACTCGCGGAGACCGGCATGCAGGTGGTCTCGTTCGGCGAGGACAGCGAGGGTGAGCTGTACCTGGTCGACTTCCGCGGCGCCCTCTACCGGATCGTGGCGCGTTAGCGCCGCCCCCGGAGGGACGCGTTACGAGATGATCTCGCGCACCGCCGCCACGAGGGCATCGACGTCCTCCGGCTGCGTGTCCCACGAGGTCACCAGCCGCACCTCGCCGCGGGCCGTGTCCCACGTGTAGAAGCCGAACCGCTCCGCCAGCTGCGGCGTGCGGTCAGCGGGCAGCAGCGCGAAGACCTCGTTGGCCTGAACGGGCTGCGTGACCTCCACCCCCAGCGTCTGCACACCCTCGGCGATCCGCGCGGCCATCGCGTTCGCATGGGCGGCGGTCTCGAGCCAGAGCCCGTCGGCGAGCATCGCGCTGAACTGCGCGGCGACGAAGCGCATCTTGCTGGCGAGCTGTCCGCACTGCTTGCGCACGAACGCCAGCGTGTCGGCGGGCGCGCCGTGGATGAGTACGACCGCTTCACCGAGGAGCATGCCGTTCTTGGTGCCGCCGAACGAGAGCGCATCGACTCCGCCGTCTTCGAGCATCGCGGCGGGGGTGCACCCGAGATGCGCGACCGCGTTGGCGAAGCGTGCCCCGTCGACGTGCAGGAGCATTCCGTGAGCGTGTGCCAGGTCGGCCAGTGCGCGCAGCTCTCCCACGGTGTAGACGGTGCCGTACTCGCTGGCCTGCGACACCGAGATCACGCGCGGCTGGGCGTGGTGCTGGAACCCGAATCCGGTGAGGTGAGGGCGCACGAGCTCGGGTGTCAGCTTGCCGTCGGGCGTGGCGACCGGCACGAGCTTTACTCCTGCGATCCGTTCGGGCGCCGCACACTCGTCGACGTTGATGTGCGCCGTCTCGGCGCAGATGACCGACTCCCACGGGCGGCAGATAGTGGCAAGCGTGACGACGTTGGCGCCGGTCCCGTTGAAAGTGAACGCCACGTCGATGTCGTCGCCGAGGACCGAGCGGAGATGACCGATCGCCTCGGCGGTCCAGGGGTCGTCGCCGTAGGCGTGGACGTGCCCCTCGTTGGCGCGCGCGATCGCCTCCATCACACGCGGGTGTACCCCGGAATGGTTGTCGGACCCGAAGCTCACGCGGCGCGTCATCCGGCGCCTCCCTCCGTCTCGTGCACCTTAGTGACAGCGCCGAAGAGGCTATCGCACTCGGCGACGTACTCCTGCAGCGTGACCGGCAGTGCGTCAACGGGTCCCGGTGCCGGTTTCGGGCCCGAATGGTACGTGTCCCAGAATAGTACTTCGCCCTCGGGCAGCACACCCCTGCGCACGTCGGAGCCGAGTGCCTGCATCGCCTTGCCGGTGTACGTGGTCTCGAGGCGAAGGCCCGCCTCCCCGGCAACCGCAACCGCAGCCTCGGTCTGAGCGGTAGGGACGGCGTAACCGGGCTCGTAGAACTCGTCGCGCAACTCGAAGTGCAGGTCCTCGAAGCGCAGGTCCGGGAAGGACGGGTCGAGCGAGCGCAAGAGCGCGATCGTCTCGGCCGCCAGCGAGCGCGCTACCTCCTCGTTGGCGATCTGCGCCGGAGTCACCCGCACGCCAACCACGCGCGCGGGAGAACCTGCGGCCGCAAATCCGATCGCCAGGCCCACCGCGGTGCCGAGAGTGCCGGCTGCAACGTAGACCGAGCCGAACCGCTCGCCGACCTCAAACGCCGCGTTCACGTAGCCCGTGGCACCCAGCGCGTTGGTGCCACCCATCGGAATCACGAGCGGCTCGACTCCGTCGCGGGCAGTGAGCTCCTGCCGTACCCGGACGGCTTCCCGTAGCCCTTCCCAGCCCTCGACCAGGTGGAGGTGTGTCCCGAGCCCGGCGTGCGCCAGCACCGTCGCAGCGGCGTAGGCGGTCGGAGCCTGGGGAGAGAGCACGATGTGCGGCTCGATGCCGAGTGCGCGTGCGTGCACCGCGGTGGCAAGCGCGTGGTTTGACCCATACGCGCCGAAGGTGATGACCGCTGGCCTCTCCTCGGCCAGCGCCTTGCCGAGGAGGAAGTCGAGCTTGCGGACCTTGTTGCCGCCGTAGACCGGGTTGGTCAGATCGTCGCGCTTGACCCACAGACCGCCGACAACTGCGTCAACACCCTCGATGGAGAGCTGCTCGAGCGGCGTCGGAAGCTCGGCGATCCCAGCCAGCGGCAGCGCGGCGGTTCCCGGGTAGCGCTCGAAGAGCGGCAGCGTCATGAGACAAGTCCTCCTCGACAGGTAGAACACAGCGTGCCCGGGCTATGGTACCAGGCATAACCGGAAAAGCGGGAAGACCGCCACGGTCGCCATCTCCGGTGACACCGATGCAACCCGTCTTCGAACGGAACGATATGCTGGACCAGAAGCGTCATATGCATCGGACAGCGGTTCGAGAAGGAGGTGGACGCGTGGACGACGCGATGCTCGTACGATCGGCGCAGAAGGGCGACGAGCGTGCCTTCGCTGCGCTCGTACGGCGCAACGAACGTCGCTTGTATGCCACCGCGTACTCCATCCTCGGTTCGAGCTGGGACGCCTCGGATGCCTGCCAGGATGCATTCCTGGAGGCATGGGCGAAGATCGGGACGCTTCGTGACCCGTCCAGCTTCCGGCCGTGGATGGTCCGGATAGTCGTGAACAAGTGTCACACGGCACACCGCAAGACACGCCGGCTGGTGGTCGTCGAAGCGGTCCCCGAACGAGAAGCTCACGAGTTCATCGGACCGGAGTCGGCGCTGGACCTGGCCGAGGCCGTTCGTCTGCTCGACGAGAACCACCGCACCGTCATCGCACTGCGTTACTTCTCGGACCTGAGGATCGACGACATCGCCGGGATACTCGGCGTGCCCTCGGGAACGGTCAAGTCCCGGATCAACCGGGCGCTCGGGCGACTCAAGGACTCGCTCGGCGCCGAGAGCACGGAGGTACACGATGAACTGTAGAGATATCGACGAGCTCCTCGAGTCCTACATTCGCGGAGAGCTTGATGATACGACCGCGAGCGGCGTGGCCGACCACCTGGAGACGTGTGCGCGCTGCCGGGTGGCATACGAGGACACGCGCGTCCTCGTCGGCGAGCTGATCGACCTCGGTGACGCGTTTCAGCCCGCCCGGGCGTGGAGCGCGCCCGCTCTCGCGCGGCATGCAGCACGCGAGCGCAGGACCGCCCAGCACAGGTGGGTCGCGGTCGCTGCCACGTTCGCGGCACTCTCGCTCGTCTCGGCCACCCTGCTCGCGGTACCGGCACTCGCGCGGCAGGTCAAGATATTGCCGGTTGCGCGTGAGATCGCGGCGCTCGAGCGAGACGCTGAGCAGCTCAGCGATCAGGTCGAGGAACTGGAGACGCGCCTTGCAGAGATCGGCGGCTCCGAGATGGTCCTTGTCGAGACCGAGCCGGTGCTGGACGAGGCGGACAACCGCGCTGCGCAGGAGCGTGCCATGGAGTTCGTGCGCGCGATGTACGCCGGTGACGTCGGAGCGCTGCAGGCACTCGCGACCGGGGACCTCGCAGCGAGGATCGCGGACCGGCCTGCCGACTATCTACGCACCGGCGGCGTCGTCTTCGCACAGATCAACAACATCTCTGAGATGGAGGGCGCGTACTGGGTCTTCATCCGCATGAGCGACACGGTGGAGTTCACGGACTCGCAGTTCCAGCTCAACATCTCACTCGAGCGTGACGGTGACGGTTTCCTGGTCTCGGCTGTGGAGATGGATGCCTAGAGGATCCGTTACTCATCGGTAGTCGTGTCGTCTCCGGGGATCTCGATCGGTGTGGCCTGATCGTCGCCAGCCGTCGGGGCACAGCCCACCGCCAGCAGCAACGCACTGAGAAGGAGGAGGGTCAACGCGGCTAGGGGGACGGACCTTCGATTCTTCACTGCTCTCACCTCTTCTTGGCCGGCATGAAGAACGCGTCCGGGGCGGATTCGCCTCGCCACCGTGGACTCTACCCAGCTGTCGGTCGGGATAACCGGGTGCGGCCGCTACTCATAAGCGATCGCGTCGCGCACGCTGACCTGCGCCGCACGGAAGGCGGGGAGCAGGCTCGCGCCGACGGCTATCACGACCACCGCCACAAGCCAGATGCCCACGCCCGCCCACGAGTACTCGAAGGTCAACGGGAGCCCCATCGCCGTCTCCAGCATGTCGAGCAGAAGAAAGCTCATAGGATACGAGATCAGCGCGCCGAGCGCCCAGGCGATGAGCGCGATGACCACGCCTTCGGTCACGAAGATCTGGTAGATCGAGCCGTGCGAGGCACCGATCGCCCGCATCACTCCGATCTCGCGCGTGCTCTCGAGCACGTTGATCGTCATCGTGCCGGTCAGGCCGATCACACCCACGACCGAGAGGATCACCCCCATGATGGCGAGGAAGGTCACGAGGATTCCGAGCTGGCTGGCGACCTGATCGCGCTGCTCGCTCTGCGTCTGCGTGAATGCAACCGGAACGGACCGCTCCTCGAGCCTCTGCTCCACCAGGCGCGCGACCCGCATCTGCTCGGTCGGCTCGGAGGTCGGCGTTCGGACCTGGAGCCGGGTGACCGCTCCGGTCCCTCCTGCCAGCGAGTCGAGGTAACCGGAGGGCGTGAACGCAACGGGCCCCATAAGCCCCGCCGTCACGACACCGACCACCTCGAAGTCACGCTCCTCGCCGAGCAGGTTGAACGTCGCGTTCGTACCGACCGCGAGCTCAGGCTCGCTCTTGACTACATCGGAGTTCAGGACGATCGCCGATGCGTCCGTCGGCTCCAGCCACCGGCCTGCGGTGACGCGCGGGGCGACGAAGTCCGATTCCGGCACTACGCCGATGATGTCGATGCCGTCGGACTCGCTTCCGTCGGCACGCGAAAGCACCGCGCGGTACTCGGGCATGCTCGAGACCGCCACCACCCCCTCGACTCGCGATGCGATGCGATCGACCGCCTCGGCGCTCTGGGGCAGCGCGAAGTAGAACTGCGCATCGAAGCGCCACATGTCGACCTCGTCGACGGTGGCGAGTATCGACGTCCGCACGCTCATCACCGACATGACCACCGCCGAGGCGAGCGTCAGCGTGATAAGCGTGAGAGCGAGGCGCCCCTTGCGCAGGAACGTGTTACGCAGCGAGAGCGCGACCGGCCGCGGAAGGCCGCGGAGCAGCCCGAGCGCGCGGTCGATCAGCCCGTGACCGAAGGACGTCCCGGACATGCCGGTCGCATTCAGCGCCTTTACCACGCTGATACGCGTCCCCGCACGGACCGGAACGATCGCCGCAAGGAGCGGAACGGCGATGCCGACCGCGACTCCGAGCGCTACGACGTAGGCCGGCGGCGCATAAGACGTCACCCGGAAGTTGAGCAGGTCTGCGGCGAAGCCCGTGAACCAGCGGCCCGCAGCCGCTCCGGCAGGCATGCCGACGACCACCGCAAACAGCCCGTACACGGTCACCATCACCAGGTACATCCAGGTGACCTGGTCGGCCCGTCCCCCGATGGCCTTCATGATGCCGACCTGACTGACCTGCTGCGACATGATCGCCTGCACCGTCGTCACCACGAGGAACCCGGAGAGGAACAGGCTCAGGACTCCCAGCGCGAGCAGCAGGAGAGAGACCCCTCGGAAGATGTCGCCGAGGAAGTGGCTGCCCGGCTCGGGCACGCTCGTCCTCATCACGCGCACGCCACGCGAGATCAAGACGTCGTCGCGGATGCTCATGGCGAGCCGGCTCGCCTCGGCCTGGGTGGGCTCACCCTCGGCCACTGCCAGGATGGTGCTGAAGTAGTCGGGCTCGTCGAGCATACGGAGCGTCTCCATCGACACGTAGCCGGTGGGGCCGGCGACGAAGTGTGCCGGAAACGCATTGATGTCGTGAACCAGCCCGACCACATTGAGCGTGGCGCGCGTGCCGCTCGCGGTTTCGACCGTGATGACGTCACCCGGCTCGTACTCCGACATCATATTCACCGAGCGCTCGAGCAGGACCTCGCCGGCACCGGGAGGCCAGGAGCGCCCAGCCTCGAGCGTGGTCCTCTCTATACGCGCGGTGGCTATGTTCGCCACTGCGTGGACCTGAAGGGTGTCCCAGCCGGCCGAGAGTACCCCGCGGGGCTGCTCCCCGCCGGTGAAGCGGACCGGAAAAGTCCTTCGGCCCTCCGCCATGCGCACGCCCTCGACGCGCTCGACCGCACGCACGACCGAGGAGTCTGCTGCGTCGACATCGAAGGTGATGGTGGGTGCCATCGACTCGGCATACACCGCCTCGAACTCTCGCAACAGGATGCCCCGCCCGCCCATGACCACCGTGATCGCGAAGATGCCCACCGCGATCGAGAGCACTACGAGCAGTGTCCGAAACCGGTGCCCCGTGAGATCGCGCCAGACCTTGCGCCAGCGGGGGCTCACGTCAGATGCCTCGCCGCTCGGTCCGCGGCCGGTGGACCGTCTCCTCGACGATCTCGCCGTCGCTCACAACGAGCGCACGTCTCACGCGCGCGGCGATGTCGCTGTCGTGCGTGACCATGACGATCGTCTTGTGGGCGTCGACGAGCTCCTCGAACAGGCGGAAGACCGCGTCGGCGGTCTTGGAATCCAGGTTGCCGGTAGGCTCGTCGGCAGCGAGGATCGGTGGGTCGTTGGCGAGCGCCCGGGCGATCGCCACGCGCTGCTGCTGGCCGCCCGAGAGCGCGGAGGGAAGCTTGAATGCCTGGTCGGCCATCTCGACCTGCTCGAGCAGGTGCATCGCCCGCTCGGGTCGCTCGGCGGATGCGTACATGTTGCAGAAGTCCATCGGCAGCATGACGTTCTCGATCACGGTCAGCGTGGGGAGCAGCTGGAAGAACTGGAAGACCACGCCGATCGTGCGGCCTCGCCACATGGCGAGCTGGTTCTCGTTGAGCGCGTGGACGGGCGTGCCGCCCACGTTGACCTCGCCCTCGGTGGGGTGGTCTATGCCGGTGATCATGTTGATGAGCGTGGTCTTGCCCGAGCCGGACTTGCCCACGAGCCCGACGAACTCCCCGCTCCTGACGGTCAGATCGACGCCTTTGAGCGCCGTGAACGGCACCTCGCCGGTGTCGTAGACCTTGACGACGCCGCGCAGGTCGATGACGGCATCTGACATATCAGCAGGCGTCGACACGGTCCCGATCCCTCCCGGAATCCGTCAGAGCATTCGCCGTTCGCGGCGCTGACGATAGTAGCGCCAGAGCAGGAACGCGAGTACCATGCCGGCTGCGCCCACGACACCCTTGATCGGCTGGATCTCCATCTCGCGTGGACCGCCGACCGCTATCGTTGCCAGGCTCTCGGCGTGGACGTCGAACTCCCCCGCGTGTTGATCGCAGGCGATGTTTACGACTCCCACAACGCGGACGATGTCCCCGTCATGACGGTGGTCCCCGAAGTACTCGATGCCCTCGGCCATCGCATCGGTCACCCAGATGCCGAGGCCCGTCTCGTCCCCGAGGATGTTCACCCAACGACCTCCGCCGCGCGCGCGCAGGTGCTCTCCGATCGCCTCGCCCTCTACCACGATGACGCTGCCGTCACGGGCCCGGTCGATGGCGACCACCTCAGCTGGTGACATCGCATCTCCGGAGAGGCCCGCATGGGCCATGCCCGAGCCAGAGGCGGCGAACGCCACCGTCAGAGCCAGGGCCATCAGGAACCGCATCATCACTTCCGCATCCCCTTGAGATCGAAGGCAAGAACGACCTGCGCGATGAGCACCAGCACGGCTATGAACTCGAGTCGGCCTGCCCACATCTGGAACATGTACACGAGCTTAAGCCCCGTTGGCATCGATGGCGAGGTGATCCCGATAGAAAGCCCCGAGTTTGCGGTCGCGGAGACCGATTCGAAGAGCGACTCCGGTATACCGTACCCGTAGATCGCACCGGCAACCCCGCCCATCAGGTACGTGCCGAGGTAGAGGATGAACACCGTGGCGGCCGCTCCGGTGACGTCCGGAGTGAGGATGCGCTCGGTGATGTGATGGTAGCGAATCTTGATCGCCGAGCTCGGCGGTGCCAGCGCCTGTTTTGTCTGCAGGATTATCGACTTGGTGATGACGCCGATGCGCAGGGCCTTCACGCCTCCACCGGTCGACGAGAGCGAACCGCCCACGGCCATGCCGATGATGATGGCCAACAGTCCGATGCTTCCGAACTCCTCGAGCAGCTGGTTTCCGTAGACGGTCTGGTGTCCGGCACTGTGGCCCGATATCACCTGGAAGACACCCTTGCGGAGCAGTGCGAGTCCTCCCGGAAACCGATCCGATGCCATGAGCCCGAGGGCGACGAGCATGGAGCCGATCGCGATCACCGTGGCGAGCACCCGGGTCTCGAGGTTCTTCCACAGCTCGTCCCGCGCGCCACGCCACACGTGAGCATGCAACGCGAAGTTGATCGATCCGGCCATCATGAGACAGAGCGCGGTCATCTCGACAAGCGTGCTGTGGTAGTACATCAGGTTCATGCGCTGCGGTGCGAATCCGCCGGTGTCGAAGGCGGCGGCGGTCAACCAGAAGGCGTGAAGTATCCCCCGGTCGAGCGAGACCCCCAGATGAGTGAGGATAGCGAAGAGCGTCAGAGTTCCCGCCGCGACGTACACGGCGGTCACGAACCAGATGAAGCGCGCCGTGTGTACGACGTTCGGGAGTATGCGCTCGTCCCTTCCCTCGGCGAGGTAGAGAGAGAACGCGCCGCCGCGCAGTCCCACCGCAAGTGAAAGGGCCGCGACCACGATCCCCTGGCCGCCGATGAGCTGCATCAGATGGCGCCACATATTGTGGGAGATCGCCATGTGGTCGAGACCGCTGACCACGGTCAGGCCGGACACCGTCAGCCCCGATATCGCATCGAAGGCTGCGTTCAGGTAGCTGTCGTAGTTCGGGGAGAGCGCCAGCGGAACGGCGGCAACCATCGCAGCCGCGATCCAGCCGAGAGCCGTGATGGCGAGCGCGTGCGTGTGTGTCACGCGGTCCGGGCGCGTCTCGGCGTTGATCAGCAGCATGCCGACGGTCAGCGCGACCCCCATGCCGAGCACGAAATCGAGTACCGCCGCCCACTCGGCGTAGATCGATCCGACCGCGATCGGGACTGCCATCGCGAGCCCGATGCCTACGACGAGCATGCCTACGTAGTGCGAGACGATCCTCAGGTCGCGCGAGGCGAGCCTCAGCCACATGTCACAGCACCAGCGACACGGCGATCGTGATCAGGAACACCGCAAGGACGAAGAGCGCAAACGCGAGCACCTCGGCGAACAGACCGCGAAACCAGTGCTCGAACGGGTTCTGGAGCCTGTGTACGGGCATCTCGCTGTCCCTGCCTGTCGGAGTCGTGCGAAAGGGGCTCTTCAGCTACCAGGATAGTCGCGACCTGCAGGACTGTCACGCCCGCCCGACTCGACTCACCACGCGGCGAATACCGAGCACGAGATGTGCGAAGAGCGCTAACACGGCAAGAAACTCAAGACGCCCTGCCCACATCTGGAGCATATACGTCACCTTGAGCCCGACCGGCATCGCGGCGGACGTTATGCCTGTGGACAGGCCGACATTCGCGGTCGCAGAGATCGATTCGAACATGGCACCGCGCAGATCGTAACCGTACTCGGCGCCGATGAACCCGCCGGTCACGTACGTGACCGCATACATGATGAAGACCATCGCTGCGGCAGCCGCCACCTGTGGAGTGAGAATCTGCCCGCGCAGATGATGGTAGCGCGTACGGCTGACAGCGGCACTCGGCGCGAGCGCCTCTTTGACCTGCTGCATGAGGCTGCGAACGATGATTCCGATACGAAGAGCCTTGATCCCGCCGGCGGTGGACGACACCGCGCCGCCGGCTGCCATCGCGAGAAGGATCGCCGCCATGAACCCCGGACCCATGTCCGTGAGCCACTGGTTCGTATAGACAGTCTGATGGCCGGTGCCCGTGTGGGCCGAGAGGACATGGTACGCGCCCTTTCGCCACAGCTCGAACGGAGCGCCGGAGAATACCCTGCTGGCCGCAAGCCCCGCGGATCCGGCGATTGAGAGAACGAGGATGTTGAAGGCGAGGACCCGTGTTTCGATGTTACGCCACAGTTCGTCGTATCCACCCCGCCACACCTGAGCGTGCAGGTTGAAGTTCAGCGCGCCGGCGATCATCAGCAGTACGGTCACGAACTCGAACGTGGAGCTGTGATAGTACATCGCGTTCATCGACTGCGGGCCGAAACCGCCCGTGTCATAGGTAGCTATCGCCGCCCAGAACGCGTGCAGGATCCCCCGACCCGGCGTCATCCCGAGCCTGAGCATGACTCCGAAGAGCACGGCCGTGCCGAGCCCGACGTACGTTGCGGTAACCACCCAGATGAAGCGGACCGTGTGCAGGATGTTGGGCAGGATCCGCTCGTCACGGGCCTCTGCCACGTAGAGCGAGAATCCTCCGCCCTTCAGTCCAACGGCGAGCGAGAGCGCGGCCACGACGATGCCCTGACCGCCTATCAGGTGGGTGAGGTGTCGCCACATGTTGTGGGCCTGAGCCATGTGGTCAAGCTGCGTGACCACGGTGAGACCGGAGGTAGTGAGACCCGAGAGAGCGTCGAAGGCGGCGTCGAGGTAGGTAGGGTAGTTGCCCGAGAACGCGAGCGGCACGGCGGCAGCCAGCGAAGCCACGAGCCAGCCCAGGGCGGTGATGGAGAAGGCGTGGGCGTAGGTGATCCGCTCCCTGACCACGTCCGCATGCATGAGCAGGAAGCCGAAGGGAAGTGTCACGCCCATTCCCAGTATGTAGTCGAGCGCCGCTCCCCACTCCCGCCACAGCACGGCGGTTGCAAGCGGCACGATCATCGCGGCGCCGATGCCGACGACGAACACGCCGACGAAGTGGACGATCGTGCGCAGGTCAGACAGGCGCAGCCGAAGCCACATGGTCCCTCCCGATACCGATGCGTCGTCGAATCGCGGCGCCACCGGAAAGGATAAGCCCGCAGGCGAACCGGCACAAGCAAGACGCCGAACGCGGTACCGATCTAGCCGCCGGTCAGCGTGCGCAGAATCTGCTCGATGACCGTCTCCGGCTCAGCGATGATGCCTGTCAGCACGAGCGTCGCTGCGCAACAGAAGGTCAGCCCCGCCAGTGCGAGAACCGCCAGTGCGAGCGTGCGCCACTTCGCTCCGGGAGATCCGGTCGGTGGTGGCTCCGCCGGCGGTGCTACACCCGGTCTGGAGTCATCTGCCATGCTGCACCCCTCCCAACATCATGCCGATCGTCCCGCGAGCCGGGATGCGAACTGGTCACATAGCCGGACAGGCGCTTCCGCCACACGGGTGGCAGCCCGGCGCCACGCCGGGCTGCCACTTCATGCCTCACAGCTAGAGCTCTACTACGGAGTCCACCCGTCGGAGAGTGTCTTCATGAATGCGACGATGGCCGCCTCGTCTTCTGCAGTCAGCTTGAGGTTGCCGAGTTCAGCGGTGTTGACGGTCTCGGGGACCTCGGGAGCGGGCCACGGCTCGCCCATCCAGCCCTCGCCCGGAACGTCGCGGGTGTTGTAGAAGTGGACGATCTCCTCGAGCGACTTGAAGTAGCCGTTGTGCCCGTAGGCTTTCACGAACCCCTCGTACGGTCGCAAGTCTACGTTGCGCAACGTGGGGACCTTGTGCTTGCCGATGTTCTCCTCGGCGAACGGCGCATAGTCGAGCCGGGATGCCAGGAAGCCGCCGAGCCCATAGTCGATGAAGTCGGGATCGACGGCGTAGATCGGCAGGTCGGGGTTCTTCGGTATGCCGAGGTTGTCGTAGGTGAAATCGGTGAACAGAACCGGCTCGCCCTTCTTCGCCTTGGCGATGTGGCACTTGCCGCACTTCGCCTTGCCGCTGAACAGGTTGAAGCCCTTCTTCTCCTCCTTGGTGAACGTGGCCGTCCCGGCCTGGACCGCATCGAACTTGGAAGTGAACGCGTTCGACTCCGCCGAGGCCTCGTAACTCATAATCGCGTACGCGATCTTGTCGTACGCTGCGAGCACGGCATCAGGATCGCCAAGGTCGACCGGGCCGAACACGTCCGAATAGGTCACCGGATAGGCTGCTGCCACGACACGAGACACCACGTCGTACTCTGTCAGCAACGCCTGCTCCACCGGATTCAGGAAGGGCCCCTGGGCTTGCTCGGCCGCAGGATTGCCCAACCTCTCGCCTGTAGCCCGCCCGTCCCAGAAGTTGCCGCCCACGAACAGGCCACCCTTCTGGTAGTGCAGGACCGGGGCGAATGTCGCGTAGGCCGATGACGGCGGCTTACGGTCACCGAACGCGCCGGGCACCGAGCCCTCGTAGACGACCACCGTGGCGTTCACATCGGAGTGCGGACCGGTCCATCCGGCTGCCGGGTCGTGACAGCTGGCACACGACTGATTGCCGTTCAGGGACAGGTTCTCATCGAAGAAGATGGACTTCCCGAGTTGCTCCCTCGGACTCAGGACCGGCGACTCCGTGGCGATCGCCACCGCTGCCACAGCCAGCACAGCGACCACGATCACGAAGACAAGGATACGTCTCATGGTGCACCCCCTTTCGTGCGGGGCACCATCGGCACCCCGCACACAGGGTCGAGACTGCCGCGTCCCCCGGTCAAGTCCCGGCCTTCCCCTTACGTGTGGCATATACCCCGGTCCCTGTGCATCGTGACGGACCGGGCTCCGATGTCACTACAGCGGAAGTCCACCCGTCGGTGCATGTCGGGTACATATTTCACGAGGTGATACACATGTTAGATCCCAGCATCAAGCAGGCCGAACCGATGACCGTCGCGTTCGTCGCAATGACTGGGCGATACGAGCAGATCCCAATCGCGTTCGGCATCCTGTACGGCTGGGTCTCATCACGAGGCCTGGAGCCTGTCGGCATGCCGCTGGCGGTCTACCTCAACGACCCGCAGATCGTTCCTGAATCCGAAGCGTTGTGGGAGGTGTGGGCACCGGTCGCAGGTGATCCTGCCGAGGAGGGGCCCGACGAGAAAGGGCTCGGCATCAAGAAGCTTCCGGCGATGACGGTGGCCTCCGTGATCCATCGCGGACCGTACGACACCGTCGCGCCGACCTACGAAGCACTGGGAGCGTGGGTGGCCGAGCAGGGCTACGTCTTGGCAGGTCCTCCGCGGGAAGCCTACATGAGCGACCCCGCAACCGCGGCTCCTGAAGACTGCCTCACGGAGATCCACTTTCCCGTGCAGAGGGCATAGCCATCCCCGCGCTCTCTGCCGCTCTACTCCTCCGGCACGCCCGCCGGGGCCATGTGGCACGTGGCGCAGAAGACGGGCTGGTGACAGTCGAGGCATGAAGCGACGCCGACGGTGCGCGCTTCGTCGTAGTGCTGCTCGATCCACGGCCCGAGCGCAGGGTCGTACCCCTCGTGATGGCACGCTGCGCAGGAGTCCGGCTCGCGTGTGTGACACCGGAAGCACACCTCATCGTCTTCCTCGACGGCCGCGCCGTGACTGACCGGGCCATCGAGCCACCCCTCGGGATGGGGCATCTCGACCCCGTGACAGTCGTCACACGACTCCTGCTCGTGGCACATCGCACACAGCGCCGGGTCGGCAGTGGCGGTGAAGCCGTGATCGCGCATCCACGGTGCCTCGAGATGCGACGGGGGCCGCAGGTCGAAGTCGGTCGGATGACACGTCTCGCACGCGTCCGGTGCCTCGGGGTACTCGGCGGTCCCGTGGCAGTCGTAACACTTGGTCATGAGCGAGAGCGGCTTGCCGAGGTCAGGGTCCGGATGCGCGGTGTAGACGTGGCAGGCCACGCACGAACCGGTGCGCCGGGCGTGCTCGGGATGGTCGATGAGGATGCGGAACCCCGACGTGGCCCTGCGATCGGGCGTGTGGCACTGCAGGCAGATCTCGTCGGGCATCGGAGAGGTGCGCCCGATGGCGCTCGGGTCGTTCGGCTCGCCGAGGCGCCCGGAGAGATGGCGCCACGTGTCGCGCGCGAGCAGGCGCGTGCGCTCGACTGCCCGGAGCGGCTGACCGTACCACTCCCGCGGCGTCTCGTGGCAGGTCACGCACTTGACGCCGGTGTGTGCAGACTGCGACCACGACTCGTGACTGGGCCCCATCTCGTGGCATGAGCCGCAGAACGCCGGAGAGGACGTCACAAAGCCGGCGGCAACAACCAGTACGATGACACCCGCCAGCACCGCGATCACGATGCGGTCCCGGCGTCCGGCTCTGAGCGTCCGTGTCGTCTCTTCCATCACGTCACCTACCGCACCCGCCTGAGGGCCGAGTCGTAGTTCAGCGACGGCACCAGCCCGTGGCAGCGGATGCAAAACTCCCCGGTATGGCACGCCTCGCAGTTGCGACGCTCCTCCACGCGGAAGCGGTGTTGTGCACGGCAGTCCTCGCCGTGTGAGTCCGGGCGGATCGCGTGGCAGTCGGCGCACCAGCGCTCGGTCCATTCGTGGCAGGAGTTACAGCTGTCGTCGACCGCGACTGCGTGCTCGAACACCCAGTCTGCAGAAAGGTGGGTGTCGGGCGGGTCCTTGTCGATGTGGCACGCCACGCAATCGCTCTTGGCAACCTCGCCGTCATGACACGTCAGGCACGATTCCATGGTCGGCGTGTGCGTGCCTGCGTCGTTCACCTCGTGGACCACGTAGTCATGACACTCGACGCACTCCATGCTGAGCATCTCGACGTGTGCCCGGTGCGGGATTCTCAGGTCGCCGGAGGGCGAGACCGTGACCAGGTCGGTGTGACAGCGATCGCAGGCCTCATTCGTCGGTACGCCGAGCAGGTCGGGCTGCCGGCTCGTCGGGAGGAGCGCCACGTAGAACTCGCCGAGCATCCGCACCCCGTACCACGCCTGCGGCACTAGCCCCGGATCGACATGGCAGCGCTGGCACGACACCTCGGCATGCGTCGATTCGTGCCACGTCAGGTAGACGGTCTCGTAGTCGGGGAACCGCTCGAGGAACGCAGGCCGCAGCGCGAGATACGCCGGGACGGCCACGAGTACCACGACCGCCAGCACGATAAGCCCCGTGCGTGCGACGAAGTGCCGCTTCTCGGGAGGCGTGCGCTGCGCCCACCAGCGTGGAACCCGGGCGCCCATCAGTGACACTCCGCACAGGACTCTTCGGAGTGGCACACCATACAGCCTGCCGAGTGCTCGGCCGCACGGCCGGCGTGATCGGTCTTCCAGTTGCCTTCGTGAGAAGCCGGGCGCTTGCTGTGGCACTCCTGGCAGTAGTCGGGCGTCCAGGCGTGGCACTCCCCGCACTCGATGGTGTCCACCTGCTCGGCATGGATCTCGAGCCAGTCCGCACGCAAGTGGTCCTCCGGAACATGCTTGCGCGTGTGGCACTTGATGCACTCATTGCCCGCTATCTCGCCGTTGTGACACTCATCGAGACACATCTTCATCGACGGGCGGTTGAACCCTTCGGTGTTCTCGGCGTGGACGAGGTCTTCGTGGCACACCACGCACTCGATCTCGAGGATCTCGACATGCGCGCGGTGCGGGATGAGCAGGTCACCGTCGGCCGAAACCTGACGGTAGCTCGTGTGGCACTGCTGGCAGGCGGCTCGTGTCGGCGGGTCGAAGAGGTTCTCCTCATGCGGACCTTGAATCAGCTGCGAGTAGAATGCCGGGATCGAACGGACCGCGAACTCGACCCATCCGCGTGCCCCGGGCTCGATGTGGCAGCTTGCACACGTCATCCGCGCGTGCGTGGAGACCTCCCAGTTGTCCATCCGATCGCGAAGCTCCGTGTAGCGCGCGTAGTAGCCCGGCTGGAGCACCGATACGAGAGGCCAGACCAGCAGGGAGACAGCGAGAACGAGGAGCACTGCGGCCACGAGACGTACGCGGCGCTTGCGCGGGGGCGTGCCCTGCTCGGACACCTACCCCATCTCCTTGAACAGGTCGTGACACTCGTCGCACCAGGACCGCTGGTGACACGTCACGCAACGCTTGTCGTCATCGGGCTCGACCACGTTCTTGTGATCCGCGATCCACGTCTCGACCGGGTCGTGGGAGACGGGGCGATGCGCATGGCACGCGCGGCATTCGCCGTCGGAGATGTGACAGCGCGAGCACTTCGTCTGGTCCTCGAGTGCCGTGGGGCCGTGCTCAACGCGCCACTGGGGATCCATGTGCTGGCGTTCGATGTCCTCCAGGCCGGTCTCCGCCTGCAGGCCGTCGAACACCGGACGCTCGCCGGTGGTATGGCACAGTCGGCACTGCCCGGCATCGTGACACACCTCGAGACAGGCGTTCGTGCCGATCGTCTGGGCGATGGTCGGATGCTCGGCGAGCCAATCCTCGTCCTCATCGCGCAGGACGTGGTGGCAGCTGGTGCACTGGTCCTCCGAACGGAAGCCGACGTGGCACCCGTATGAGACGCAGATGCCCGAGAACGGCATCTCCTTGTGCTCCTCGGCGTAGAGTTCCTGGTGCGCCGTCCACTTGTGGCACCCGACACACTCGCGCGTCTCGCTTGCCAGCCGCGGATGGGCCGGGTGGGGCACACGCGAGATGCGCTCCATCTGGTGACTCCAGGCGGTCGCGTGACAGCTCAGGCACGCCTCGCGGCCCGGGGTCTCGAACTCGAGGAAAGCCGGTACTCCGGCGGGGCGGACGAGTCCGACGTAGAAGTCGCCGACGAGTGCGATCCCGTAGGCGAGCGTGCCCTGCGTAGCGGCGTGACACCGTCGGCACCCGATCCCGGCGTGCATCGAGATCTGCAGTTCCTCGGCGTTGATCTCCAGGTCGTGATAGCGGCTGAAGAAGCCCGGAGAGGCACTCACGACAACCACCGGCACCGCAATCAGGATGGCGAGGACGACGAGTACCGCAGCGATCACCATCCGGTAGCGAGCCAGCAGCGAGCCGGCACCCCTGAGCGCGCGGCGAACCGTCGTCATGTCAGCGTCACCCGGCCTCGGTGACGGATGCCTGGGCCGCCTGCGGCTCTGCGTCGAGCGCTGCCCACTCGGCACGCTGCTTCACATGCTCGTGAGCGTGCTCCTCGATCTCCTGGTCGGGTACCTGCAGCGGCAGTATCTTGGCTGCCACCGCCATGATGAGCAGACCGATCGCAAGGATCATCAGCGCGATCAGGATCTCCACCAGGCTCGGGAAGTAAGGCGCGGTGAACTGGCCGAGCGGGTCGATGGCGAACCCCATCGCCATGAGCGTGTAGCGCTTCAGGAAGATCGCGACCACGTACATCGCCGCCGCAGTCAGCTGGACGGCCGGCAGGTGTCGCCGGTTACGACCGGCGAGCAGCGCAAAGGCGCTCACACCGAGGATGAGCACCGGGATGAACACCCAGCCGTAGGGCGCCTCGAAGAACAGCGCCATGCGCGCGGAGTGACCCGGGTGGTTGGAGGTGGGCCAGAAGATGGAGAGGATCTCGACCCCGAGCAGGAAGAGATCGATGATGATGACGGTCGCAAGCAGGGTGGACAGGCTGCGGAACATGCTCTTCTTGAAGCGCATGACGTTGAACCGCTGCATGATGTAGGCGCTGATCATGAGCAGCGCGATACCCGAGGCGGTGGCCGAGGTGAGGAAGATCGGCACCATCACCGCCGAGTTCCACAGCTCGCGCGCCTTGTTGAGCGAGAGCACGAACGCCGTCGTCGTGTGGAGATAGACCGCGAAGGGCAGTGCTATGAGCGTCATGCGCATCGCCAGCTTCTCGCCGCCCTTGCCGGTGATCAGGATCCACAGGTCGACGAAGGCGATGATCATATAGATGTTCGCAGCGCTGCCGGTGTAGACGAAGGGCGAGGTCGGGTTGGGGGTGAGCAGCATCCACCCCGCGCGCCAGAAGCGCTCCATGTCGGTGATGATGCCGAGCAGCGCCATCATGACCAGCACTCCGGCCTGCAGGACGGCCAGACGCGAGAGCGGCCGGAACTGCTCGGCGCCGAAGAGGTGCACGCTCGCGTAGACGGCGAGCCCGCCGGCGGAGAGCCCAACGTAGTACATGTAGTTGGTGAACCACAGGCCCCACGGGTAGGTGTCGCGCATCGCCATGAGGCCGCCACCGTTGAAAAGGAAGGCACCCCACGCCATCAGCCCGAGGAAGATGACGGTAACCAGCAACGAGATGAACGCGTAGAAGCGCGGGCCCGCATGGAGAAGCCCTCCTATGTTCCAGTCGATGCCGATTAAGCGCTTGGTGTCGGGGGCGGGCGCGGCCCACTGTGTGCTCTGTGTGCTCATGCCCTCACCCCACGTACCAGATCATGGGCTCGTTACCGAGCTCCTCTTTGAGCCGCCAGACGCGCCGGGTGCGCAGTATCTTGGAGACCGCGCTGTCCGGATCGCTCAGGTCCCCGAAGACGCGCGCACCCACGGGGCATGCCTCCGTGCACGCGGTCGTGCCTCCGTTGCGCGTGCGCTGGATGCAGAAGTGGCACTTCTCGATCGTGCCGGCCTTCTCATCGAGTGGGACGTCCGGGTTGATCTCGTCCTCGGGGACGTGCGGGTGCACCCAGTTGAAGTGCCGCGCGCCGTACGGGCACGTGACGATGCAGTTGCGACACGCGATGCACTTGTCGTAGTCCATGACGACGATGCCGTCCGGCTCCTTCCACGTCGCCTTGACCGGGCACCCGTAGACACACGTCGGCTTCGCGCACTGCATGCACTGCACCGGCAGGTACCACTTGTCCGGCCGGCCGCCCTCCTCGTAGTCGAGCTTCGCGTGCTCGATGTCGATCGATCCGGGCTCCATCTCGAGCAGCTGGATGTATGTGAAGCCGGACTCCCGGCCGATGTTGTTCTCCTTGACGCAGGCGTAAACGCAACGGCGACAGCCGATGCAGGCCTTCACGTCGATGACCATGACCCACTTCTCGTCACCTGCGGGCTGCGCGTACTTGACCGGCCGGCCGGGGTAGTTGACCGGCTGGTTCCGCTCCGCGATGGCATCGACAGCATCACCTCCGCCGGACGGCGACTCGCTGGCCGATGCCTTGCCCGGGAGTGCCGAGAGGAGCGCGGGCGCAACCCCTGCCGCCATCAGCGCCGCGGTCGCCCCCATGCCCTCCAGCAGACGCCTCCGTGAGATCGTGAGGCCCTGTGGCGCGGTCTCGGGGCCCGGTACCTCAGGAGAGCCCGCATCTCGCGGCTCGAGGTGGTTGTCGCTCATCTCGCGTGCCTCCCTCGCACCATCAATCCGATCAGGCCGACCGCAAGCAGTACGCCGACCGCCGAGGCGATCGCAAGCCAGAAGGGCGTCTCTACGGGCGCCGGTGCCGGTGGTCCGGCGAGCGGAGTGAAGGGCACGCGATTCGACACCACGCGCACCTCGAACCCGGTGCCCGTGAACGGAGGCAAGGGCGCGCCGTAGATCCAGGCCGGCGTGTGCGGGTCGTGACATCCGGCCGCAGTGCAGCCGGACTGCTCGCGACCGTGGATGCCGTCCTGCCACTCCTGGTACTGCGCGGAGTGACACTGGTAACAGACGAGCGAGACGTCGTCGCTTCCCGCCTCCACAAAGCCGGCGCCCACCACCCTCAAGCGACCGGGATCACGCGTCGGATCGTCGTGACAGGCAAGGCACGCGACACTTCCCTCCCCGAGCGTGTCGTGCGCCTCGAGCACGATCTGGTGCTGCTCGAAGTCGTTCGGGTTCGCGCCGGTCGGGCGGCCGTCGAGGCCGAGAGGGTGGCACGAGGTGCAGGGGTAGTAGAGAAGCTCGCCCGTGGCAGCGCGCCCGAGAGGTGCTGCGGAGGCCGCTGGCGGAAGGAGGGTGGCGAGAGCGAGTACGCCTAGCACGATCAGGATCGATGCAACCGCGGACGCATGGGGTGGTCCGGTCCGGCTGAGCACCGTTCGTGACCCCGTGATCCTGTGCGGCGGAAACATCGTGTCTCTCTGCACTCACACACCTCGGTAGCTCGGCGTCCGCGCGTTCATGTCGCGAACGACACTAACAATCGGCCCCCCACACGCGATTCGTAGCGCATTGCCGTAGTGTTAGGGTTATGTTAGCGAATATCCCCACCTTGTAGACTATTCTCTCTGCACGAAGGGTCAACGGCGGAGGAGGATCGTCCGGTGAAACGTATCCTGGTCGTCGACGATGAGGAGTCCATCCTCAAAGTCGTGTCCTACGCGCTCTCCCAGGCCGACTACGAGGTCCACACCGCAAGTGACGCGGCCGGCGCCGAGATGATGTTCGAGGAGATACGCCCCGACCTCGTCGTGCTCGACCTCATGTTGCCCGGCAAGTCAGGGCTCGACGTGGCGCGCGATCTGCGAACGCACTCGAACACACCGATCCTGATGCTGTCAGCACGTGGCGACGAGGTCGACAGGGTGCTCGGCCTGGAGTTCGGCGCCGACGACTACGTGACCAAGCCGTTCTCGCCGCGCGAGCTGGTCAGCCGCGTCAAGGCGATTCTGCGACGCACCGAGGGCTCTCACGAGAGGACCGTCATCCACGTCGGCGATCTCGAGATCGACACACGGGCCCGTCAGGTCAAGCTCGCCGGTACGCCGATCCACTTCACCAGCTCCGAGTACGGAATCCTCCTCCACCTCGCACGGGAGCCCGGCACCGCCTACTCGCGCCAGGCGATCCTCTCGGCACTGTGGGACGAGTCTCCCGTCGGTGACGAGCGCGCCATCGACGTGCACATCCACAACATCCGCGAGAAGCTCGAGGAAGATCCGAAGAACCCTTCCTACATCCTTACTGTTCGAGGATACGGGTACCGTCTGAGGGAGCCGTAAGGCGATGCCCCGGCGCAAAGCGTCGATCAGGTTCTGGCAGACCGCGCTCTTTGTGGTCGTCATCGTGGTTGCCATGCTCATCCTGTCCGGGTCTCTCTCGGCGGGCCTTCAGGTCACGCTCACCGAGATGGGCAAGGCAAACGAAGTGCGCAATGCCTCGGCACTGGCACGCAGGCTCGAGCCCGACTTCCCGGTGACTCCCGAGAGCCGTGAGCGCATGCGCTCGGTGCTCGTCGAGTACCGCAGCATCTACGGCGCGGGCATCTGGGTCTACGACCGCGGCGGCACCCTTGTCGAGTCCTCCTACGACGTCTCGCCTCCCGAGAGCGCCCTGGCAACGGCACGCGAGACCGCGCTCACCGAGAACGTCCCCCACGCGGACATGGACCTGCGGCCGAACGGCTGGGTTATCGCCGGCAGGGCCATCCTCGATGCATCCGGCGCCAGGGAGGGAGTGGTCGTCACCGCAAGCTCGGTGGACGACTCGCTGCGCATCCTCAATGCGGTCCGCGACCGCCTCTGGGTCACGTTCTGGATATCGCTGGTCGTGGCCGGCCTGCTCGGCTTCGGGTTCGCGGACCTGATCAGGCGGCGCATCGACGGGATGCTCGGGGCGGCCGCGGCGATCGCGGAGGGCGATTTCGAGCAGCGGGTGCCCACCGGGCTGATCCCCGACGAGGTCCAGGACCTCGCACTCTCCTACAACCGCATGGCGGTCAAGCTCGGCGAGGCGTTCGGCGCCATCGAGGAGAGCCGCCGGCAGATCGCCGCCGTGGTCGACTCGATGACCGAGGGAGTGGTCGCCTTCGACTCGGCAGGCACGATCAGAGTCGTCAACCCCGAAGCCGCGCACCTGTTGGACCTCGGCGAGCGTGACGTACTCGGGCTGTCTGCGGACGCGGTCGTGAGCGCCGAGGACGTGCTCGACGTGGTCCGCGCGGGGCTCGGGGGGCAGAGCGTTGCCCGCATCGTGCAGCTCGACCAGCTCACCGTGTTGCTGAACTGCACCACCCTGTTCGATGCCGAGGACGAGGTCGACGGGGCGGTGCTCCTCCTATCCGACGTGACAGCGCAGCGCCGCATCGAGGCCGCGCAGCGCCGGTTCGTCGCCGATGCGAGCCACGAGATGCGCACGCCGATCGCCGCACTGAAGGGGATGCTCGAGTTGTTGGTCGACGGGGCGAAGGAGGACCCCGAGGTGCGCGACGACTTCATCGCGACGATGCAGATCGAGACCGACCGGCTCGGCCGCCTCGTGATGGACCTGCTGACGCTCGCGCAGCTCGATGCCGGGAGCTTGAAACTCGCGCAGGAACCGCAGTGGGTGACCGGCCTGCTCGGCGACGTCGCGCGAGTGATGCATACGCTCGCCGAGCAGGCCGGAGTGACCCTCGCAGTGGAACCGCCCGGTGAAGACGTGCAGGTGCTCGCCGACCGCGACCGCGTCGTACAGGTATTGCTGAGCTTCACCGACAACGCGCTGAAGCACTCGGCGGCCGGTGCGACCGTGCACCTGCGCGCGAAGCGGACGGGCGATCGCGTGCTTCTCGAGGTCGCCGACGAGGGCCCCGGCATCGCGACCGATCAGCTCGCGCGGGTCTTCGAGCGCTTCTACCGAGCGGACGAGGCTCGCCCGGGCAAGGGAGGCACCGGACTCGGGCTCGCGATCGCGAAGGAGATCGTGGAAGCCCACAGCTCGCACATCGAAGTCCACTCCGTTCCAGGCGAGGGCACGGCGTTCGGCTTCGAACTTCCCGTGGCTTGAGCCCCTGCCACTGTGCTGCCGGGGACGCTCACACAACCCTAACAAGACCGCAATCGTGCCCGAACCCGCCGACTGCCGCGCGCGGACATACTCTCCATAGGTTCACCAAGCCATCTTGGCCCGAATCACTTGGAGGTAGAAGATCATGTCCATCATCCTGGCGGGGGCACTCATACTCGTTGGACTCGTCGGCGCGGCACTCGCGATCGTCGCGGTACCTGCGCTGTTCGGCGCCATGGCCTACGACCTGGTGTCTTCACGCGAGGTCTCCGTGGCCAAGGTGGCCGATACCCGGCTGCGCATCGCGACCGAGCGTAACGTCGCCCGCGGCTTCGTGATCGCCGGCGGTCTCTTCTGGTCGGTGGCGAGCTTCGCCGGACTGTACGTCTTCCAGGAGAGCGGCCTGCAGTACGCGCTCATGGCAGCCTTCATCCCGCTCGTCGCGATCGCGGCGACGCTGATCATCGGCTGGTACTTCGAGCGCGTTGCAGCGGCCCTGCTCGTGCTCGCATCGATGGGTGTCGTGGCCTGGGGCGTCATCTATCAGTTCGAGGCCGGGGTCTGGGGCATCATGGCCGTCTTCCTGATCGGCCCGATGCTGACCGCAGCCACACTGTTCTGGCTGGCCCGCAGGGACCACGACGCGCTGGAGCTCGCGCTCTCGCTGCAGCCCGAGTTCTCTCAGGTCGCGGTGGCACAGAGCGGCAACAACTAGGACGCCACGCACGACAGTGGAACGAACCGAGGGGCCGGCGAATGCCGGCCCCTCGTCATGTCCGTAGGACTCGGGGTACCTGCCTAGCGTCCGTGCTCCTTGTGGTACCGCTTGATCTCGCGGCTGAGCAGCCGGTCCGCCTTCGACCTCTCCGCGCGTGCCCGCGCGTCCTGCTTCTCGACAAGCCGATCGAGTTCCTCCTTGAGGCGCAGGTAGCTGTCGAGCCGCCGCTCGGGAAGCTCTCCCGCCTCCACCGCAGCACGCACAGCGCATCCGGGTTCACGGGCGTGCGTGCAGTCCGCGAAGCGGCATCCTGCCGCCAGCTCCTCTACGTCCGGAAACGCGGAGGCTATCCCCTCATCGGCATCCCAGAGCGCGAGTGCGCGCATGCCGGGCGTATCGATGAGGATGCCTCCCTCGGGCAGGAAGAACATCTCGCGCGCAACCGTGGTGTGGCGGCCCTTGCCGTCCGTCTCCCGCACCTCGGCGGTCGCCTGAACGTCGGCACCGACCAGGGCGTTCAGCAGTGTCGACTTGCCCACTCCCGAAGCCCCGAAGAAGGCGACCGTCTGGTCCGGCTCGATGGCGTCATGCAGTTCGTGCACACCCTGCCCGGTCACGGCACTGGTCAGATGGATGTCGACTCCCAGAGCCACTGCGGCCACCTCATCGCGCAGCGCCTCGGCATCGAGGCAGAGGTCGGCCTTCGTGAGCACGACCGCCGGCACGGCACCGCTCTCCCATGCGAGCACGAGTTCCCGCTCGAGGCGCGAGAGGTTGGGGCCGTTGGGCGCGAGCGCCTGGACGACGAAGACCGTGTCGACGTTGGTCGCCATCACCTGGCCGATCGCCTGCTCGCCAGGATCCTTGCGCGTGAACGCCGACTTCCGGGGCAGGATAGCCTCGACGATCGTGACGTCGTGCCCCTCCGGGCGCGCGAGCGCCACCCAGTCGCCGACCGCGATGGGACCGTCAGCCGTTTCTCGAAGGTGGGCGGCAGGCTCGGCACGTACCGGACCCTCCTCGGTGAGCACGAGCGGCAGCCCGCGATCGACGCGGCTCACCCTGCCGGGCACGAGGCCCTTCTCGGAAAGCGGCGCGAAGAGGGCCTGGAAGCGCTCGGTGAAGCCGAGGGCCGCGAGGTCACGCGGCAGTTCACCGCGATCCGCGTCCCCGGGCACGTCTCGGAGTGTGGCGTCTGTGGGCACATCGAATAGGATACCCCGCCGGGAGCAGGAGCGTGCGACCTACGCGCCCCTGACATGCGCCCGCTTCACGAGCGCGACCGCCGTGTCAGCGAACAGGTTCGGCCAGATGTGGACCCGCCGGATCTGCCCGGCCCACTCCCGGGTGACGAGCGGGACCTCGCGCTCGATCGCGCCGCCGTTGGCTGCCACGAAGTCTCTGAAGTCCGTGACGGTCGTGTGGTGGATGTTGGGGGTGTCGTACCAGCTGAACGGTATGGAACGCGATACGGGCATGCGACCGCGGAGAGCAAGATAGCCGCGCACCCGCCAGTGGCCGAAGTTCGGGAAGGTCACCACGCCGCGCTGCCCCACCCGCAGCATCTCGCCGAGGACGAACGCCGGACGCCGCACGACCTGCAGGGTCTGTGAGAGCACCACGTAGTCGAAGGAACCGTCGGCGTAGCCGGTGAGGCCCGCGTCGAGATCGGCCTGCACCACGGACAGGCCACGGCCCAGCGCGCTGGCGATATCCTCCGGACTCAGATCGATTCCTCGGACGGTGCACCCCTTCTCATCACGCAGGTGCGCCATGAGCGACCCGTCGCCGCAGCCCAGATCGAGCACCCGGCTACCGTGCGGAATCATCTCCGTGACGAGTCGCAGGTCAGCGCGCAGCAGGTCCTGGAAGGTCATGACGGCACACCTCCTCCGACTGCGGCGGGCTGCCTGGCACGCTCCCGCTCCTCGCTCACGATACGTGCGAGGAACGGCTCGAGATACTGCCGCTGCTGCTCGGGCTCGAGCAGGAAGGCGTCGTGTCCGTAGGGGCTTGGGACCTCGGCGAACGACACCTCGGCATCGGCGGCCTTGAGCGCGTCGACAAGCTCGCGCGCCTGGTACGTCGGGAAGAGCCAGTCACTCGAGAACGAGAGCACCAGGAAACGGGAGCGGATTCCGGCAAGCGCCTCGGCCAGCGTGGCGTGTCCGGACGAGAGATCGAAGTAGTCCATCGCCTTGGTCATGTAGAGGTAGGTGTTCGCATCGAAACGCTCGACGAACTTGCGCCCCTGGTACGCGAGGTAGCTCTCCACCTCGAACTCGGTCACGAACTCGAAGGCGTGCTCGGCCCGCTCGCGCAGCCGTCGCCCGAACTTGTGCCGCATCGAGTCGTCGGAAAGGTACGTGATGTGCCCGATCATCCGTGCGACCGCCAGCCCGTGACGCGGCTGCCCTTGCTCGTAGTAGTCGCCCTCCATGAACGCCGAGTCGCCGAGGATCGCGGTGCGACCGACCTCGTTAAACGCGATGGACTGCGCCGCAAGGCGCCACGTGGTCGCGATGGCTGCCACCGAGACAACGCGCTCCGGATAGCGACGCGCCCACGCCACCGCCTGCATGCCGCCCATCGACCCGCCGGCCACGCACGCAAGCCGCCCGATGCCGAGGTGGTCGAGGAGCGCGGCCTGCGCATCCACCATGTCCTCGATAGTCACGAGCGGGAAGCGCAGGCCGTAGGGCGCGTTGGTCCCCGGATCGGCAGAGCCCGGACCGGTGGTACCCGAACAGCCGCCGAGCACGTTGCTGCAGATGACGAAGTACTTCTCGGTGTCGATCGCCTTGCCGGGGCCAACCACCGGGTCCCACCACCCCGGGCGCTCCTCGCCAAATCGGTCGGGTCCCGCCGCAACGTGGGCGTCACCCGAGAGCGCATGGCACACGAGGATCGCGTTGGCGCGCTCTGCATCGAGTTCGCCGAACGTCTCGTATGCGATCTGGACGTGCTCGAGCCGGCGGCCCGACGCGAGGTCGAGACCGCCGGCCAGTTCGAGTACGTGCGGACCGGAGGCCGTCACCTCGCTCACGCCCGCTCCAGCGCCTGTTCAAGATCGGCGATGATGTCGTCGATGTCCTCGATGCCAACCGATATCCGGACGAACTCCTCGGATATCCCGGCACGCTCCAGCTCTTCGGCACCGAGCTGGCTGTGCGTGGTGGTGGCTGGATGGATGATAAGCGACTTCGCGTCGCCAACGTTGGCGACGTGGCTGAGCAGCTTGACACTGTCGATCAGCGTGCGGCCGGCCTCATTGCCGCCCCTCACACCGAAGACCACCACACCGCCGTACCCGTTGGTCAGGTAGCGATCCGCGTTGGCCTTGGTGGGGTGGTCGTCCAGCCCCGGGTAGCTGACCCACTCGACCTTGGGGTGCTCGGAGAGATAGCGCGCCACAGCGAGTGCGTTGTCCGAGTGTCGCTGCACGCGCAGCGAGAGCGTCTCGACGCCGAGCAGGAACTGCTGGGCGTTGAAGGGCGAGAGCGACGTGCCGAGATCGCGCAGGAGGTTGACTCGCGCCCGGATGGCGAAGGCCACGTTGCCGAGCCCGGGGAAGTCACCGAAGACGTCCCAGAACTTCAGGCCGTGGTAGCTCTCGTCCGGCTCGGTGAAGTACGGATGGCGTCCCCCGCCCCAGTC
>JAHYJI010000028.1 GCA_019429145.1 Coriobacteriia bacterium | reverse complement strand
GATCGTCGAGGCGCTCGCGCAGGTCGGCGCGGTTGCGCTCCTGTCGGTTGACGCCAACAAGGGCAAGCTCGCGCTCTTCGCCGGGATCGACAAGGTGCGCTTCAAGCGCCAGGTGCGCCCCGGGGACACGCTCAGGCTCGAAGTGACGATCACGCGCTCCCGGGGGGCGATCGGATTCGGAGAAGCGGTCGCCACCGTCAACGGCGAGACGGCATGCTCCGGGGAGCTTATGTTCGCGATACAATAGGACGGTTTCGGCCGTCATGCGTTAGCACGGGTTGGAGCAGGCCAGCAAGCACGCTGATGGGGAGCAAAGATGGGACTCGAAGGACGCATAGCAGATGGTAGCGCGGTGCTGGGAGTCGTCGGCCTCGGCTACGTCGGTCTTCCGCTTGCAGCGGAGATGGCCACGGCCGGCTTCCGCGTACTCGGCTTCGATGTGGTGGGGGAGAAGATCGACGCTCTGAACGCCGGCATGAGTTACATCGCCGACGTGCCGTCCGGGCGTATCGCCCCCCTGGTCGAGTCGGGACTGCTCACGGCCACCGATGACTTCGCGCGGGTGGCCGAGTGCGACGCGATCCAGATATGCGTGCCGACGCCGCTCGACGATCATCGCGCGCCCGACACCTCCTACATGGAGGCGGCCGCACGGGCCATCGCTCCTCATCTCAAGGCAGGCGCGCTCGTCACCCTCGAGTCCACCACCTATCCCGGCACCACCGAGGAGGTCATCCAGCCGATACTCGAGGCCGGAGGGCTGAGGGTCGGGGAGGACCTGTTCCTCGCGTTCTCACCCGAGCGAGTCGATCCGGGTAACCCGACGCACGACACGAAGAACACGCCGAAGGTCGTCGGTGGCGTGACGCCGGAGTGCACCCGCCGCGCGGTCGCGCTCTACGAGCGGTTCATCGACACCGTCGTCCCGGTCTCGTCGACACGGGCCGCCGAGATGACGAAACTGCTCGAGAACATCTTCCGCAGTGTGAACATCGCGCTCGTCAACGAGCTGCTGAGACTCTCCGAGCGGATGGACATCAACCTGTGGGAGGTCATCGATGCCGCCAAGACCAAGCCCTTCGGCTTCATGCCGTTCTATCCCGGGCCGGGACTCGGCGGTCACTGCATTCCGATCGACCCGTTCTACCTCGCGTGGAAGGCGAGGGAATACGATTTTCACACCGAGTTCATCGAGCTCTCGGGCAAGATCAACGAGGACATGCCCTATTACGTGGTGCGGCGGCTAATGGATGCGTTGAATGGCCAGCGCAGGGCGCTTGCAGATTCCCGCATCCTCGTCCTCGGCGTGGCATACAAGCGCAACATCGACGATGTGAGGGAGTCTCCGGCCATCAAGGTCACGGAGCTTCTGCGTCGCGAGGGTGCCGAGGTGGTCTATCATGACCCGTTCGTCGAGGGCTTTGCGGTGAACGGTGTCCCGGTGCCGGCGGTCGAGCTCACGGCCGGCGAGATCTCCTCGGCAGATGCGATTCTCCTGATCACGGATCACGGCGGGGTGGACTACGCTGCCGTCGCCGCAGAGGCGCGACTCGTGCTGGACACGCGCAATGTGATGCAGCCGCACGATGGCGAGAGGATCGTGCGTTTGTAGTGATGTCAACCAGCCGTTACCGGCGGTCGGCGGTCCGTGGCGGGGAACTTGCTCGATTGCCGAGGAGATCCCTGGTCACGAGGTTGTGCGCTCCACGCTGCAGTGGGGCTCGCATGTAAATGGCGTTTTCGGCCCTGCGGGGCCTACAGGAGCGGAGTCTATGGGCAAGCATGACAGGCGTAGCAGTGTGGGCGGCTCGCGAACGCGACACCGCGACATAGGGCGATCCCCTGGTCCGAGAGTCGAGTCGGCGCCCGCGATCCGCGGCCACCGGCAACAGCGCCGGCGTAGGGCCAAGCACGCCCTGGCAGGCGCAGCGATCGTCATCGGCGTGCTGCTGGTCGCAGGCATCGCGTGGGGATTCTTCTTCCTGCGCGGGATCGAGGGGCGCATGCAGCAGTCCGTCAAGGCGGACTCGAGCGTGGGCGAAGCTCTCACGGCCAAGCAGCCCGAGGAGCCGTTCAACCTGCTATTGCTCGGGAGCGATGCCCGTTCGACGGATGAGGCCGCACGTGCGGACACGATCATCGTCGCCCGTATCGATCCGTCCGAGAAGCGCGTGTGGATGATCTCGGTCCCGCGTGACACGCGTGTGGAGATACCCGGACATGGCGTCAGCAAGGTCAACGCGGCGACCGCGCTCGGCGGTCCGGCGCTGATGATCGACACCGTCGAGGACTACCTCGGTATGCCGGTCCACCACTACATGGAGGTCGATTTCTCGGGGTTCCAGGGGATCGTGGATGCGATGGGTGGCATCTACATCGACGTCGATGTAGAGATCGACGATCCCAAGGCGGCGAGTCACAGCCCCGGTCGCCGCGCGAGATACATCGCCCCCGGGTACCAGCTGCTTGACGGCGAGCACGCTCTCACCTACGTGCGGAGCCGCGACTTCCCCGACTCTGACTTCACGCGCATGCGACACCAGCAGAACTTCTTCAAAGCGCTCGCAAGCCAGTCGATGCGGTGGGGCAACCTTCTCAAGATGCCAAAGATCGCCAGTGAGTTCTCCAAGCTCGTGGGGACCGACATGAGCGTCTCGAACGTCCTCGGATTGGCGCAGGTACTCAGAAACGTCGAGAAGGAACAGATCCAGACTGCCACGTTGCCCGGTGAGTGGCGCAGTCCTTATGTGGTCGTCGACGAGGAGATGAAGTCATACCTCGTGAGCCAGATGCTTGCCGGTGGCAGTATCGAGGAGACGTCGGTGCCCGAACCCGCGCGTGCGGCCGAGGAGATCTCCGTGACCGTTCGCAACGGTGCGGGCGTCTCGGGTATCGCGAGTCAGGCGGCAGCCCGCCTCCAGGCGAATGGGTTCCAGGTGCCCGAGGTAGGCAACGCCAACCAGTTCGTCTACGACGAGACGCTTGTCGTGTACAGGGACGACGAGGAAGCGGCTCGTATGGTCGCGGGGACGCTCCCTCACGGCCGACTCGTCCCGGGGCGCGGGATGTACACGTTCTCGACGGACGTGCTCGTGGTCGTCGGCAAGGACTGGAGTACCACTCCGTAAAGATCGCAGTCAACGGTCTGCCCGGGCCCGTGTCCCGTCGGGGTCGTGAGATTCGTCGTGTATCATTGTCGTACGGATGACTAGACATCGCAGCCGATACGGGGGTTCTACCGTGAATCGCAGCACCAGCATCCGGTTTGTCTCTGCCATGCTCGCAGTCCTCGTGGCTCTGCCCGTCGGCATGGCACCTTCGAGCGCGTACGGGTCGACGCCCGGTCCCACATTCACCATCAACGGCACCGGATTGGGTCACGGCATCGGGCTCAGCCAGTACGGTGCCTACGGCGCGGCGCTTGCCGGCAAGAAGTATGACTGGATCCTCAAGCACTACTACTCGGGGACCACGGTCGGGAAGGTCTCCATCCCCCGCGTGAAGGTCAACATCGACGCGGCGTACCGCCCGGGCCGGTCCTATGCAGGGCGGTCCTCCTGGACGATGAAGTCGGTTGGCTCGAGCCTCACTGTGCGCAAGGCCGGTTCGACCGCCAAGATCCGCACGCTGCGCGCGGACACCTTCTACCGGTTCACGAGTGATGGCACCAACGTGACCATCCGGACCGAGGGCGGCGCACACGTCGCTAGCTATGCTCACGATATCTCGATCGTCTCGTCCGGTTCTCCCCGTATGATCCAGGTCAAGGACCAGAGCACGTCGATCAACGGCGCGTACCAGCCACCCAAGGACGACGGAACGCCCCAGGGTGGGTTTACCAACGTGCGGTACAGAGGCATCATGCACCTGAGCAGGGTCAGCTCGCGCCTTTCGGCTGTCAACGACGTGCCGATGTATCAGTACTTGTACGGAGTGCTTCCTCGTGAGATGTATGCGAGCTGGCATGCTGAGGCGCTCAAGGCGCAGGCAGTCGCGGCCCGTTCGTACGCCTATGCCGATGTCGCCGCAGGTCGCGTTCTTGCGTGCACCACGCACAGCCAGGTGTACAAGGGACACTCCCGTGTGAGCGGGACCGCCGTGATCCCGCACGAGGATTCGCGATCCAACAGTGCCGTCACCGCCACCACCGATCGCGTGGTGCGCTATGGCACGCGGGTGGTCAAGGCATTCTTCTTCTCCCGGTCCGGAGGGCACACCGCCAACAACGAGGACGTGTGGGTCTCCGGCACGCCGCTGCCGGAGATGCGCGGCGTGCCGGACACGTACGAGCATCTTGCGAAGCCGCCCAACTCGCCCTGGGCTCCGCGGACCATGACCGGCCTGGACATCGCGAGCAGACTGCGTGGGCTGGGCGGTGTCCCCGCGAGCACGTCGACCTATGTCACGTCGGTGCAGTTTGATCGCGCGGCCAGCGGTCACGCCCGCTACGTGACCTTCCGGTTCTCGAACGGTGCGAGCGCTAGGCTTGCTGGGGACACCGTGCGATCGAAACTCGGACCGACCGCCGAGAAGCCACTTGGGTCCACGCACTTCTACATCACCGGATTCCCGACCACGCGCATCGAGGGTTCCACGCGCTATGCGACCGCGGTGGAGATCTCCAAGCGCGCTTTTCCGGCCGGTGCGCCCGCGGTCGTACTCGCGACCGGCGAGGACCATCCTGATGCGCTTGCGGGCTCGGCGCTTGCGGGCGTCGTAAGGGGGCCGGTCCTTCTCACCAGGACCGCCGGGCTCCCGGCTGTCGTCTCCACCGAGCTCGGGCGCCTCAAACCCTCGACGGTCTACCTCATGGGGGGCACGCTGGCGATCGATGCCGAGGTCGAGAAGGCCGTCCGTGCTGCGTTGCCGTCGGCGCGCATCGAGCGGCTCGATGGTGCGACGCGCTTCGATACGGCCCTCGATGCCGCGCGACGCGTGATGGCGGCGGCAAGTCCCTCCAAGGTGGTCGTCGTGGAGGCCTCGGCCTGGGCTGACGCCGCAGCGGTCTCGCCCATCACGTACACCAAGTCATATCCGGTCCTTCTCGTGAAACGGGAGGATGTCGGCGATTCGGTCCGGGCGTTTCTCGGCGAGTTCAAGCCTGACACGATACTGCTGATCGGAGGCGACCTCGTCATCAGTGACGCCGTCCGTGCCGAGATGGTCTCGACCGGTGCCCAGGTCGTCGAGTTGCAGGGCGCGACCCGGTACCATACCGCCGCTGCAGTCGCTACGTACGGAACCGCCAACGAGGGGCTCAACGCCGGCGAGGTCTACATCGCGACCGGCAAGGACTTCCCCGACGCGCTGGCGGGTGGCGTGCTGGCCGGCTTGCGTCGCAATCCTCTGCTCCTCACCAGCACGCACACGTGTCCCACCGGCACTTCCGCCTATCTCACGGCGAACAAATCGCGAATCACACGGCTCAACCTCTTCGGCGGCCATCTGGCGATCTCGCCGGCTGGCGCCAACGAACTCGACTCGGTGATGATGCGCTAAGCTGCTGCTGTTCGCCCGAGACGAGGAGGAGCGATGAGTAGCAGTTTGCTGGACGTTTCGAACGAGGATGTCAGGCGTATCCAGAGTCTTGCACCGGAGCCGCCGCGTGTAGGGATCGTGCTCGGCTCGGGACTGTCTGCCCTCGCGGATGCGGTCGACGATGCCATCGAGATACCGTATCCGGAGCTTGCGAGCTACCCCGGGGTCGGCGAGGTAGTGGGTCACGCGGGCCGCCTGCTCGTCGGCACCGTATCCGACGTGCCCGTCGTGCTCTTCTCCGGACGCGTGCATCAGTACCAGGGTGCGAGTGCGCTCGAGGCCGCATTCCCCGCCCGGATGGCCGCCGCCCTCGGGTGTGAGGTCCTGCTCCTCACCAACGCGGCTGGAGCGGTTGTTCCGCGCCTCGCCACAGGCGATATCATGCTCATCACCGACCACATGAACCTGATGGGTACGAACCCGCTCACCGGCTGGCCCGGACCTGAGGGTGGCAACCCGTTCGTTCCGATGAGCGATGCCTACGACCGCGATCTCCAGGATCTCGCGCGCGCAGTGGCAACATCGCAGGACGTGGCGCTCCAGGAAGGGGTCTACGCCGGCTTGCTCGGGCCGTGTTACGAGACGCCAGCCGAGGTGGCGATGTTGCGCACGCTCGGCGCCGATGTAGTCGGGATGTCCACCGTGCCCGAGGTCATCGCTGCCCGAGCTCTGGGGCTGCGCGTTATGGGCTTGTCGCTCGTGACCAACGCGGCGGCGGGGGAGGACCTTTCGCACGACGAGGTGCTCGAGGCCGGAAAGCGCGCTTCGGTCGTCCTCACGAGGCTCGTGCTTGGTATACTAGAACGGTTGTGACCACGGCCGGGCGCGTGCCCGGCGACATGCCGTATGGAAGGACCCGACCCCCATGAATCATCACGTCAAAGACCCCGGTCTGGCCGCAGCGGGCAAGGCCCGCATCGAGTGGGCCGATCGCGATATGCCCGTGCTCGCGTCGATCCGCGAGCGTTTCGCTGCCGAGAAGCCGCTCGACGGCGTGCGCGTGAGCGCGTGCCTGCACGTCACGACCGAGACCGCGAACCTCATGCGCACCCTCGCCGCCGGCGGTGCCGACGTCGTACTCTGCGCGAGCAACCCGCTCTCCACGCAGGACGATGTGGCCGCCGCGCTCGTCTCCGAGTACGGGATCCGTACCTACGCCATCAAGGGCGAGGACACCGAGAGCTACTACGCGCACATCGATGCCGCCATCGACCACAAGCCGCACATCACGATGGACGACGGCGCCGACGTGGTCGGCCGCATCCATGCCGAGAAGCCCGAGGCGCTCGCCGACATCATCGGCGGCACCGAAGAGACCACCACCGGCGTCATCCGCCTGAAGGCCATGGCTGCAGACGGTGCGCTCCGCTACCCGATCATCTCGGTCAACGACGCCGACACCAAGCACCTCTTCGACAACCGGTACGGCACCGGCCAGTCCACCATCGACGGCGTCATCCGCGCGACCAACCGGCTGATCGCCGGACGCACCGTGGTCGTCTCCGGCTACGGCTGGTGCGGGCACGGCGTGGCGATGCGCGCGAGCGGCCTTGGCGCCAACGTCATCGTGTGCGAGGTCGACCCGATGCGCGCGCTCGAGGCGGTCATGGACGGCTTCCGCGTGATGCCCGCCGTCGAGGCCGCAGCCGAGTGCGACATCTGGGTCACGGTGACCGGTGACATCAACGTCATCGACACCCCGATGTTCGAGGCACTCAAGGACGGCGCGATCATCTGCAACTCTGGCCACTTCAACTGCGAGATCAACATCGCGCACCTGCGCGAGAAGGCCGTGTCCGTGCGCGAGACGCGCCCGCTCGTCGAGGAGTTCACCATGCCCGACGGCCGGCTCATCTACCTGCTCGCCGACGGCCGGCTGGTGAACCTCTCGTGCGCCGAGGGGCACCCCGCCTCGGTCATGGACATGTCCTTTGCCAACCAGGCGCTCTCGGCCGAGTACATGATGAAGAACCATGCCTCGATGGAGCCGGGCGTCTACCCGGTCCCGCGCGACATCGACGAAGGCATCGCCGCGCTCAAGCTCGAGACGATGGGTGTGAAGCTCGACACGCTCACCGCCGAGCAGCAGAAGTACCTTGCATCGTGGCAGGAGGGCACGGTCTAGCCACCCGCACCGACCGTCGCCGCCCACAACAGGAGGTCTCACCCATGCCCATCGAGAACATCCCTCGCACCATCTGGTGGGAGGACGGAAAGGTCATGCTCGTCGACCAGACCCGTCTCCCGCTGGTGGGAGACATTCTCGTGTGCAACAACTACAAGGGTCTGTGCACCGCGATCAAGACGCTGGCGGTTCGCGGTGCGCCGGCGCTCGGCGTGGCGGGAGCTCTCGGTCTGGCGCTGTGGGTGACCGAGGACTCCTGGGACATCTACGACCACCGCGAGTTCCTGCGCGCGCTGGACCTTGCCGCACACGACATCACCTCGACTCGTCCGACCGCGGCCAACCTCTTCTGGGGCGTTGAGCGGATCCGGCGGTTGGCGCGGGACAACCAGACACTGCCCCTCGACGAGCTGCGCGACCTCATCTTGCAGGAGGCGCTGGCCATGCATGCCGAGGACGAGGAGCGCAACCGTGCGATCGGCGCGAACGGAGCCGAACTGCTGTCCGAGGGCACGATGGTCCTCACGCACTGCAACGCCGGCTCGCTCGCGACGGCGTACTTCGGCACCGCGCTCGGCGTGATCTTTACCGCGCACGAGCAGGGCAAGATCGAGCGGGTGTGGGTCGACGAGACGCGCCCCGTGCTCCAGGGCTCACGTCTGACCGCGTGGGAGCTGCGCGTGGCGGACGTCCCCTCGACGCTGATCACCGACAGCATGGCTGCGAGCGTCATGAAGGCGGGCGAGGTCGATGCGGTCATCGTCGGCGCCGACCGCATCGCCGCCAACGGTGACGTCGCCAACAAGATCGGCACGTACGGCCTGGCGGTCCTCGCTCACGAGCACGGCATTCCCTTTTACGTGGCTGCCCCGACCTCGACGGTCGACCTGACGATCGCCAGCGGTGACGAGATCGAGATCGAGCTGCGCGACCCTGCCGAGGTGGCGGGCGTCACCGCCTCCGGCATGTTCGAGCCGGACTCGGATGCGGCGACGCGCGCATTCGACATGCTCACCGAGAAGGGGCCGTATACGCTCCCGATGACCCGTGGCCACCAGATGCAGATCACGCGCAAGGGCGGCGCATACCAGTTCGACGGCTGGTTCCAGGTCGCGCCTCCCGGCATCGAGATCTACAACCCGGCCTTCGACGTCACGCCTGCCAAGTACGTCACGGCGATTATCACCGAGTGCGGCGTTGCGCGTCCGGAGTACACCGAGTCGCTCTCCGCTTACTGTTCCGGTGCGGGGGGACTCGACGAGCTGCGTCAGAGGTAGAAGGCTGCTCAGATGGACGTGGCCGGGCTCGCTCGCATCGTCCTGACCCTCCTGGCCATGGTGGGCGTGGGAGTGCTCCTGCGCGCCGCGCGCGTGCTCTCGGCGGATGACGCCCGGCCGGTACACGCGATCATCATCTACGTCGGCCTGCCCGCACTGATCTTCCAGGCGGTCCATCCCGCGACGCTCCAGCCGGAGCTTGGCATTATCGCCGTGGTAGCCTGGGTGGTCTTCGGCATCACCGCGACAGTCGCCTGGGCGCTCGCCCGGGCCCTTCGTCTGCCGAGGCGTGTCGCCGGGGGCTTCATCCTCGCCGCCTCGCTCGGGAACACCGGCTACATCGGTTACCCGGTCTCCCGGGCCCTCCTCGGCGACGAGGGTCTGGTCCGCGCCATCTTCTACGACTCGTTCGGGACGGTTGGAGCGCTCCTTGTGGTGGGGTTACTCATCGCCCAACGCTACGGTGACCGCGTCGGCCCGCGCATCAGCGTTGTCCGCGAGATTCTTCGCTTCCCGGCGGTACTGGCGCTGTTTGCAGCGCTCGTGCTCAAGCCGGTGCCGATTCCGGAAATGGTCAGCTCCGGTTTGGACTCTCTTGCTAGTCTCGTCGTGCCTCTGATCATGCTGTCGGTGGGGTTGAGTCTCGAGGTTCGTCGCGTGGCCGAGCGACCGCTGGCACTCGGTGTACTCGGGGCTGTCCGTCTGCTGCTGGCTCCCCTGGTGGCGGTCGCCGTCGCCGGCGTGCTCCTCGACGACCCTGCCGCGGTGCGCCTGGTGGCTCTCGAGGCGGGCATGCCTGCGATGATGCTCTCTATCGTGGTCGGGGCACGGTTCGGGTTGGACACGGAGTTCCTCGCATCAGCCGTCGTGCTCACAACGGTCGCGTCGGTAATCACCATCCCCTTGGTGCAGCTCATTGCCGGTTGACGCCCTGCGTCGCGTCGCGGGGCAGCACGCAGTGACCCGGGTGCTCCGTTGGTCGGGAGGACGGGTCCGCGTCACATGGTGTGGTCGAGTCTGCTCGAGTTGCTGCTGCCCACGCGGTGCGCCGGGTGTGACCTGCCGGGAGACCTCCTGTGTGAGGAGTGCCGTCAGGCACTGCCGCTGATAGAGAGAGAGTGGGCGTGTCCCCGCTGCGGCGCGCCCTTCGGCCACCTGGTGTGTACCGAGTGCTGGAAGGCGGAGCCGGCCTTCGAGGCAGGTGTGTGCGTCGGCTCCCTCGCAGCACCGCTGTCCCGCTGCATCTCCCTGTATAAGGACTCAGGGGAGCGGCGGCTCGGCGTGCTGCTCGGAGACATGCTCGGCGCAACGGCCGGGGTGTGGCGGGAGTGGCCACAGGCGGTGGTTCCGATCCCTCCCTCCGAGACCGCGCTGCGCAGGCGCGGCTTCGATCACACCGGAGTCATCGGCTCGCGTGTGGCCACCGCTCTCGGTGTCCCGCTCATGCATGCCCTCGCAAGTACCGGTGCCCGTGACCAGCGGGTTCTCGGGCGGACGGAGCGTCGCCTCAATGTCGAGGATGCCTTCGTCGCCACGGGTGGCGACCCGCTTCCCCCGCGTGTTCTGCTGGTCGACGACGTGATGACCACCGGCGCCACGCTCGACGCGGCGTCGGCCGTGCTTCTGGCCGCGGGAGCCGAGGTCGTACGGGTCGGGACGATCGCCCGTGCGTGGTAAGATACGCGTGCTTCCACTCGGGTCTGTGGTTGCGGGTGCGCAAGCGCCCTAGTCCATGGTAGGCGCGGCCGAAAGGACCCACGTAAGCCGGGGGTGTATGCCCTCGCGCGAGCATGGCGCGCCTTAGGGGTAAGTCGTACCGTCCGACCGCTGGCCCACAGAGCCGGTGGCGGACGAGAGGGCCGGTAGTGAGATAGCATCAAGCGGAAGCCCCGGTATGCGAGTGTGGGGCCAAAGACCAGGTCAGCCGAGTGGAAGCACCCTTACGGGTAACCGAGGAGGCAACGGATGCGAGTGATGCGGATCGCGCTCGTGGTGGCACTGGCCGCCATGATGCTCGGAGCTGCAGCGTGTACGCCGGCCGGAGAAACCGACCCGGGTCTCGAGCCACAGGTCTCGCCACCCGTGATCGGCGAGGCAGGGGTCCTGCGGGTCGGCGTCGATCTCGACTACCCGCCCTACGGCGGCGTCGATAAGGGGCGCGAGGCCGGCATCGACATAGACGTCGCTTCCGCCCTCGCCAGTGAGCTCGGTCTGGAGCTCGAACTCGTCGAGGTCTCCTCGCTCGAGGCCTCGGCAGCTCTGGAGGCCGGTGACGTCGACATCGTCATGTCCGTGCCCTTTACCGAGTCAGCGGTCCTCGGAGCATCGTTTGCGGGGTGGTACATCGCGAGCGGACCGGCACTGTTCTCGTCCGGGGAGACGAGTGTGACCCCCGACGTGCTCGGCGGGCTGCGTATCGCGGTCCAGGAGGAGTCCGAGGCGTACTGGAGCCTCAGCTACACGCTCGGGGAGCAGGCGCTCCTGGTGACCGAGACGCTGCGCGAGGCCTTCGAAGCATTCGAGTCCGGTGAGGCCGACGTAGTCGCCGGTGATGCGCTCGTGTGCGCTTACCTGGCTCGCGACTTCGAAGGCATCGAGTTCGCATCGCAGCTTGAACCTGCAACGCCGGTCGGAATCGTCGTGGCGACCGATGCCACCGATCTTGAGGCGCTCATCCGGGAGACGCTCGACAAGCTGGCGACCGATGGCATCCTCGACACCGTCCGCGCGAAATGGGTGGATGACCTGCCAGCGCTCGAGGTGGCAACCGTCGACGAGTCCTGATTGCATACACTCGGCACCTTAGTGCATAGTGTTGCGACCTTTTCACATCTGGTCACGGTTGGTGTATCGTTATTGGCTGGTAGTAATGCTCGCGCCAATCCGCGCGACGACGACTGACAGAGGGAGGAACGATGCACAAGGCCAGAAAGCTGCTCGCTTTGGCGCTGGCGCTCATGCTCGCGCTCAGTGTCATGGGTCTCGCCGGCTGCGGCTCGGACGACACCGAGGAGCCGGATGACGGCGACGCCGCTGAGTACACGCTCATTCAGGACGGCAAGATCATCGCTGGGTCCGACACCGCCTATCCGCCGTTCGAGTTCATCGAGGACGGAGAGGTCAAGGGCTTCGACGTCGACCTTCTCGCGGCTATCGCCGAGAAGATGGGCCTCGAGTCCGAGTTCAAGAGCTACAACTTCGATGCGCTCATCGTCGGCCTTCAGGGCGGCACCGAGTTCGACCTCATCGCCTCGGCGATGACCATCACGGAGGAGCGCGCCCAGCAGGTCGACTTCTCCGACGCCTACATCGACTCGAACCAGTCGCTGACCGTCCGTGAGGACTCCGACATCCAGACGCTGGCCGACCTCGAAGGTGCGAAGATCGGCGTCCAGTCAGGCACCACGGGCGAGGAGTACACCCGCAACAACCTGCCCGAGGGCGCCACGGTCGTTCCGTTCGAGAACATTCTCCAGGCGATGCAGGCTCTGCAGGCCGACGAGGTCCAGGGCGTCGTCAATGACCTGCCGATCTCGGCGGACATCGTGCTCGACGAGAGCCGGGAGCTCAAGATCGTCGAGGAGCTCATCACCAACGAGCAGTACGGGTTCGCGTTCAACCAGGACAACCCCGATCTGCGCGATGCGGTCAACAGTGCGCTCGCGGAGCTCAGGGCCGACGGTACCTACGACGACATCTACCGCAAGTGGTTCGGAGAGACCCCGTAGGGTTCTTGCCGACACCGTGTGTGAAGATGTGGCATCATTGCGGGGCGGAGTCCATTGGACTCCGCCCCGTGCACATACCTGAACGCCCGACGCCAGACGAAGGACGCTCCCAGGATGTATGAGGACGGCTCCGCCCGACGCACCCGCTTCACGTTTGTCGCAGCTGCGCTGCTGCTTGTCACGATGCTGCTGCCTGCGACCGCATTCGCGGCCATCCCGCCCGCGCCCGACGTCTCGTTCGTGCCGGTCACCGGCACTATCGATGAGGTCACCATCGAGTTCGTCGTACCCGAAGGGGAGTACGAACCTCCGACGGCCCTCGTGCTCGCCTTCCCCGAGGAGATGCGCACCGACAGGTTGCGCGGTACCGACGTCCGCGTTTCCGGAGAGGTGCGCTCGCCGGCGGTAACATCCGAGGTGGACGGAGTCACACTGTCGTTCATAGCGGCAGCGCCCGCCCCGGGCACCGAGCTCACGGTGCGCATCACCGGTCTGACGACCCCTGGTGAAGGTGGGGAGTACCCGGTCAGGGTGTCCTACGGGGCACCCGAGGCGCCCGTGGACCTCGGCGAGCTCGTCATCGAGACGCGGACTCCCAACCTCGTCCAGCGGCTTTTCAGGGCGATGGAGCAGGTGCCGTTCCTGCGGCTGTTCTTCTCGCCGACGATCATCTGGGGAGCTTTGCCGCTGCTGTGGCGGGGCTTCCAGGTGGCAGTTCTCATCCTGATAGTCGCGTACTCGGTCGGAATCCCGCTCGGTCTGGCGATCTCGTTCATGAAGATGGCACGGCTTCCGGTGCTGCGGTGGCCGGCGACGTTCTACGTCGATCTGGTTCGTGGCACGCCGCTGCTGGTGCAGCTGCTGCTCGTGTACTTCGGAATCACGTTCATACCCGCATGGAACTCGGCCATGACCGCGCTCGGCCCGCTTGCGAGCTGGCAGATCTACAACGTCGACGCCACGCAGTTCTACCGGGCGATCCTGGTGCTGTCGCTGAACTCCTCGGCATACCTGGCGGAGATCTTCCGGGCGGGCATCCAATCGATCCACAAGGGCCAGCTCGAGGCCGCCCGCTCGCTCGGCATGACGTGGCCGCAGTCCATGGCGTTCGTGATCATCCCGCAGACCGTTCGTCGCATCCTGCCGACGATGATGAGCGAGTTCATCCTGCTCTTCAAAGATACGTCCATCCTCTTCGCAGTGGGCATCTTCGAGCTCACGCTGCAGGCGCGGACGATCCAGGCGGCCAAGTTCAACATGTCGCCCTACATCGCCGCCGCGGGCTTCTACCTGTTGTTGACCGTGCCGCTCGGCAGGTTTGTCGCTAATCTGGAGCAGCGTCTCTCGGTAGCGGAGACCGGTCGGGGAGGCAAGAAGCGCGGCAAGCCGAGGGGCCCGCTGGCTGACGAGCCCCAGGCCGAAGGAACGATATCGACGAGTGAGGTGGGCCTCCGATGACCCAGGGCCGGGAGAACATGGTCTGTATCGAGGGCTTGCACAAGAGCTTCGATGATCTCGAGGTGCTGAAGGGTGTGGATCTGGAGGTCTCCAAGGGCGAGGTGGTCGTCATCCTCGGTCCGTCGGGGTCCGGCAAGTCGACCCTCCTGCGCTGCGTCAACCGGCTGGAGGACGCGACCGCTGGCAAGATCTTCATCGAGGGCGTCGAAGTCACCAGCCACAAGACCGACATCAACAAGGTGCGCGAGAAGGTCGGCATGGTGTTTCAGTCGTTCAACCTCTTCCCGCACCTCACCGCACTCAGCAACGTTATGCTTGCCCAGCGAAAGGTCCTGAATCGCTCGAGGCATGAGGCCGAGCGCATAGCCCGCGAACAGCTCGATCGCGTTGGTCTCAGCGACAAGGACGACGCATTTCCCATCCAGCTCTCGGGCGGTCAGCAACAGCGTGTGGCCATCGCGCGCGCGCTTGCCATGGACCCGCACGTGATGCTCTTCGACGAGGTCACCTCGGCTCTCGACCCCGAACTCGTGCGCGAGGTGCTCGAGGTCATGAAGTCGCTGGCCAAGGCCGGCATGACGATGATGGTCGTCACGCACGAGATGGGCTTCGCCCGTGACGTAGCCGATCGAGCCATCTTCATGGACGAGGGCATCATCATGGAGCAGGGGACGCCCGAGGAGGTCTTCGACAATCCGCAGAACGAGCGCACCAAGGACTTCCTCGGGCACATTCGCTAACGGTTCACACAATACCCATGCTGTTGCGGCGCCCCGAAGCGTCCGGGCATGGGTATCTTCTTTGTACGAGTACCACACTCAAGGAGGTCCCCGATGAAGATGATCATCAAGGGTCGGCATATGGCGGTCACGGATGCGATCCACGACTACGCCGAGGAGAAGATCGGCCGGGTCAGCAAGATCTTCGACGGCGATCACATCACAACCGAGGTCGAGCTCTTCGTGGAGAAGAACCCCTCGATCGAGAAGAGCCAGGTGGCCGAGGTCACGGTATGGACCAAGGGCCCGGTGATCAGAGCCAAGGAGGCCGCGACGGACATGTACGCGGCGATCGACCTCGTTTCCGAGAAGCTCGAGCGCCAGTTCCGCAAGTACAAGGGCAAGATGAAGGACCGGCACTCTGGCAAGGCCGCAATCCCGCCGGTACCGGCGCCGCCGCTGGTGGAGGACGAGGAGACCGAGCCATCCATCGTGAAGACCAAGGAAGTCGAGCTCAAGCCGATGACGCCGGAGGAGGCGATTCTCCAGCTCGAACTGCTCGGACACGACTTCTTCGTATTCACGTCCGCCGAGACAGATTCGGTCAGTGTTCTGTATCGGCGGCACGATGGCGACTACGGATTGATCGAGCCAGCTGTCAGGTAGGGGCCGGCTTTCACTCAAGGATGTCGACGATGGCGGCGCCAGCTGGCACCGCCATCGTGCGTTACCGGGCAGCTCGGACACCCGGGTCTCCGGGGCGCGATGGTTGAATGACAAAGTAAGTGCCAGAACTCGGTAGCACTTACCGTCTGCCACACTCAGCGCAACAAATCCATGCTCAGGGGCGATTTTCAATGCCTGTTCGAGTCGATCCAAGCGGCCGAACGCCGTTCTTCGGACCTCTCTGGCCACCATCGGCCGCGTTCGGGACATGACTGAACAAGCCCTCGTCACCGCTTCTGCCAGAGTAAGTGCAAGGAATCCAAGGGTCGTGCTGCTTTTCGGTCCGCCTCGCCAACGCGGGTCTTGGGGTAGTGTCTAGTGGCGGTGTTCTCCGCCAGTGAGGATGCTGGGCCGGAGCATTACGTTGTCAGGCGTGAGGTGCTCCAGGCCCAGCCCCTCCAGGAGCTCTGCGGGCAGTACGTGACGGGCGAGATCGAACGGCGATGCTCCGCCAAGCGATGGGCGCGGCATCGAGTTCACATGACTTGCGATGATCGCGGCGTGCTTTCTTGTCAGACCGTCGATCGAGGTGCCCTTGGGGACGATGCGGCGAAGCAGGCGGTGACAGTTCTCGATCGAGCCCTTCTGGTCGGCTCGCCCGGCATCGCAGTAGTAGACGCGCGTGTGTCTGCCGCGCTCGATTCGGACATGGTTTTGGAACTCGTGTCCGCGATCCGTGAGCACGAGGGGGAAGGTGTAGTCAAACCCGTCCCCCAGCAGGGATCCGAGTGCGTCGAAGACCTCCTCCACGCATGCCTGTGTGTGTTCGTCGAGCAGGAAGACGAACAAGAACGACGTGCGCTTGTGAAGCATCGTGAGAAACACCTTCGTGTCCGTGCGCACACCCTCGACGCAGTCGATTTCGACTGCGGTAAGCCTCTCGTCCTCGGGAAGGGCGCAGAAATCCGAATAGGCGTGTCCCTCGGGGACGAAGAAGCGCTCTTGTGGCCGCTTGCCCTTGCGCGGCCGGTAGCGGCACTTGGCCACCAGATCGAGGTTCTTGAGCCCGCCGAACCCTGCGTCCACGTAGCGGTAGAACGTGCGCTCGGAGACTGGGAACTCGCCTTTGTGCGCCGTCCAGACGTGGCCGATCGACTGGCCCCGCTCGGTGATGAGGGGCTTGACCGTCGAGATCATGGCCTCGAAGGACTCTGACGTCGTGTCGATGCCGACTCGTGACTCCCTCAGACGTGAGTCGCTCAGGCGTTGCGCGAGCGTGGCGTCGTAGCGGTAGCGGTGCCGCCGGCAGCCGTTGATCGATGCGCACCCGTTGCACACGAACGGGGCGCCGGTGGTGCGCTCGCACACGTCGGCCACAAATCGCGGGCAGATGTTGGTGCAGCGCACCTGCCTGCAGTTGGCACAGCGCCGTGTCGTGCACATTCGGCAGAGCATCTTGACCTCGCAGGTGCGGAAGTGGGTGCACAGGCGCACGATAGAAGTCGGCGTCGAGCGATACCCATCGTCTCGGCGGTTGCGCACGATCTCGCGCGTGATACTCGAGACGCTTCGGCCGAGCGCTCTGGCGATCGAACTCACGGACTCGCTGAAGCCAAGCATCCGCTGGATCTCACAGCGGTCGTCGTAGGTCAGGTGGCGGTAGCCACCGGGAATCTCCGGCATGGTGGTTCTCCTCTCGGTCGCAAGCCCGCCGGAGACGAGGCGAACGGATGCGAAGAGAGGATAGGGCGAAACACGGGGGAAAGGGATGCGGAAGACCGTAGTGCGAGACCCCGCCAGACTAAGTGCAAGACCATTTGCACTAACTTTGGCAATTCAGGATCGCGAGATAACTCGCTGACCCCCCTTGTAGAATCGTCACGAGATGGGTACACTACCCTCTGTAACAATAGTTACATTGCTGCAGCTTAACGGGGCTTTAGCTGCAGGTGACGAGGCCCGGGCACACGGAGACCGAGGGACCGGCAATCCCTCCCGCAGACCGCCGGGGCCGCAAGGGGTAAGAGGGACGCTATGCCGATGTGCGGATGGTGGTTCCCCCGGGGCGATGACCTCGCCCCGGTTTCGTGCGTTCTTCTGCCGATTTTACCTGCGCATTCGCGCATCTCAGATTCCTGTAACCCGTCACGCAACAGCGTGTCTGCACGGCCTGATTGTGGTGTCCAGTGGACGGGCGCGAAAGGGGGGATCTGCTAGCCCGCGCGTGCGTGACGCGCGTTAGTGTTCCCTTCCCGTAACCGATTAACTGAAAGGGGGCAAGGGGAACATGGCAGTAACCAGACGACAGTTCGTCGCGGGGATGAGCGCTCTGGCCGCATCTCTCGGATTCAATTCGGCCCAGGTAGCGAAGATTACCGAGGCACTGGCTGTTGGGGGACTCGGTGTGGGCGTCAAGCCCAAGGTAATCTGGGTCCACGGCGCTGAGTGCACCGGCTGTTCGGTCTCGTTGCTCAGCCTGTACGAGGACGTGCGGGGCAAGGCTATCCGTAACCTGCCGTACTCGACAGGAGATGCACTCGGACTGGCAATGGAGGGTGAGCCGCTGCGGATCCACGATCTCGTCGAACCCGCAGGGGCGGTAACCGTCGCCGACGTCCTGGTCGACGTCGTCGACCTGCAGTACCACGAGACCCTGATGACCATGGGCGGCGACCTCGCCTACAACGTCCTCCGGGACAACATGGACTACGATGGCGGACTCGATCCGTTCGTGCTCGTGGTCGAGGGTGCTGTTCAGGACAAGAGCCTGAAGGGCGCCTGGGGCGACGAGGGTACGCATCCGTGGTGTGCGGTCGGTATGCCCGATGACGGCTCCGACGACCTCTCATTCGACGATGTGGTCAAGCTCCTCGCCGAGCGCGCCGACTGTGCAGCGGTCATCTCCATCGGCCAGTGCGCGACCTTCGGCGGTTATCCGGCGGCTGTCTCGCCCAACTTCGTCGACTTTCTCGGCAACGCGATCAACCCGCTCAACGGTGAGGCTGACGGCACGAGCGACAGCGGCGGCAACCAGACAGGCGCCAAGGGCGTCTACGACTTCCTGGTGCACAAGGGCAGCGCGGCGCAAGACAAGGTCGTCAACGTACCCGGGTGCCCGACGAACCCCTGGTGGTTCGTGCTGACGGTCGTTGCGTATCTCGTGGACCTTAAAGGGACGCTTGGAGCAACTCCGGGCACCGAAGGCCCGCTCGGCATTCTTACCGCCACAGCCGGCCTTCCTGAGATCACCGGTGGCGTCGACCACTCGCGTCGCCTCAAGGCCGTCTACGGCACGCCGCTGCACGGCCCCGGTTGCGCTCGCTACGGCGACTACGTCAAGGGTGTGTTCGCCGAGAACCCGGGCGACCCCGGTTGCCTGCAGCTCATCGGCTGCAAGGGCCCGTCGGTCAACTCGCTCTGTGGCGTTCATGGCTGGAACGGCCAGCAGCCCGAGAATATCCGTTCGACCGCCAGCGTCGACGGCTACGGAGTCGCTGACTTCGGCGGCAAGCAGGGCGGCAACTGCATCATGGCTGGCCATCCCTGCATGGCGTGCACAGAGCAAGGCTATCCTGACAAGTTCGTTCCGTTCGTACTCAGATAGGACGGGAAGGAGGGAAAACACATGGCTAGTTTGACTACATATCCGGGCGGTCCGGCAACCAACGAAGTCGACCCGATCTCACGCATCGAGGGTCACCTCGGTGTCGCTGTCAAAGTAGTGGGCGGCAAGATTACGAGCGCATGGACCCACGGCAACCTGTGGCGCGGTTTCGAGAACCTCGTCATCGGGCGTGAGCCCAACGATCCGATCACCTACATGCAGCGTATCTGTGGCGTTTGACCTGTGCCGCATGGCACGTGTGCCACATACGCCGCTGACGCGGTGCTCGGCTACAGCCCGAGCTACATGACCTGGGCCGTTGGCGACCACGAGTCGAATGCCCACGGTGTGCCGGCAAAGGCTGTCCACCTTCGCAACCTCGCTGTTGCGTGCGACAACCTCATGTCGAGCATCA
>JAHYJI010000027.1 GCA_019429145.1 Coriobacteriia bacterium | reverse complement strand
GTTGTGCGGGTGGCACCCGACGATGATGCGCACCTCGGGCAGCGCGGGCGGCTGCCCCGGCAGCGAGGCCAGCTGCGCAGACGCCTGCTCTCGCCACGACGGGAGCTGCTCGAAGGTCCGCTCGGCGTCCTCGGAGACATCGGCGACGGTCGCGATGAAGCCCACGCCGGCCTCGGCCGCACGAACCAGGGCGGCCACGGGGTCGTCGAGCATGTCGAGGTGTGCGTGCGTGTCGGCCACCCGCCCGATCGACGGCAGTTCGACGGGTCGCTCGTCGGCCATGTGCCCTCCTCGGTGTGGAGCGAGAGGCGTCTACTCTTCCTCGTAGATCCGCGGGAAGAGCGGCTCCCCCTTGGTGACGGGATTGCCGGCGGGGAGCTGACCCCACGCCGCGGCAGCTGCGATGTCGGTGACCTCATGGATGTCGCCGAGCCCCAGCCTGCGCCACACCTCGGCACTGGTGAGCGGCATGACCGGGGCGCAGTAGAGCGCGGCGATACGCACGGCCTCGAGCGCGTTGAAGATGACGGCCTTCAGCCGCGGGAGCGTCTCCTCGGACTTGGCGAGATTCCAGGGTGCCGCATTCTCGATGTAACCGTTGACGTACTTGATGAGGTCCCAGGCCGCTTCGAGTGCCGTGCCGTAGTCGAGATCGGCCATCGCGTCCTCGTAGCGCTGTGGTAGTGCCGAGGCGATGGCACGCATCTTCTCGTCGGCGTCGGTCGCAAGGCCGTGAGGGAGCGCCGGCACGCTGCCTCCGAAGTACTTCTCGGTCATGTTGAAGAGCCGCGAGCACAGGTTGCCCCAGTCGTTGGCCAGATCGCCGTTGTAGCGCTGGACCATCGACTCCATCGAGATCGAGCCGTCCTCGCCGAAACGCACATCGCGCAGGAAGTAGTACCGGTACGCGTCCACCCCGAAACGCTCCACGAGCGAGGCGGGCGTCTGCGCGTTGCCCTTGGACTTGCTCATCTTCTCGCCCTTGGTGAGCAGGAAGCCGTGGGCGTAGACGCACTCGGGGACTTCGAGGCCGGCCGCCATGAGCATCGCGGGCCAGATCACGCAGTGGAACCGGATGATGTCCTTGCCTACGAAGTGATACTGCGCCGGCCAGCGATGCTCGAACTCGGCGGCCTTGGCGGGATCGCCGTAGCCGATAGCGGTTATGTAGTTGAGGAGCGCATCGATCCACACGTAGGTGACATGGCCCTCGCTGAAGGGCAGTGGCACGCCCCAGGTGAACGTCGTCCGCGAGATCGACAGGTCCCGCAGACCGCCCTTCACGAACGAGATGACCTCGTTGGCGCGGGTTTCCGGACGGATGAACGGGCGTCCCTCCGCCGCGCGGGTCTCGTAGAGTTCGAGCAGCCGGTCGCCGAAGTCGGACAGCTTGAAGAACCAGTTGTCTTCCTTGATGTAGGTGACGTCGCGACCGCACGAGGGGCACTCGTGCTCGTTGACCTGGTCGTCGGAGAAGTACGTCTCGCACGGAACGCAGTACCAGCCCTCGTAGTGGCCCTGGTAGAGGTAGCCCCGGTCGAAGAGCTCGGTCCAGAAGGCCTGCACGCCGCGCTTGTGGCGCTCCTCGGTCGTGCGGATGAAGTCGTCGTTGGTCACACCGAGCATACCCCACGCCTCGGTGAATGCGGGCGCGATCGAGTCCACCCACTCCTGCGGGGTGACGCCTGCCTCCTCGGCGGCCTGGGCCACCTTCTGGCCGTGCTCGTCCAGACCGGTGAGGAAGTGCACGTCATGCCCGGTCATGCGACGGTAGCGCGCGATCGCGTCGGCGGCGATGGTCGTGTACGCCGTCCCGAGATGCGGGACCGAGTTGACGTAGTAGATCGGGGTCGTGAGGTAGAACGACGAGTCGCTCATGTGTTTAGGACTCCCGTGGTTGGGTAATATTGGCAGCACACCGGTTTCTGTGACGACACCACCTGATTCTAACCAAACCGGGCGCCGAGTGAGCGGATGAACCGGATCACCGGAGGCTGGGGGGCACTATGAGCGATACGGGTATCGTCAGGCGAGTCGACGACCTGGGGCGTATCGTGATCCCTATGGAACTGCGACGCACCCTGGGAATCCACGTCAAAGACCCGATGGCCATCATGGTCGAGGGCGAACGGATCATCCTTCAGAAGCACACGGACGTCTGCGCTATCTGCGGAAGCTCCGACGACATCGTCGAGGTCAAGGAACGTCCGATCTGCGCGGACTGCATCCGCACGATCAAACAGAGGTAGGCGGGTCCTCCCCGCGATCCTGTGCGCCGAGTGCGATCCGGTACACGTCGTTACGCGGGACTCCGAGCTCGGCCGCGACCTGCTTGACTGCCGCCGAGCGTGATTGCCCCCCGTCCAGGAGGTCCTGAAGCCGTGCGCGTACGGCGTCGGAGTCGACAACCGCACGCTCGCCACGCGGCGGCGGGCCGACGAGCAGGACCACCTCGCCCTTCAACTCCCGGTCAGCGAGTGCGGCCGCGATTTCGGCAACGGGTCCGCGCACGACCTCTTCGTGAAGCTTGGTCAGTTCGCGCGCCATCGCCGCATCCCGTCCCGGCAGGACCTCCGCGATGGCCTCAAGCGTGCCGGCAGTCCTGCGCGGCGATTCGTAGAAGACGAGCGTCGCGTCGAGGTGCCGCAACGCCTCGAGACGCGAGCGGCGCTCGCCTGCCTTGCGCGGCAGGAATCCGCCGAAGTAAAAGGCGTGGGTCGGCAGCCCGCTGGCAACGAGTGCGGTGATGATCGCCGACGCGCCCGGGAGCACGTCGACCTCCACGCCCGCCGCGAGGCACGCGTCGACGAGGTGCGCGCCGGGATCGGAAACTCCGGGTGTTCCGGCGTCCGACACCAGCGCGATGTGCGCGCCACCCGCGATCCGCTCGACCAGCACGGGCGTACGGCGCTCGAGGTTGTGCGCGTGATACGGCTCCAGCGGTGTCTCGATCGCATGCCGGGCGAGAAGCCTCCGGGTGATGCGCGTGTCCTCGGCTGCGATCAGGTCCGCCTCACGCAAGGCGTCGAGAACGCGCAGCGTCACGTCGCCCAGGTTGCCGATGGGCGTTGCGCACACGGACAGACGGCCGCCGCTCTCCCGCACGGGCTACTCCCGCTCCTCCGCAGAAGGCGGAGGGGAGGGTGGGGACGCCGACGTGTCCGGAGGCGGTGCGACCGGCGGACCGGGTGGGTACGGTGCCGCCGGCGGGGCCGGAGCATACGGCGCCGCGGGCGGAGAGGGCGCGGCCGGAGGCGCGGGAGGCGTGTCCGCCGGTGCACCCGGCACGAGTGGCGGCGTGTAGCCGGGGCTCGCTGCTGCCTCGATCACCTCACGACCGGTCAGACGCCTGAAGAACACCGTCCACACCGCTGAGGTGAACGCGCCGTAGATCGCGGTCGGGAGCAGCAGGAAGATGAAGAGCGCGAATCCGACGACGCCCGCGACGACGAACTCCTCGGCGAGGATCGCCGCCACGATGCCGAAGCCGAAGATCGCGGCCGCCACACCGATGACGACCCCGAACGCCAGGCCCACGGCGATCATGAGCAGCCACATCACGAACACGTCCTTGAAGCGGGTGCGCACGTCGGTCCACGCGGCGCCGATCGAGGAGAACACGCCACGGCCATCGAGCACCGCATAGCGCACGGCAAGCGTGTCGAGCACGCCGATGAGGATGCCGAGGAGCAGCAGCACCAGGCCACCGAGGGCCAGGCCACCGCACATACCGACGAACGCCTCGAGTCCCGGCTGCCCGCCGCTGATGAAGGGTCGGATGATCGGGGCGAGGGTAGCCACGAGCACGGCAAGCATGAGCACCATGTAGGGGACGAAGAGCACGAACCCGATGCCGAAGACCTTGAACCACGCTCGGAAGCCGGCAGCCCATCCGTCCATGCCGCGGACCGGGCGCTCCTCCTCGGCCTCGTTCACGAGGAAGACCAGACCACCCTTGGCGGCGATGCTCAGGATGAACATGCCCAGTCCGAGGACCGCGAAGAACGCGACCACTGCGACGATGAGCGCGATGTTGTCCTGGAGCCACCAGCCAACGCGCTCGATCTCACGGGTCGGAAGCCACTCGGAGTCCGGGCTCGGAGTCCAGCTGCTCCCTCCACCGCCGCCTCCGCCTCCACCACCGCCGGCACCCCCGGCGAACAACCCGAAGAGCCAGAGGATCCGGTACCTCCACGTGACCTTCCACGCTCGCTTCAGTACGCCTATGTGGTCCACAGCACTCCTCCGTCCCGGCCCCGCCCGTGCAGGCGAGCGCCGACCCTTCGCATCACTCCACCCGCTTGAGCTCGTACTCTCTCGTGCCGAGGCCGAGCGCCTCGGCGTGCACCATCGCGTGCGTTCCGTCGACACCGGTGATGGACCGGAAGGTGTCCTCGCCAGCCCCGGTCTTCTCACCGAGCGTTCCCGACAGACCGGGCGCGGCGCTTACCAGGTCGTAGGCGGCCTGGTCGATCGCGACCGGATCGGTCGAAGCGAGAACTCCGATGTCGGGCACGACCGCCGCGTCCGAGAAGCTCCAGCAGTCGCAGTCGGGAGTGATGTTGGTGAGGAAGGATAGGTAGATGACCTTGCCCTCCTTGCCCGCCACGGCGCCAGCCACGTGTTCGGCGATCTTCTCCTGGATCGCTTCAGGGGTGGTCTTCCACTGCGTGGCGATGGCCGCGTACGGGCATGCGGCCACGCACTCGCCGCAGCCGTAGCACACTTCGTAGTCGATCACGGCGACCCGGTCCGGCCCGATTGCGATGGCCTGAACCGGACACCAGCGAACGCACCTGTTGCAGGCGGTGCACTTCTCGGCGGCTACCTCCGGTTTGAAATCGGCGTGCATACGCTGTTTGGCCGAGCGGCAGCCCAGCCCCATGCCGACGTTCTTGAGCGCCCCGCCGAATCCCGTGGCCTCGTGGCCCTTCACGTGGCTGACGACCACCATGGCATCGGCATGAGCCGCAGCCGAGCCGATGCGCACGCTCTCGAAGTGTTTGCCGCCGGTGATCGGCACGTCGACCGCCTCGCGCCCGTCCAGCCCGTCCGCGATGACGATCGGCGCCTCGACGGTGGCGTAGGAGAAACCGTTGTGCAGCGCGCACGCGATGTGCTCGACGGCGTTAGCGCGCTCGCCGCTGTACAGGGTGTTCGCATCGGTGAGGAACGGCTTGCCTCCGGCCGCCTTGATGCGGGCGACCACCTCCCGCACGAAGACCGGCTGGACGAAGCCGGTGTTGCCTGCCTCGCCGAAGTGCAGCTTGACCGCGACGAGATCGTCCTCGGCGACGGCGCGCCGGAGCCCCGCATGGTCCAGAAGCCCGCCTGCCCGTGTCGCGAGACTCTTCTTGCCGCGCGAGCGCACGGGTGCAAACCATACCTGGGCCTTCTCTGCGCTCACCGGTGGAGCCCCTCTCTCGAATCGTGCTCGTCGAATGCCAGGGCCGCAGCGCCGAGGATACCTGCGTCGTTGCCGAGGGCCGCCTGCCGGAATGCCACGTCGCGGCGACCGGCAAGTGCCTCGGAGTTGACGACCTCGGCGGCGCGCTCGACCATGAAGTCACACGCCTCGCCGATGCCTCCTCCCACGATCACGAGCCGGGGATTGAGCAGGTTCACGATGCCCACCAGCGCCCTGCCGAGCACCTCACCCGCATCCAGCAGGATCTGCCGGGCGACGTCATCTCCCTTGAGGGCAGCGCGCACTACCGCCTCCGCGGTGATGTCTTCGGCGTTCCCGCCCGCCTCATCGAGTATCGCGTGACCCTTGAATGCCCGCGCCGCTTCCTGCCCGCGCGCGGCGATGGCCGGTCGGCTCAGATAGCTCTCCAGATGACCGTGCCCGCCGCAGGGACACGGCGGCCCGTCCATCTGGACCACCATGTGCCCGATCTCACCGCCCATGCCTCGAGATCCCCGGTACGGCTCGCCGTTGAGGAAGAGACCTCCTCCCACACCGGTACCGATGGTGAGCATCAGAAAGTCCCGGGCTCCCTTGGCCGTCCCGAACCGGAACTCCCCGTTGGCCGCGAGATTGCCGTCGTTGTCCAGCGTCACCTCGTGGCGGACGCGGGAGAGGACGAGCGAGCGGACGTCGACCCCGGCAAGCGGGAGGTTGGTGCAGAACTCGACCGACTGCTTGAGAAAATCGATCTGTGCGGGGAGCCCGATGCCGATCCCGGCGATCTCACTCGCGTGCACTCCGGGACTCACCTGCTCGACGGCCTCTATGATCGCGTCGACGATCGCGAAGGGTCCGTTGCCCGGAGTGAGGGTGCGGACGTCCTTGACGACCCGACCCTTGCGCTCTACCAGCCCCGCCGCGATCCTCGTGCCTCCGACATCGACTCCGATCGCGAACGATGTGCGCATTGAACCTCCCAGAACGGTACGACCACACTCGACGAGGCCCCCTGCCGCGCGATGCGCCGCACCAGATGATATCAGTAGTCCCAGAGGACCTCTCGTCCTTTGATGATGCCCAACTCGCGCATCCGGTGCATCATCTGGCTCTCATTCACACCGAAAAGGCCCGCCAGATAGCGATGATCGTTGAACCACTTCTTCGCCTGCTGTCGCACGAGCTGCTCGGGCAGGAGGAGTTCGCTCGCGGCGGCATCCGCCTCCCGGTGCACCAGCTCGGTGTTGCGCGGATAGACCTCGGCCGGATCGGCAAGCACGATCAGAACATGCCCGAGAAGGTGCGCCAGCGTCTGCCTGCGGCTTCCTTCCGGCAGTGCCGAGTTGACGAGTATGACCGGCATGCCGTCCTCGGCGATGATCGCTCCGGAGAAGAAAGCGGGCAGGTGGGCGGCGCGCAGCGGCACGCCAAGATCGGCCGCAAGGTCCTCGATCGGCACCGGCGGCTCGTTGATCGCGGCGCGTCGGACCGCCTCTGCGGCGATGGTGCGGTAATGCATGTCGCTGTGCATCGGCACCGGGCAACTCCAGAGTCACATACCAGTCCTACTTCGTTGTATCGGCCGCTGGGTGCCCCGACATTCGCCCCGATTGTCCGAAGTGTCAGATCCGTTCCCCCTTGGAGTGCCAACGCGCTGGCAAAACGCTCACACACCGGCATCCGTAGACCGATATACAGACAGGAAGCCAGGACGCGCGTCGCAGGTGGCGCGCGAGAGAAGAGAGGCCTCGTGGAGTCACGGGACTATCCGAAGGTCGAGGAGATGCTGCGGTTGCTCGCGTCCGCAGTCACCGCCGCGCGCCTCTATCCCCCCTCCAGCGAGCTGCCCCAACAGGCGCTCGAGCGATTCGTCGAGCGCACCAACCAGATCACTCACGAACTCGGGACGCTACGCCTGCTGGTAGACCCCCATGCGTTCCGGATGGGCGAGACGCCGCTGTCCGACCACCATCAGCAGACGATCGGTCTGGCGGAGAGCCTGCACGCGATGCAGGTCGGCCAGCTCGTCGTGGCACCCTGCCTCCAATCCCCCGAAGCCGCGGCGTTCCTCTCGGTTGCTGCGCGTGACCCGCGTGAGGTGCGCGCGGACGGCGGACCGCGCGCCGCGCTCACGGCGGCAGGCGCGAACAGCATCGCCGTGATCGAGGTCAGTCTGCGCTCCTCCAACGAACAGGGGCTGCTCGGCGTCGATCTGATCAACGCCCCGCTCGCGGAGGTCGCCGAGGAGACGCTCGCCGCAGCCACCCGGTGGTATGCGGCTGCGGGTACAGCAGAGGCGTTCGACGAGGTCGCCGGTGCGATCGGCCAGCTCGAACAGGCCACACGCGACCTGGCAGCCTCCCGGATCGCCGATGCGATGATGCGCCTGACCGAGGAGGAGCGCGTCCGTATCCTGCTCTGTGCGATGGCGGCCGACGCAGCGAGACGCCCCATGCGCGGCATGCTCGACGTCATCTCGCGCATGTCGCCGGCGACCATAGCGCGGCTGCTGAAGGTCGCGTCCGCGCGCTGCGGTGCGCGACCCGACACACTCGCCATCCCGCTCGAGCTCCCGCCCGAGATCGCCGACGAGATAGCAGCCCTGCTCGCCCCCTCGCCCCGTACTGAGGCGGAGTGCGGCGTGCCCGCCGACGCCGACGCCGCGCAGACGGCCGCCGACGCCCTGAGACCCGGTGGCGAGGCAGACCTCGAGCGGCTCATGCACGAGTCCGGACAGACGCGGGCCGGCAAGGCCCTGGTGACGACGATCGCGGTCGTTCGCGAGCACCCCGAGGCAGACTCCATCCGCGCGCTCGGCGACGCACTGGCTCCCGCCGCACGCTCCGGAGCTCTCGCAACGGTCCGCGAGGCGCTGCGCACGATCGACGCGATCGCGACCGACCCGGTCCTGGCTGCCGAAGCCGAGCTGGCGCGCGTGGGCCTGGGCGACCCGGAGGTGCTCGCCGAGGTGTGCCGCAGGGTCGCCACGGATGCCGATGCCGCTATCGCCGGAGAGCTGCTCTTCTCGGCAGGGGGCGTCGGTGCCGACGTGCTGCTGACGCACTACGCAAGCGCCGGTGCGGCCTCCCGCTCGCTGCTCCGTCCGGCGTTGCGCGGCATGTCCGAGCTCGTTGTCGGCGTCGCCTCACGCAGGCTGCGCTCGGACGACTCGGCGACCACGCTTGCGATCCTGTCAGCGCTACCTGATCTGGGCGAACACCAGGTCTTGCCCGTCGTGAGCGCTGCCCTGGAGCATCTCGACATCGACATCCGGCGCCGCGCGGTCACCACGCTCGCCGACATGAACGGCCCGGACAGCCGCCGGGCGCTGGCGAAGTCCCTCGGACACTGGGATCCCGAGACACGGCGGTGGGCGATCGGTGAGGTCGGACGGGTGCAGGCGGCGGAAGCCATCCCTTCCCTCGTCCGCATCCTCGAGGACATCAACGTGCTGGAGAGGAACCACGAGCTCAAGAAGGAAGTGATAAAGTGCCTGGAAGCCATCGGCTCGCGTGATGCCGTCCCGGTCCTGGACCGCTGGTCGAGAAGGCGGTTCATCTTCGGACGGAAGAACAAGGAGCTGAGGTTCCTGGCGCGGCGCGCCGTCGAGCGTCTGGCGGCCAACGAAGAGTCCCCTAAGGAGTCGATGCCACGTGACTGACACCGGACCCGCGCGCGAGGAGCTCGAGTCGCCATCGGAGATGGCTGCGCAGATCGCTCCAGTGACCCGAGCACCCTTCGCCGACCCAACACGCCTGGCAAAGGCCAAGGAACTCGTGCGGGCACTCGCCGTCTCGCACACCAACGCCGGCCTCTACCCGGCCAGCCACCCGCTCGTCGAGCACTCACTCGGCGAACTCGTCACCGCCGTTGACGACCTGCGGGCTGCCGGCTTCCGCGACGTGACGATCAACATCTACAAGGGGACCCTCTTCGTCGAGAACCAGGTGTTCCCCGAGGAGAGCGTCACCTACCGGAGGATGATCGAGGACCTGCTCGGCACCGGCATCTCCGCGCTGACCTTCCTCGAGTCGTTTGCCGTCGCCGACGCCGCCGCCCTGACCGAGATCATCTCCGACACCTCGGTCGCCGACATCGAAGCGGCTCGCACGATCCTCGAGCGCCGCAACTCGGCAGGTGTCGACGTTGCCGAGACGACCGCGCTCGAGAACGCGGGCCGGGAGGAGGAGGGTCGGGAGAACAAGGCAGCCGCGCGCCGGAGTCGCGACACGGGCATCGAAGCGATGCGCGACGTGGAGACGCAGGCCAAGCTCGGCAAGGTCTTCGAAGTCCAGCCGCTCCAGGGCGTCGTGAGTTCGCTCCTCGACAACCTGTTCCGTGACCCGGCCGCCGTCCTCGGCCTGACGGCGATCAAGGGCCACGACGACTACACCCTCAACCACTCCATCAACGTCTGCATCCTCTCGCTCTCGCTCGGCGCCTCGCTCGGGCTCGACGCGCAGTCGCTGCGCTCCCTCGGCCTGTCTGCACTCCTCTACGATCTCGGGAAGGTGCGTATCCCCGAGGACATCCTCAACAAGCAGGGCCCGCTCACCACCGACGAGTGGCACATCGTCAAGAGCCATGCCGAGGAGGGTGCCGACCTGCTCAAGCGCATCCAGCTCGTCGACCAGATGCCGATGGTGGTCGCCTTCGAACACCATCAGCGCCACGACCTTCAGGGATACCCCGCCCCGCCGTCCGGTCAGGAGCAACACCTCTTCAGTAAGATCGTCGCCCTGTGTGACGCATACGACGCGATGACCACGCGCCGGCCGTTCCGCAGGGAGATCCGTCCCGACAAGGCGCTCGCCGTGCTCATGCAGGGCCGCGGCAAGGCCTACGATCCCAATCTCACCAAGGCCCTCGTGGCGATGTTGGGCATCTATCCCATGGGAGCGGTTGTCGTGCTCGACGACGGATCGACCGCGGTGGTCTTCCGGGTCAACAGCGACGACCTGCTGCACCCGCGGGTCAAGGTCCTCGCCGACTCGGCAGGCCGCTGGTTCGAGGAGCCCGAGCTTGTCGACTTGCGCGTCGTCGATCCGGGTAGCGGGCAGTTCGCGCACTCGATCGCGGACTGCGTGCCTGCGGCTGATGCGGGCATCGAGGACGTCTGGCAGTACCTGTAGGAGACCTACGGAGGAGAGCATGGGGGACGCGCCGGTGACAGGACTCCCCCGCTGGCCTCTGGACGATGCCGAGGAACGCCTGCTCGAGTTCGCATCCGCAGTCGCCGACTCGCTCGAGCAAGGGCTCGCCGCTCCGTTGCCCGACCGCGGACGCTCCGGCACCGACGAGGCTGGTCTGATCGGTGCCTTTCACGCCGTCCGTGCTCTGCGGTGCCTGCGGACCGTCGTGGTCACCTGCCGGTCGGGCTACGCCGTCGAGTCCGCGCCGCTCGTACGCTCGATGCTCGAGGACTCGGTGAGCCTGAGATATCTCTCACTCCGCCCTCACTCACGAGTGCGTGCGTGGCTGCACTTCGACGAGCAGCGCTCGCTCGAGTACTGGAAGCTCAGCGAACGTCTCGGTCTCGGATTGCAGAAGAGCGACCACATCCGGCGCATCGAGGACGGGCGGAACCCCTCGGGCAGCCCCGTGTGGTGGTCCAACAAGACCCCGTCGGCGATGGCGCGGGAGCTCAAAGGTGCCGACCCGGACCTCTCGCAGACCTTCAAGGCCCTCTACCCGTGGCTCTCCGACGTCGCGCACGCCAACATCAAGACCACGAGCAGCTACTACTTTGCCGACGGCGACGAGGAGCCAGCGCTGCGGGTCGGGCCGTCGAACCACCTGATGCAGCTCATGGTCAGCCTGTCGGTCGCGCTCTCGGTCCGCATCTGCGTGACCGCACACGATCTGGGTGCCGAGATCGAGATCGCGCCGATACTGGCGGCGAAGGGCGCGTTCGACCAGATCGATGCGGCTCTGTAGGTACGCGCACGGAGCCAGACGTCCCCGGAGCGAACGAGAGAGGACCGCCCCCTCGGGGACGGCCCTCGTATCGTCCTATGGTGGCCAGAGACGGACTTGAACCGCCGACACGCGGATTTTCAATCCGCTGCTCTACCATCTGAGCTACCTGGCCGTGTAGTGCTCGAACATACTAGCGAGGCCCCCGATGCCGGTCAAGACGACCGCCCGGTGTGAGCCGGCGCGCCCGTGCCTATCGGCCCTGCATCTGCCGCAGGTAGGGATACGGATTCACGGCGCTGCCGCCCGGGTGGATCTCGTAGTGCAGGTGCGGCGCGCTCGCGCTCGCATTGCCCGAGTAGCCCACCGTGCCGATGACCTGACCCGCGTTGACTCGACCGGAGCTCACCGAGATGCTGTTGAGATGCATGTAGTAGAAGGTCCAGCCGTTGTCGGCCTTCAGGCGGATGTACAGGCCGCTCGTCGAACCGTTGCTCGCACTCACCGAGCCGGACATCGTCGCCACGACCGGCGTTCCGGTCGCAGCCATGATGTCGGTACCCTTGTGCCGTCTGCGTCCGCCGGCGCGCGAGGCGCCCCAGGTGTCGCTGTAGTAGTTGGGGCCCGCGACCGGGAACACCATGCCGTTGGGTCCGGCGACCGCTGAGACGTTACCGGCCCTGGAGGGTGTCGGCGCAGGCGCGCGACCGGCTGCGGCCTGGGCCGCCTGACGAGCGGCCTCCTCGCGGCGCGCCGCCTCGGCAAGCTCGCGCTGAACGCGCTCGTACTCGGCCTTCTTGTCCTGAAGCTTCTTCTGCAGCGAGTCGCGCTCGGCCTTGAAGCGCTCCGCGTTCTCGGCGCGCTCCTGCTGCTCGATCTCAAGGCGCTCGCGGTCTTCACGCAGCTCGGTGAGCAAGCCGTCGACCCGCTCGATGGTGGCCGCATCGACGCTCGCGATACGGCTGGCGTACTCCATGCGCGTCACGAAGTCGGCGAAGTCCTGTGCACCGAGCAGGAAGCCCATGAGCCCGAGGTTATCGCTGCGGTACCACGACGCCATGCGCCCCTCGAGCTGAAGCTGGGCCGCATCGAGAGCGATCTCGTTCTCACCGATGCGCGCAGCGGTCTTCTCGATCTCTGCTTCGGTCTCGTCGAGTGCCCAGAAGGCCTTGTCGTAGGCGGCACCGGCGCGCTTGAAATCGTCGTTGATGTTGTTGAGCTCCGCCTGCAACTGCTCGACGCGCGACTTGGCGGCGGGTGCCTGGGTAGGCAGAATGAGCGCCACGGCAAGCAGTGCCATGACGACGATCGACAGTGCGCGTACTGAACGTATGGTTCCGGTCATTCTCACCCGGTTCGTTGCGGGGAGACGCGTGCCCGGCGCGCATCGCGAAGCCCCTCTAGGTGCATCATCTCGACGGAGTAGTATAGCACGCGGCGCGCCAACTCGACCGTCGTAAGCGCCCGACGAGCCTCTGACCTGCACGTTCATTCGAGCACCCCGAGGCAGTAGAGATACCCGTCTCGCGACCCGATGTAGACGCGACCCTCCCACACCAGAGGGGTCGATTCGAACGAGCCTCCGCCGGAGAACACTGCCGTCTCGGACACGCTCACGCTGTGCCACGAGCCGTCCCGGGCCCGCAGCAGGACGCCGTCCCCGTCATCCTCGGCCGGCTCCGTCTCGATCCTGAGCACGCGCACCCTGCCGTCGTAACCCGCGGTGACGATGGAGTCGCCGACGATCACCGGGGTCGATATCGCTCCTCCGATGTACTCGCGGTGGACGAGCACCGGCCGCGGGAGATCTGACTCGCGGTTGGGGCCGATGGTGGTCCCGTCCACCAGGTCCTGCGACACGACGTAGAGATAGCCGTCGACCGAGTTGAACGCCGCGAGCGCCGGTCTGATGCGGTCGGGATCGGTGGCGTCGTCGATGGCCACCGAGCCGATCACGCCGCCGAGCCACTCACCGATGCCGCGGTCCTCGGTCGGGAAGTACCACACCACCGCGTCGTCGGGTGGTTTCGTCGGATCGAGCAGATAGACACCCCCGGGTCCGGCGATGTACTGCTTTTCGACCGCGACTAGCAGGTGCCCGTCCGCGTTCACCACCACCGTACCGTCAAGGTCCGATCCGATGTAGAAGTCCCAGACGATGCTGAGGTCCTCGAGATCGAGCCCGTACACGTGACCTGAACCTGCGGAGATGTAGAGCGTCGTACCGGAGATGGCCGGTGAGGACTCCAGCACGAGGTTGCCGCCGTGCCGCTGGATGTCGGTCGCCGTGTAGAGCTCTGGCGAGCGGGCGATCACCTGCGGGCGCCGCCACCTCTCCCACTCGACGGTCGCCGTGGGCTCGAGCGCGTATACATAGCCCGACTCCACGGCCGCGTAGAGACGTCCGTGGGCGTAGAGCGCGCTCGCATCGACGTCCTGGCTGTACGAGCGCGTCCGCGGCACGGGAAGCCGCCAGAGCTCCTCCCCGGATGCGTACGACACGCCCCTGAACGGCGCGATCAGGGGGTCGCCTGCCGCCACTCCCACGCCGCGCCTCGAACCCGCGACCACGATGTAGCGTGACGGATCGCCGGCAGCACCCGGCGGAGCGAACACGGTGTTGGTGCCCTTGATCACGTCGGGAAACGTGTACGTCCAGACCTCCTCACCTGACTGCGCATCGATCTTGCGCAGGTTGTGGTCGTACCCACCGATGAGCAGGTAGTCGCGCCCGTTCTCCCGCACGAGCGTCGACTGTCCCGTCCAGCCGGTCCCTGACCACTGCACCGGCACTCCACCCGGACCGGTGGTCGTACCCGTGCCGATGCGCGCCTTCCAGATGAGGTCCAGACGCTCGGGAACCGGTCCGCGTCCGTACGTGCGCCGGTGAGCGTCGCCGAGGAACGTCGAGACCTTGATGCCGTCACCTTCGAGCTCGGAAGGGGTCGGAGGCATCGGGCCCTGGACAGGACGGGGAGGTCGCGATCCCCCGTCAGGGACAGTCGGCTCGACCGTCCCCGTCTCCTCCGCGGCAGGCGTCGACGGGAGGAGGTCGCACGCGGGGAGCAGGAGGAGTGCGGTAAGGAGCAGTACTGCGAGAGCGACCCGCACGTACCCTCCCTTCGTGGACGGTAGCGCGGCGCAGACGGTTATGCGGCGCACCATACCGGGCATTGTCACCCAGCATGGCTCTCGGCGTCCACGCGGGCCGAGCGTCTGTGCGAGCCGCAGCGCAACGGGAATACACCCGTAGAGTCCTTCTCTGCACGGGTCCGAAGACGAGGGAGTGGACATGTCGCACAGACCGGCCCCCAACGAATGGCCCGCGATCCCGTACGAAGAGTGGGCAGCCACCAAGAAGACTCTGCATCTGTACACGCAGATCGTCGGCAAGGTCCGTCTCGCGCTCAGCCCGCCCGCGCCCGGGTGGACGGGCGTCCCCTTGCAGCTGACCGCCCGGGGACTGTCGACCGGACCGATGCCGTGGGGCAGCGCTTCGGTCGAGATCGGCTTCGACTTCCTCAATCACCGAATCGCGGTCGTTGCGAGCGACGGGTGGTCGCGACTGATCCCGCTCACCCCCGCGCGCAGCGTGGCGGAGGTCTACGTCGAGATCATGCGTGCGCTTGACGACCTCGGAGTGGCCGTCGAGATCCACCCGAAGCCCCAGGAGGTTCCCGACACGACGCCGCTCGACGAGAACGATCGCGACCGCACGTACGATCCGGCCGCGATCAGGCGCTGGTTCCGCGCCCTGACCGCGACGGCGAACGTCTTCGAGGAGTGGCGATCGGGGTTCTTCGGCGCTTCGGGCGCGTACTTCTGGTGGGGCGCGTTCGATCTTTCCGTGGTGCGCCACACCGGCACGCGCATTACGCCCCGTCCCGATGCGGGTTACATCCTCCGCAAGGACCAGGAGTCCGAGCACTTCAGCGCCGGCTGGTGGCCCGGAGACGACAGCTTCCCCGAACCGATCCTCTACGCGTACGCGATACCGATGCCGCCCGGTGCCGAGAGCGCAGCCATCGCCCCGCAAGCCGCGGCGTGGAACCCGGACCTCGGTGAGTGGGTGCTCCCGTACGACGATGTCCGCACCAGCGGCGATCCGCGCGCGACAATCCTCGAGTTCCTCGACACTGCGTGGCACACGGTTGCCGCATCGGCGGACTGGGACCTCGAGCGGTTCGCGTTCGAGCCACCCGGACCGTCAGAGCTCGAGTAGCATCGCCGGCGGCGGTGTTGACCGGCCGCGGCGATGCAGTGACCCGCTGCGATCGCGTGTCAGGCGATCCAGACCAGGTATGCCGCAGCCGCTATCAGCGCCACGCCGCCGATGCGCTGCAACCACACGGTTGCGTGCGATAAACCCGTCAGCCTGGCCAGGACTCCGGAGAAGACCGCGACAAGCAGCAAAGGTGCACCGCGGCCAACTCCGTAGAGGAAGAGCAGCCCCGCGCCGGTCAGCGGATCCCCGCTGGTCGCGGCAAGCGTGGCGATGACCGCGAGCACCGGCGTCGAACAGGGCGGCACCACGAGGCCGAACGCGAGCCCGAACAACAACGTGCCCGCAAGCCCGCTGCGCCTCGAACGCGCGGCCCGCATGCTGTCCATGCCGGGGATGTTGAAGTGCAGGACCTCGAGCATGCGCAGGCCAAGCACGACGCAGATCGCAGCTACGAGGTAGTTCGCCCAGGCGCCCACGAAGATGGCTCGACCGAGCACGGCTGCGAGCACTCCGATCCCGGCCGAGGTGAGCGCCACCCCGAGCACGAAGATGGCGACCAGGCCGAGCGAGCGCCACGTCGCGCGACCCACGCTTCCGCTCGCGGCGACCTCCCCCGGCAGGGAGCCGGTGATGAAACCGAAGATCGCCGGCACCATCGGCAGCACGCACGGACCGAAGCCGGCAAGCACGCCCCCGAGCAGCGCGATGGCGAAGGAGACCGCCGTGATGCCGGCGAGTTGGGCTCCGAGCTGGGCAGAGAGCACGTCGAACACGGCTACCCGTTCTCGCCAGCGCCAAGAAGGGCGTCAAGACGATCGCGCATCCCGTCGTCGTCGAGCACGCCGGTGTGCTGGTCGACCACCGCGCCGTCCGGGGCGAGGAAGAAGGATGTCGGGATGTACTGGAACGAGAACCGGGACAGCAGCGGCCGGGCACGGGGGTCATCGGTGTAGACGTCCACAAACGTGATCGTATCGGAGTAGTCGGGCAGCACCCGGGAGGCCGCGGCCTCGATCTCGACACAGGACGGACAGGTCGAAGAGTGGAACATCACGTAGATCGGCTTGCCCGCGGAGAGCGCCGCTTCGTACGCAGAGACCGGGTCGGAAGCGGATGCTGCCGGGCTACCCTCGCCCGGCGCTCCTGCCGGCTGCCCGGCTTGCATGCCGTCGGCAAGGCGCCACCCGATCAACACGACAAAGACGAGGGCGACCCCGAGGACGATAAGCGCCTTGCCTCGCGGCGACGGAGCGGCCGGTGCCTCGTCCTGCACGGGATTCACCTGTTCGCCCGTACGGGGCTTCTGCTCGTCTGCCATGCGCCCGCCTCCTACCCTGCCTGCAGTATCTTCTTGATGTCCTCAACCGAGGGAACCCGGCCGGCGAGAACGACCTTCTCGTCGACGACAAGAGCCGGTGTGGTCATGACGCCGTAGGAGATGATGTCGTCGATCTCGGTGACCTTCTCAACAGTGGCGTCGGCACCAAGCTCGGCAACAGCGCGCTTAGCCGCCTCTTCAAGCCGCTGACAGTTGGCACAACCCGAACCAAGAATCTTGAGAACCATTCCTCTACCTCTTTCCTGTGACAGCAAGGCGAGCGTCCACCTCTGTGAATGACGCTATCGCTCCGGCGACCGCGTACAGCGCGTCGTGGTCGATCGAGTAGTACACCCACTGCCCGCCCCGTCGCCCGTGCACGAGCCCCGCCTCGCGCAGGATCGTCATGTGGTGCGAGATCGTCGAGGCCGCAAGACCCAGTGCTTCGGCAAGCTTGCAGGCGCACACCTCACCGGGCCCGCAGCACGAGGTGTCGCCGGCGGGGCCACCTGCTGCCCCCAGAAGGCGCAAGATCTCCCGGCGCTGCGGTGATGCGAGCGCCTTGAGCGCCTCGTCGAGTCCCGGGTAGTCGGTCTGTCCGCTCATGACATCACCATATCAGCCCGAAGACCCAGCTTCCGACAGTCGCGTACAGCACCACGAGCAACACATACACCACCGTCTTGCCCGTGCCGAGCACCTTGCGTATCACGAGCATGTTCGGAAGGCTCAGCGAGGGTCCGGCCAGCAACAGGGCGAGCGCCGGACCGTCGGCCATCCCCTTGCCGATGAGTGCCTGCAGGATCGGGATCTCGGTGAGCGTCGAGAAGTACATAAAGGCACCGAAGATCGCTGCCACGGCGTTACCGGACAGCGAGTTCTCTCCGACGAGCGAGACCACCAGCGAGTCGGGGATGAAGACCATGACGAAGCCGGCGATGAACACACCGATGAAGAGCAGCGGCAGAAGCATCTTGGTGAAGCCCCACGTCTCGGTGAGCCACTGCTTGGCCGTCTCTCTGTGCAGGGCGAAGATGGCGATGCCCGCCACCAGGGCGACCAGCGCACCCATGAGCCCGTACTTCACGAGCGGGTCGATCGCCAGGCCGTTGACCACGAGCACGCCGACCATCGCGGCGAAGAGCGGCACGAGGACGCTTGAGGCGGTGCGGACCTGGTCGTACTCCTCGACGAAGAGCCCCCCGGCCTCCGGCTTCTCGCGGAAGATCGCCTGCATCGTCAGGCCGACGAGCACCGAGAGACCGACCGCGGCAACGATGCGCGCCAGGCCGAGCTTAAGGCCGAGCACCGACACCGTGAGGAACATGGCGGCGATGTTGATGGCGGGACCCGAGAACAGGAAGGTCACCGCCGGGCCGAGGCCGGCCCCGCGCCTGCGGATCCCCGCAAAGATCGGCAGGATGGTGCACGAACACACCGCGAGGACGGCGCCGGATACCGCCGCGAGCGAGTAGGAGACCACCCGGTTCGCCTGGCTGCCGAGGTAGCGCATGATGACGTCTTTGCGCACGAACACCGATATCGCACCCGCGATGAAGAAGGCGGGCACGAGACAGGTGAGGACGTGTGCGCGGGCGTACTCGTTGAGCAGCTCGAAGCCGGAGAGGATCGCCCCGGTGAACACGGCCGAGTCCATCGGCATGAAGTAGAAGAGCGCGAACCCGCCGATGATGATCACGAGCGACTTCCACTCCGCGCGCAACGAGAAGCGGGCTTCGTCCAGCTGACCGTCCAATGGGTGCTCCCGGTGTGTCGAGCAGCGGCAGATCCCGGTGATGGACTGCCGCAGTTCGATAGGTGTCGAATTCGATACCTATCGAAGTATACCGGCGGCACGCCGGGCGTCAAGAGCGGAAGGGCTGCCGCTTCGCACTGCTGCCACGTACCATCCGGATCGGGCGACGCGCACACGCGAAGATCGATAGTGCGCATCTCGGAAGAACGGCGCAGAATGCAGAGTAAGAGCTCACGCGACTCCACCTGAAAGGGGCCGGCCATGGCGGCGGACACAACCAAGGAACGCCAGCAGTACGCGCTCCAGACGATCTTCTCGTTCTTCCTCGGCCTGATGGTCCTGGCGTTCATCGGCATCGGCGTCAACACCTTCTACCCGCAGCCCGAGTACCGGGAGAACCCCGAGATCCGGGAGCTCTACCGGCAGCAGGAGCAGATCTGGAACAAGAACCGGGAGGGTGAACTCTCCCCCGCCGATCAAGCGAAGGTCGACGAGGTCCAGGAGCGGATCGACGCGCTCCAGGCCGAGGAGGAGGATATCCGCCAGATCTGGTCGCGCAACACCAGCATCGTGCTCATCATCTTCGCGACCGCCGTCATGGGCATCTCACTCGTCAGGAGCGAGCAGTTGCGAGTCATCTCGAACGGGCTGCTTCTCGGGGGTCTGTTCACGATGGTGTACGGAGTGGGTTGGATCATCGCCAGCGGTGAGTCCATCGCGCGCTTCGGGGTCATCGTGTTCGCGCTCGTCGTCACGATGGCGCTCGGCTATCTGAAGTTCGTGCGTGGACGGGAGGCTGTTGCCCCTGCGGCACTCGTCGTCGGTCCCGGCGGCGAGGTCGATGCGGCCTCCTTCGCACCGCTGGTGGCCCGCATCGAGGAGCTCGAGAAGCGGACCGAGGCTGCGGCGGCGGCGCTCGGCGCATCCAGAGAGCACGAGGGGTAGACCGGGAAT
>JAHYJI010000026.1 GCA_019429145.1 Coriobacteriia bacterium | reverse complement strand
CCCCGTCGATGGAGACGCTCAATTCGTGCCGGACCGGGGAGACGGCGTGTGTGGTCCTGGACGAGCGGGTCGGCGGAGGGACGCTGCCCGAGGTCGAAGTAGTCGACATGGGCGAGGAGTTTCTCAACGGCAACCGGTCGATCTTCTCTGACCGCCTCGCTCGCGAACTGCGCGCTGTGGCGGAGCGCAAAGAGAAGGCCGTACTCCTGCTCAACCGTCGCGGGTTCGCCTCATTCCTCCTCTGCCGTGAATGCGGACACGTGCCGGGATGTGACCGGTGTTCGACATCGTTGACCTTCCATGAGTCCGGTTCACTTCTTGTGTGCCATCACTGCGGAGCCCGATCCATCGCGCCACCTGCGTGCCCGGAGTGCGGAAGCCCGTACCTCAGGCGATTCGGAGCTGGTACCCAACGGGTGGCAGCGGAGGTCTCGGCGCTCGTGCCGGGTTTGCCGGTAGTGCGGATGGATGCCGACACGACAGCAGCAAAGGGTGGGCACGAGCATCGCCTCGCCGAGTTCGAGCTCCTCGAGTCGGCGGTGCTCGTCGGCACGCAGATGGTGGCCAAGGGGCTCGACTACCCGGAGGTGACCCTGGTGGGTGTGGTCAGTGCCGATACGACCCTTCACCTGCCCGATGTTCGCTCAGGTGAACGCACTTTCCAGCTGCTGGAGCAGGTAGCCGGACGCGCCGGGAGGGGAGAACGCCCCGGCCGGGTGATCATCCAGACATACTGGCCGGACCATCCGGCGATCACGGCGGTCGCGCGGCACGATCCCTCGCTCTTCTACACCTCGGAAGACGCCGACAGGGCCGCGCTCATGTTCCCACCCTACGGTCGGATGGCCAACATCATCGTGACCTCACACTCTCTGGTTGACGTGAAGGACTGCTCTGCCCGGGTCGCCCGCACGCTCGGTAAGGCTGTTCCTGAAGGGTGGGAGGTGCTGGGACCGGTGCCGGCGCCGCTCTCGCGCGTGAAGGACCGTCACCGATGGCACGTTCTCGTCAAGGCACCACCACGTGCTCCCATTCCCATGGTTGTTGCACGGGCGCTGAAAGACGTGAAGAAGCCACGCGGTGTGACACTCGCCGTGGACATCGATCCGCTCGACCTCGCCTAGAGGTCGTTGGACCCTTCCACCTCGGGTAGAATGACGGCAGAGATATTGCTGCTAACGGCTACGCGAAGTCGTCGACACTGAAAGGCGCCATCAGACGCATGCAGATCCTCACTCATCCGAGCCCTGCTCTCAAACAACACGCTCAGGAAGTAGAGCGCTTCTCAGACCGCGAGTTGAAGTCACTCGTCACTGCGATGGCCCGCGCGATGTACGATGCGCCGGGTGTCGGACTTGCCGCCACGCAGGTCGGGGTCCTCAGGCGTGTCCTCGTCTACGATATCGACGAGGGTCTCGTCGCGCTGTGTAATCCCCGGATAGTCAGCGCTTCAGAAGAGACCACCCTGTCCGAGGAGGGGTGTCTCTCGCTTCCGGGCATAGAGGTCCCGGTCGAGCGGGCCGCGTCGGTGACCTGCGAGGCGTCTGACATCGACGGCGGTCCCGTGACCATCGAGGCCGACGGGTTGCTCGCCCGCGTGCTCCAGCACGAGATCGATCACCTCGACGGCATGCTGATCATCGACCGGGCTACTCCCGAGGAGCGACGCGCGGCGATCCGGCGCTACAACGAAGTAGCGCACCAACTCGGCTAGCCGAAACGGGGGAGGGGTGCCGATGAGGGTCGTGTTCATGGGTACCCCGTCGTTTGCACTTCCTTCGCTGGACGCACTGATCGACGCACACGATGTCGTAGCGGTCTACACCCAGCCCGACAGACCCTCCGGTCGGGGCCGGGCGCCGGTGCCCTCTCCGGTCAAGCACCTGGCTGCCGAGCACGACATCCCCGTTCACCAGCCGGTCACGCTTCGCGAACCGGACGAGTGGGAGCGCCTCGCCGGTCTCGCGCCTGACGTCGTCTGTGTCGCCGCATACGGGCTGATACTTCCTCCGGAGGTTCTTGCAGTCCCTCGTTTCGGCTGCATCAACGTGCACGCGTCATTGCTGCCGAGGTATCGGGGCGCCGCCCCGGTCCATCGCGCGATACTCGCGGGCGACGAGCGGACCGGGGTCTCGATCATGCGTATGGAGGAAGGACTCGACACCGGACCGTACGCGCGACAAGACGAGGCGGACCTCGACGACCTCACTGTCGACGAGGCGACCGATCTCCTCGGCGAGCTGGGAGCGGGAGCGCTCCTCAGCGTTCTCGAGCAGGTGGAGGCCGGTGCCGTCGTGTGGGTGGAGCAGGACGACTCGGCAGCCACGTATGCCGATAAGATCTCCAGAGACGACGTGGCACTGCACCCCGGGCTCACCGTCTCCGAGGCCCTCCGCAGAATCCGTGCGTCGTCGCGCAGCGCCTCCAGCAGGGTGTGTGTCGATGGACGCAACATCACCCTGCTTCGCGGCTCGTCGGTGGACTCCGCACCGCCGCCCGGAACCGCTGCCGTAACGCGTGAGGCGCTCGTTCTCGGCTTCGCCGACGGTGGCGTGTCCGTCGACGAGATCCGCCCGGAGGGCAAGAGCTGTATGGACGGTGCGTGCTTCGCGCGGGGCGCGCGCCTTGCCGCTGAGGTCATATGGGGGCCGTGTTCGTGAGCCTGACTCCTTCACGCGCCGTTGCCCTGCGCGTCGTCAACGAGGCCCGTACCCGCGGGGCATGGGGGCACGAACTCCTCGGCACGGCTCTCGACAGGTCCCACCTCGATGAGCGAGACGCGGCATTCGCGACGCGGCTTGCCTACGGAGTGCTCTCCTCTGAGGGCACGCTCGACGAAGCGCTCGACCGCCATCTCGACCGGCCCTCTCGTGTCCATCCCAAAGTCCGTGACGCCCTACGCCTTGCCGCGTACGAGCTGCTCTTCATGCGAACGCCTGACCGGGTTGCCGTACATCAGGGCGTGGAAGCGGTGCGCTCGGTAGAACGCCGTGCCACGGGGCTTGCCAACGCCGTTCTCAGGAGAGTAGCCGAGGAGGCGCCCTCTTTCCCCTGGGGAGATCCAGACACTGATGGAGCCACGCTCGCCCGCCTGACGTCGCACCCGGCGTGGCTGGTCGCGCGGCTCATCGACGACCTCGGACCCGAACGCGCACGGACGATGCTTGAAGCCGACAACGAGCCCGCACCGCTCTACCTCGCGCACAACCCGTTCATGGGCACGTTCTCCGCTCTGATGTCGTCCCTCGAAGGCCACGGTGTTGCGCCGGAAGCTGTTGGGCCGCCCGGGTGCATCGTCGCCGGCACTCCCTCCGCGGCGGTCAGGAGCGAGGCGCTGAACTCGGGGGCGTGTGTGGTCGCCGACGCCGGCGCGCAGTTCGTCGCATCGTTGGCCGCTCCGCCACCGGGTGGCCGTGGAGCTGACATCGCCGCCGGGCGCGGGACGAAGACCCTCTTGATGCAGGCTGGCTCGCTCCGCACCGGCGGCGTCTCGGAACTCCTTGCAGCAGACGTGCACGCGTACAAGGTCTCGTTGCTGGCGGAGCGTCTGGCGATGCTGAAGGTTCCCGGAGTGCAGGCGGTCGTTGCGGACAGCACGGATCCGGCATCGGTTGACGCATTCGGAGGGCCCGCCTCGGCTGACGCCGTCCTCGTCGATGCTCCGTGCTCGGGGCTCGGTACACTGCGTCGTCATCCGGAGAAGCGCTGGCGCCTCGACGAGACGACGATCGAGACCCTCGCTCGCGTCGGAGGACGCATGCTGGAGACCGCCGCGCTCCTTGTCCGACCCGGCGGTTTCGTGGTGTACTCGACCTGCACGATGACCGAGCGCGAGAACCGCGCGGTCGTAGAAGGTTTCCTGGCCACGACGCCGGGAAGCGAGTTCACGGTGAGGCCTGTCGCACAAGCGGTTCCCCACGGCTGGGAACGCTTTGTGACTGCTGAGGGGTGGTTCTGCTCGGTGCCGGAACCGGCCGGGCCGGACGGGCATTTTGCCGCGGTACTCGTGAGGGGATAGGTACGGGAGTCACGTTCTGCCTACCGAGGAGGTCGCATGCGTACGACGCGGATCGTCGAGATGCTCGAGGTGACCGAGGCCGCCGCACTGGCTGCGGGTCGCTGGATGGGGAAGGGCGACAAGCACTCTGCTGACGCCGCCGCCGTCGGGGCGATGCGGCACTCGATGAACGACCTCGACATCTCGGGCGAGATAGTCATCGGGGAAGGGGAGCGTGACGAGGCGCCGATGCTCTACATCGGCGAGAAGGTCGGCGCGGGTGGGGAGGAGATCGACATCGCCGTCGATCCCCTTGAGGGAACGAACCTCACGGCCTACGGTCAGCCCAACTCGATCGCCGTGCTCGCCTTCGCCCCGAAGGGCACACTGCTTCACGCACCCGACACGTACATGATGAAGGTCGCGGCCGGGCCGGTTGCTGCTCATGCGATCCACGTCGATGCGACGCCGACCGAGAACGTGCATGCGGTTGCCAAAGCGATGGGGCGCTCCCCCGAAGATATCGTGGTCTGCATCCTCGATCGTGATCGGCACATCGATCTGATCGCCGAGGTGCGACAGGCCGGAGCCCGCATCCGGCTTATCTCCGACGGCGACGTCTTCGGTGCTGTGGCCACAGCCATCGAGGGCACTGGCATTCACCTGTTACTGGGCATCGGTGCCGCCCCGGAGGGCGTGCTCGCCGCAGCTGCCATGCGCTGCATCGGCGGCCAGTTCATGGGAAGGTTCGCCTTCCGCGACGACGATGACCGCAAGAGGGCCGAGGCGATGGCCAACTGCGACATCGACGGGGTGCTCGACATGGACTGTCTGGTGGCAACGGACCAGGCTGCGTTCATCGCGACGGGCGTCACAGACGGTGAGCTGCTTCGTGGCGTGAAGTACTTCGGCAAGGGATCCCGCACGCACTCGGTCGCGATGGACGCGTCGACCGGCACGGTGCGTTTCATAGAGACTGTCTACAAGACGGGCGACGAGCCCTTCTGGGTGCGCAGGGAGTAGTGCAGCAGGCAGAGCCGGTGATCACTCAGCGGCTGGACACGACGCGCAGTCTGAACCACACGCTGCCGCGGGTGCGGCCGGTGCCGCAGCGTCTGCCGCTGGAGTCTCCTGACGCTGTGGCCGGTAGTCGGTGTTGTGGAACCCTGAACCCTTGAACACGACACCCACGGGCGTGAACACCCGGCGTGCATCGGACCCGCACTCGGGGCATGACTCCCCGGCAGAGATGCCTGCGGGACGGGTCACCTCGAACACGCAGGCACAAGATGTGCAACGGTAGTCGTACCTCGGCATGAACGGGTGCTCCTTCCGTGATGGTGGGACGGACAGGCTAGCACGATAGCGAGTGATGTGCCGCCCTGCAAGACGATGACGGATACTACACTGGTGGATATGGAAGAGACGAACAAGATCACGACCGACTCCGATGCCGGCGCCGTTGAAGAGACCCCGGACGCTGTCCCTGTGGTTCTCGTAGAACGCGACCGTCCGCGCAGGAGACCTCTGGTACCGCGTGCAGTGTGGGCTGGCGTCCTCGGCGTGACCGCGGTCTTCGCACTGCTCGTCGCAGTCGGCATGTGGTACGTGTCGGGTATCGGCATACCCGTTCCGGATGTCACCGGCATCCAGGAGGGTGTCGCACGGGCCAGACTCGCCCAGGCGGGACTCGCCGTCTCGACGGTCGAGCGCCGGTTCGATCCCGAGCCGCAGGGTACGGTGCTCTCCCAGAATCCCTCGTTCGGTGCACGGCTTCCCCGCGGTGGAGCGGTTGCACTCGTCGTCTCGGCCGGCACCGAGGAGTTCGTGATGCCTGATGTGATCGGCCAGGGCATCAATGTTGCGCGCGCCCAACTCGAGCAGGCAGGTCTCGTGGTGCGGATCGAGGCGGTCGACTCCGAGCAGCCCGCCGACACCGTGCTGGAGACCATACCCGCACCGGGCGTGACGGTACGGACGTCTGATGTTGTCCGGCTTCGGGTCGCTTCAGACGGGACCGCTTCCTCCGCACTCCTGCCGTTTGCCCTTCAAGGCATGGTCTTCGTCATCGATCCCGAGCCCATCGAGGGCTCGGAGGTCGACCCTGCCATGGAGGTCTCGCGCCGGCTTCGCTCTCTCCTCGAAGCATCGGATGCCCAGGTGGTCGTCACGCGACAGGCAGGGGAGGTCGACATCGAACTCGCCACCCGTGCGCAGCGGGCCGCCGAGGCCTCCGCTCCCGTCACCGTGCTCATCGGCCTGGACGTCATGCCCCAGGCGCCAGTGGGCCTCGGCGTGCTCGTCCCCGGGGACGACACCTTACCCGCTACTCAGGTTGAGGCCTCGGCCCGCTTCGCCGACGTGCTCATCGAGGTGCTCTCCGAGCAGGAGGACGGTGTGACCCGTGCGATGCTCGGTTCGGACCCGGTTGCTGCCGCCACCGCCGCGCCGGTCGTGCGCGTGCGCCTCGGCTCCTTAGATTCGCGCGAGGACGCGGCCGCCTTCCGGGATCCTGGGTGGAGTGACGGAATCGCCCGGGCGATCTACCGGGCGATCGGCGAACACTTCGCCGGCGAGTGACCCGCGGGCGGGCGCGTTGCGTGCATCACGAGCGTGTGGCATAGTCACGTCACAATCGAACCGTATCGGGAGCTGCTGAAGGGCGGCTGAGAGGCGATCGAGAGATCGCGACCGAGAGGACGGTCCCGGTAATGCGGGGCCAGCATGACGGTCATGGCGCACGGCGCCGTAACGTCGTTCCCGTACGGTGAGCAGACACCGAGCGGAGGCATACTATGAACAGACGACGGACGCGGCTCCTTCTCGAGATCGCACTTACCATCGCGCTTGCAGCGGTACTCGGCATGATCACGCTCTGGCGGATGCCCCAGGGGGGAAGTATCTCACTGGGGATGCTTCCGCTGTTCGTGCTGGCGTTTCGCAGGGGGCTGGGCCCCGGGCTGGTGGCGGGTGGACTCTATGGCCTGGTCGACCTGTTGGTGGACCCGTACCCCCCGGTGCACTGGATACAGCCCGTTCTCGACTACCCCGTTGCCTATCTTCTCGTGGGCCTTTCGGGCGTGGTCGCTGCTGCGCTTACACCCGCATTGCAGGCGCGCATGTCGAGACGCGTCGCACTGCTGCTGGCCGCGGGCATCACGTTGGGAGCGTCCGGCCGGTATCTCGCGCACTTCATCTCGGGCATGGTGTTCTTCGGGGAGTTCGCCCCTGCAGGACAGCCCGTCTGGCTCTACTCGGCTCTCTACAACCTCTACGTGCCGATATCTGCAGCTGCCTGCTTTGCGGTCGCGATCGTCGTGGTGCCGGCTATCGCAGGTGTGCTGCCCGTGTCCGGGGAGGAGTCGTCCTGATGGATTCGGCACTCGTCGTGTGTGCCGCACCTGCTCCGGCGTGCCTAGAGTTCTACCGGGATCTCATCGCCGGTCACCCGGGGCGGATCATCGCTGCGGACGGCGGTGCAACGCTGTGCCTCGCGGTCGGGCGCGTCCCAGATGTGCTCGTCGGGGACTTCGATTCGGTCGCACCTGACGTACTCGCCCGGGTGCGCGCTGCCGGCGTTCCGGTGATCGCGTCCTCTGCCGACAAGGACGTGACCGATCTCGACCTCGCCCTTCGGGCTGCTGTGGATCTCGGCTCCCCGGGAGCCACTGTCACAGCGGCCTGGTCGGCCAGGCTGGATCACACTCTCGCGGCGATCGGCAGCGTCTTCGTGCAGCGATCTCTGATCATCGACCTGATAGATCCGGGAATGGCGGGCTGTCTGCTTGACTCGGACGGACGCTCCTCGGTGACACTGGTCGGAGCGGGGGCGACCTTCTCCCTCTTCACGCTCGAGACGGGTGCCGTTCTGTCCTGCAGGGGCGCCCGATACGAGCTCGACCACGCCTCACTCGACCCGCTCTCCGCGCATGGACTGAGCAACCGGCTCCTCGAGGAACCCGCCGTCGTGACCGCCGAACGGGGCAGGGCACTGGTGATTTCGCACGCTCTCGGTAACACGCGTCATGCCACCTTCCGTTTCGTGCCTGCGTGATCTCCCGCTAGGCACGCTATAATCAGTTCACGCTCGAGAAGGGGTGGGCTGATCGTGTTGATGGCAATCGCAGTGGCTCTCATCGTCGCGGCCGTCGTACTCGGCTATGCGGCAGTCGCCTACTGGTCGTGGGCGCTCGTCTTCGCAGGTATCGCCTTCGCTCTTGCGGCGGCAGCGGTATTCATGTTCGACCGATCACGACGGGAGACGCCGGCGAAGGTCGTCCCGACCCCGCTGCCGGTACGGGAGTCACGTCCCGCTCCCGTGGCGACACACGAGCAGTCGACAGCGGTCTTTGCGACGTCGACCCGAGAGACGTCGACACCCACCGTGCGGCCTGAGGTCGTCATGCCCGAGGACATCGATGTCGCCAGCGTCTCGCGGGCCTACCTCGCGTCCGCTTCGGCTGCAGGCCGTGCCGTTCGCGCTGTCATCTGGAGAGCTGACGGCGCCGGCGATGAAGCGGCGGTACCCGTGATCCAATCGGGCGTCGATGTGGGGCCGCTCTTGGCTGGCCGTCGCCTGGCGACTGCGGTCATGGAGTCCGGTACCGCCTCCCTGGAGTCCGTCACTACCGGCTTCGACGCTGACGAGCGCGGGACTATCTGGCACTACATGGTGCCCGTGGCACTAGCAAACATCCAGGGGGCGGCGGCACTCGACTTCACCGGCGATCGTCCCGATCTCGAATCCCTGAACGCGATAGCCGCGGCCTTCCGGCTTCCGCTCGCTGCTGCCCTTGCTATCGAGGTGGCATCGCAGGAATCCGACGCTGCTCGAACACTGCTCGAAACCGCTCGTGAGCTCGCCCGGCTTCTCGACCCGGATGCGATTGTCAGAACCGCGCTGGCCAGCGCTCTGGAGATCACGGGCGCCACGACAGGCAGCATCATGCTCTACGACGAGACCGGAGCCAACCTGCAGATCGCCGCGGCGGTCGGGCTTCCCGATGAGGTGGTCGAGACGACGAGCGTTCGTCCCGGGAACGGTATCGCCGGCTGGGTCGCACTGTCCGGCCAGCCCTTGGTGGTCGAGGACCTTCCCGGGCGGGAGACGCCTGCACGCTCTCGTGGGATCCGATCGGCGGCCTCTATTCCCGTTGCGGATACCGACGGAGTGGTCGGCGTTCTCAACGTCGGAAGCCCCGAGCATCCGTCACGTTTCACCACATCAGATCTCGAGACACTCGGCGTGCTTGCCCACCAGACAGCGGTCGCTGTCAGGAACGCGAGGGTTGTCGCCTCGGCGAGCGACCTGTACTTCGACACGCTCAAGGCGCTTGCGCTTGCCATCGAGATGAAGGACCCGTACGCCCACGGCGGCACCGACCGCGTGATGGAGTACACCGCCGGGTTGGCGGAGGAGATCGGCCTCCCGCCCGACGAGAGACGGGCTCTGGAGATCGCGGCGATGCTCCACGACATCGGTATGCCCTCGGCAGGGGAGTCGGCCCTGTCCTCCGACCGCCCGCTCTCGACCGTCGAACGGGGGCTTATCACCATGCATCCGGTGATCGCGGCCGAGATCCTCGACCAGGCACCGGCGCTCAGACAGGTCGCCCCGATCGTCTATCACCACCACGAACGCTACGATGGTTCGGGATACGTCGGCGGGCTGGCGGGGGATGCTATCCCTCTCGGCGCAAGGATCCTTGCTGTTGCCGACGCGTTCGTCGCGATGACGTCCCCGCGTCCCTACCGGGAGGCGCTAGCGGAGTCCGATGCTCTTGAGGAACTCAGAAACGAATCGGGGACCCAGTTCGATCCTTCGGTAGTGGACGCGTTCTTCGCGATCCATTCCTCGAGATCGGAGCAGGTCCCCGGTCACACAAGCTGAACGCGCCCGGACCGATGTCCGGGCATCAGAGCTTAACCGCGCGTGATCTTGCCGGCCTTCATGCACTTGGTGCAGACGTTGATGCGCTTCACCGAGCCGTCCACCACGGCATTCACCTTCTGGATGTTCGGGTGGAACATGCGGTTCGTCACCCGGTGAGAGTGGCTAACATTGCGGCCGGCGGACGGGTGCTTGCCGCAGACACTGCAGACCTTGGACATCTGGACACTCCGTTCTGGTAGCGTACGTCGCATCTGACACCGGGCCGATGCGTGAGCGGTCGAAAAGCGGAGTGATGGTATCACAGCCACACACCGCTCACAAGCGAGCAGCAGGCGTTTCGTCCCTGGCAGGAGCACCGACAACAATCGGATATACTGTGCGGTAACCTGTCACCTGGCGTCTACCACGGAGGAGAGCATGCCCCGTTACTCGCCCGACATGCTCATCCAGGACGTCCTGATGAGCCACCCCGGGGTGAGCGAGATATTCGAGCGCCACGGGCTGGCGTGCGGATCGTGTTTCGCCGCAGACATGGAGACGCTCCAGGCGGTCGCACACATGCATGAGGTCTCGGTTGAGACCTTGCTCGTCGAGCTGAATTCGCTACCCGACCTGTCCGAAGAGGAGGGACGCTAGATGCCCGAGAGTATCCGGGGAGACATCGAGATCCACGACGATGTGCTTGCCGAGGTCGCAGGTTTCGCAGCGCTGGAGTGCTACGGCATCGTCGGGATGGCGAGCCCCTCGCTGCGTGACGGTGTCGCGCAGCTTCTTTCAAGAGAGAAGCTGCGCAAGGGAGTGGCGATCCATAGTCACGGCGACAGCGTGAAGGTCGACCTGTTCGTCGTTATCGAGCACGGCACGAACCTCAGCCAGGTTTCGCAGAATCTTGCGGACCGGGTGCGCTATGTGTTGCAGTCCGTCGGCGGCGTGGTGGTCGATGACATCGATGTCCACGTCCAGGGCATCAAGGTTCGCAAGTGACCGATCCGAAAGAGGTTCGATGACCCCGTCTCCTTCCTTTACAGCTCTGGTCGGTGCGGCGGCGACCGCGCTGCGCGAGCGTGCCGAAGAGGTCAACCGGCTCAACGTCTTCCCGGTACCCGACGGCGACACCGGTACGAACATGTCGCTGACCATGGATGCTGTTGTGGCCGAGCTCGGACAGATGTCACCCACCGCGTCGGTCCCCGAGATCTGTCAGGCCGTCACACACGGGTCGCTGATGGGTGCCCGGGGAAACTCGGGAGTCATCTTGAGTCAGATACTCCGCGGCCTGTGTGAGGTCATCAGCGCAGAGTCGGCCGACGGGTCCGAGCTCCTCGCGGCAGCGCTCGAGCGGGCCACCGCGGTCGCGTTCCAGGCGGTCCGCAAGCCGGTAGAGGGCACCATGCTGACCGTCCTGCGCGACAGCGCGGAGGCGGCCCGTGCTGCCGCAAACGCCGGTGCCAGCCTGGATTCCGCGCTCGACGCCATCCTGGCGGCTTCGGTGGAGTCGGTTCGCCGCACCCCCGAGTTGCTCCCGGTCCTCAAGGAGAACGGTGTCGTCGACGCGGGGGGATTCGGCCTCTCCATACTCGCAGAGGGGCTTCTTGCCGCCTGGCGCGGGACGGAGTTCGACATCTCCGTGATGGCGCCGGCCACGGTCCCCGTCTTCGATATCCAGCCGGTAGATGACTGGGACGACGAGGAGTATCTCTACTGCACGGAGTTCCTGCTCCTGGGTGATGCACTCGACAGACCGTCGGTCGAGGAGTACGTGGCGTCCCAGGGTGGCTCGGAGCTGGTTGTCGGGGAAGGCGGCCTGCTCAAGATCCATGTGCATACCGACGATCCGGGAGCCGTGCTCTCCTACATGACCTCGCTGGGCGAAGTCGCCGAGGTGCACATCAACAACATGCGCCAGCAGACCGAGGCGCGCACCGAGGGTCTGCGCTCTGAACCTGGCGCAGCTCCCGACACGCCCCCCAAGCCGATCGGTTTCGTCGCCGTGGGTGCGGGAGACGGTGTCCGGGAGATTCTCGCTAGTCTCGGGGTCGACATGGTGGTCAACGGCGGGCAGACGATGAACCCTTCCACAGCGGAGCTTCTTGCCGCTGCCGAAGATGTACATGCGGAGTCGGTCATCATCCTGCCCAACAACAAGAACATCCAGATGGCTGCTCAGCAGGTCATACCCATCGCCTCGATGCCTGTGGCGGTGGTACCCACCACGTCTGTGCCCGAGGCCTTCGCGGCGATGCTCGCAGCGGATGTTCACTCGGACCTCGAGTCGGTGGCCCGTGCGATGACGCAGGCCGCGGCCGAAGTCAGGACGGGCGAGGTCACCACGGCGGTCAAGGACTCTAAGGGCAAGGTGGGTCCTATCTCCAAGGGGCAGGTCATCGGCATCGCCGACCACGAGATCGAGGTGGTCGGGGAGGACGTGGCAGACGTTTCACGCAAGCTCGCCGACATCATCATCGGAGATGGTGAGACGCTGACGTTGCTTGGTGGGTCAGACGTGAGCGATGCCGATCTCGAGCAGCTCGCCGCCGACATCGCCGCGGCGCATCCGGAGATCGAGGTCGAACATCACAGGGGTGGCCAGCCGCTCTATCCCGTGATCATGTCCGTGGAGTGATAACGAACACGAAGGAGCGACTCTTATGACCCGCGTAGGTATCGTGTGCGACAGCACCTGCGATCTCGGACCTCAGTGGCTCGGCGATCATGGGGTCCGGATGGTGCCCCTGAAGGTACTGTTCGGCACGGACTCCTATCTCGACTGGATCGATATGTCTCCGGATGAGTTCTACGTCAAACTCGCCGCATCGCCGGTGCTCCCGAAGACATCGCAGCCCTCACCTGCGGACTTCGCAACAGCATACGCCCAGCTTGCCGGGGAAGGCTGCACGGAGATCGTTTCCATCCACCTTACATCGGCACTCTCCGGCACCTTCGAGTCCGCCACGCTCGCTGCTGTTGATGCTCCCGTACCCATCCGCATCGTCGATACGAAGACCGTGTCGATGGGCACTGCACTTGCCGTCAAGGCCGCCATCGAAGCGCGCGATGGTGGAGGTTCGGCATCCGAGGTGGAGGCGGCAGCGCGAACGGCAGCTGAGACGTCGCGCCTCTACTTCATCCTCGACACCCTCGAGTATCTGGTGAAGGGTGGACGCGCGGGTAAGGCTGCGGGTCTCGCCGCATCGGTACTCAACATCAAGCCCATCCTGACCTTCACGCCCGAAGGCACCATCGAGCCCTTCAAGAAGGTCAAGGGGCTCAAGAAGGCCCTCGCCGAGCTTGCCGCACAGGTCGCCGCCGACTCGGCCGGCAGCTCAGTGCGCCTCGCGGTACTCCACGGCTCCGCTCCCGATCTCGCAGATCAGATGGTGTCCGCTCTGGATGCGGCCGGAGTGGATTACGAGCTCGACATGATCGGTTCGGTTGGAGCCGTCATCGGCACCTACGCCGGCCCCGGTGCTGTCGGTCTTGCCTACTACCCCATCTCCTGATCGGCGGTGATCGTTCGTGTCTTCCGGGTCCGTGCCTGCGCGCATCGGGCGGCTGATGCGATGGCAACGCCCGGTAGGGGAGGCACGATTCGTCGACCGCTCCCGCGCAGAGGCGCTCGAGCGCGTCGGGGTGCACACGATCGGGGATCTCGCCAGGCACTTCCCCTTTCGCTACCTCGATCTGAGTGACGTCAGGCCACTCGTAAAGGCACTGCCCGGCACCGAGATCACCGTCACCGGGCGGGTACACAAGGTGACCGTCAAGCGCCCGCGCCCGCGCCTGACCATCGTCGAGGTGGCGATCACCGACTCTACCGGCATACTCCTGGGTGTGTGGTTCAACCAGCCCTACATGGCCGAGCGCTTCCAGGAAGGCGAGCACGTTGCGTTCGCGGGGCGTGTCGAGCAGGACTTCGGCTTCCTTCAGATGAAGAACCCCTTCGTCGAGCGGTTGGGGAGCGCCGAGGCCCCTTCGCATCTGGGCAGGGTGCTGCCGATCCACCGCGCAACGGAGGGCCTCACCACGAACTGGCTGCGGCGTCTGATCGCGGCTGCAGTCGATGACGTCGCAGACGTGCCGGACTTCCTGCCCGTCCGACTGCGCATACGGCATGGTCTGCTTTCCGAACGGCTTGCGGTGCGGGCGATGCACTTTCCCCGGGATGTCGCGGAAGCCGCCGCCGCGCGTCAGCGACTCGCCTACGATGAACTTCTCTGCCTTCAGCTCGGTCTCGCGGCTCGCCGTCACACGATCACTGTCGAGCGCTCTGGCATCGCGCACATCACTGACGGGCCATCGCTACAGCGTCTCCGTGCGGCGATACCGTTCGCTCTCACGTCGGATCAGAGCACGGCAGTGGCCGAGATCCTCGATGACATGGGCTCGTCGCGTCCGGCCAATCGTATGCTGCTGGGTGATGTGGGGACCGGGAAGACCGTCGTCGCCGCCCACGCGCTCGCTGCGGTTGCCGACACGGGCACCCAGGCAGCCATGATGGCCCCCACCGAAGTGCTGGCGGTGCAGTACGCAGAGCGGGTCGGGCCCCTTCTCGATGAGGCGGGTGTGTCGTGGGCACTGCTCACGGGTTCTGCGGGAGCCAAGACACGCGCGGAGGTCCTCGGCGGCCTGGAGTCCGGCGAGATCAGCGTGCTCTTCGGTACGCATGCGCTCATCGAGAAGAGCGTCCGATTCCAGCGGCTCAGCCTTGCGATCGTCGACGAGCAGCACCGCTTCGGTGTCGTCCAGCGCCTTGCCCTGCGTCAGAAGGGTTCTGCCGCCGACATGCTGGTGATGACGGCTACGCCGATCCCCCGAAGCCTGGCTCTCACGCGCTTCGGCGACCTCGAGACCTCCTATCTACGGCAACGCCCTCACGGGGACGGGGAGCCGCGGGTAACGACACGTCTCGTCACCAAGGCACACCGCGATCAAGCGTACGAGGAGGTCAGATCGGCAGTCCGTCAAGGACGACAGGCCTACATCGTGTGCGCACTCGTTGACGAGTCGGATGCTCTTCAGGCTCGCTCGGCGAACGCCGAGGCCAAGAGGTTGGCCCAGGAGGTCTTCCGGGACCTGAGAGTCGGGGTCCTGACCGGCAAGATGACCTCCGCGGAACGGCTTGCCACGATGCAGCGCTTCCGCGCCGCCGAGTTAGACGTCCTGGTCGCGACGACCGTAATCGAGGTGGGCGTGGACGTTCCCAACGCGACGGTCATGCTCATCGAGGATGCCGAGCGCTTCGGTCTGGCCCAGCTCCATCAGCTGCGGGGCCGGGTCGGCCGCGGACGCTATCCCGGTTCGGTGCTACTCTTCGCCGACCCCAAGACCGCAGAAAGCCGTTCCCGGATGAAGGCCGTCGTATCGACGACCGACGGCTTCGTCCTCGCCGAAGAGGATCTTCGCTTACGCGGCGCCGGCCAGTTGATGGGCGAGGCGCAGCACGGGCTGCCCGAACTCTCGGTTGCATCTCTCGTCGACGACGTCGACCTTCTCGACATCGCGCGGGAGGACGCACGGGAGATCATCGCGGCCGACCCGCATCTCGGTGCGCCGGAACACGTCGCGCTCGGAATCGAGGCAAAGCGTCGTTTCGCCGAGGGCTGGACGTGGGTGAGTAGTGGATGAGGGTCATCGCAGGCACCCTCCGCGGGCGACGCATCGACGCACCTTCAGGCACCGTTACGCGACCGACCTCTGACCGGGTGCGCGAGGCTCTCTTCTCACGCATCGAGGCCACTTCGGGTCCCTTCACGGTGGAGTGGAGCGGACTGGACCTGTTCGCGGGAAGCGGCGCGCTCGGTATCGAAGCCCTCTCCAGAGGTGCGGGACGCATGACGTTCGTCGAGCGCGATCGCAGTGCACTTCGCGTCCTGCGGTCCAACCTGGAGGCGCTCGGGCTCACGGGTCGCTCGACGGTGCTGCCGGGTGACTCCTTCCGCGTAGCGTCGACCGATGCCCTCACCGGCGCACCGTTCTCGTTGCTCTTTCTCGACCCTCCTTATAGAATCGACGAGTCCGAGGTCAGGGGAGCTGTCCAACGACTCGTGTCACTCGGGACTCTTCTGCCGGACGCTCTCGTGGTCTGGGAGCACAGCTCCTCGGCACACGCACTCTGGCCTGAGGGTTTCGAGGACCTCGGGTCGCGACGCTACGGCGACACGGCGGTCACTCTGGGGAGAGCCGGAAGGGGGGAGTCCTGGTGAAGCGCGGCATGTGTCCCGGCACGTTCGACCCGGTCACCTCCGGTCACCTCGACATCATCGAGCGCGCTGCCGCGCTCTTCGACGAGCTCGTCGTTGCGGTCGCGCTCAGTCCCGACAAGGGGGGTGGGCCGCTCTTCAGCATCGAGGAACGATGCGGCTTCATCGAGTCCGCCACAGCACATCTTCCTAACGTTAGCGTACGTCCATTTGATACTCTCTTGGTGGAGTTCGCATCCCAGGTCGGTGCGTCGGTCATCATCAAGGGATTGAGGGCGGTGACCGACTTCGAGCGGGAGTTCCAGATGGCGCAGTTGAACTACCGGCTCTCGACGGATATCGAGACGATGTTCATCATGGCCATACCCGAGTACATGTACCTGAGCTCATCGGCAGTGAAAGAGATAGCCCGGCATGCCGGTCCGACCAGGGGACTCGTTCCTGACGAAGTCCATGATGCGTTGGTCGAGCGGTTGACAGGGTCCCGTTAGGGAGGAAATCAATGGATATCATGGCCTTGATCGACAGGATCGAAGAGCTCGTGGACAACGGACGTTCCGTCCCGTTGACCGGCTCGAAGATGGTCGATCCCGAAAAGGTCTACGAGATCATCGACGAGATACGCGCTCAGTTCCCCGATGAACTCAAGCAGGCTCGCTGGATCGTCAAGGAGCGTCAGGAGATGCTCGAGGAAGCCGAGAAGGAAGCCAACCGCATCCTCGAGGAGTCCCGCGACCGTGCGCAGTCCATCGCCAGCGAGCAGGAGATCGTCAAGCTCGCCGAGCAGCAGGCCGCTGCCATCATGGATGATGCTCGTACCAAGGAGCGGGAGATCCGCCTCGGGGCCGAGGACTACGCCGACGAGATGCTCGCCAACCTCGAGGTGAATCTGGGCAAGCTGCTCACCGCGGTCCAGCGTGGCCGCGATCGCCTTCAGGGGAAGGTCAGCAGCCCCGGCGGTCAGCGACAGTAGCCATGGCAGACCAGCTGACCGTCGACGTCTCACCGGTGCTCGGTGAGGCCGGAGCAACCCTGGAGCTGGACAGTGATGTCCCGCTTGAATCGATAACCGTCGGTGACACCCTCGCCGTCTTCGAGGTTCCGCCCCGCATTCATGTGACGCTCGCTAACGCCGGTGAAGTGATTCTTCTCTCGGGCACCGTCCAAGCGACCGCACGTCTTGACTGCTCCCGTTGCCTTGAGCCGTTCGCGCTTGCCCTGACCGGAGTGATCGACGCGATCGTCTCGCAGACCGACGACGCCGAGCAGCGCGGGGTCGATCAGGAGTGGTACCCGCTCGACGGAGACACACTCGACCTGCTTCCGGCAGCCGAGGGCGCACTACGTGTCGAGCTGCCGTTCGCTCCTGTGCATGACGAGGAGTGCCGCGGGATCTGTCCGACGTGCGGGTGTGACCTCAATCGGGATTCCTGCACGTGCGAACCAGTGGTCGAGAGCGTGCCCGAGAACCCGTTCTCGTCGCTCAAGGACCTGCTCCCGCCCGAAGGCGAGTAGCTCACGATTTGGGTGTGTCGACCCGTTGTGGCCTGTGGTATAGTGAACGGCCGTGCGGCCCGGGCCGCCGAAGTGATGACCTCACCACGCAGTGTGCGTGCATGGACAAGGAGACACGATGCCCGTACCCAAGAGGAAGACATCCCGCGCCGTTCGTGACGCCCGCAGGGCGACTCACTCGCTCGACGCTCCTCCGAGCTCGACCTGCCCTCAGTGCCATCAGCCCAAGCTTCCCCATCGTGTGTGCCCGGAGTGTGGGTACTACAAGGGTAAGGAAGTCATCGATACCGAGTAGCCGCCCCGGTAGTCTCCGGGTGAGGACCGCTCGGGGGAGGCGGGACCGTTCGTGCCACTTGCGCATCTGTTGCGACCCCGCGCGGTAGCAGTCATCGGTGCTGCCCGGGAACCGGGCAAGGTCGGCCACGTGGTGCTGGCAAACCTCCTGAACGGGCGGTTCGCCGGCCACATCTACCCGGTTAATCCGCGGGCTGACGAGGTACTCGGCCTTGCGTGTTACGACTCCGTGCTCGATGCGCCGCCCCCGGTGGACCTGGCTGTCGTCGCTGTCCCCGCGCAGTACGTCCCCGGTGTCATCTCGGAGTGCGGACAGGCCGGAGTCGGTGCAGCGATCGTCATCACCGCCGGCTTCACCGAGAGCGGTCCACAGGGCGCAGCGCTCCAGCGCGAAGTGCTCGAGCGTGCACGTCAGGGTGGAGTCCGGCTACTCGGACCGAACTGCCTCGGTCTCGTTTCTACTCACTCTAATCTCAATGCTTCGTTCGCCGGGGCGATGCCCCCCGCCGGCGGGATAGCGTTCATCTCCCAGTCCGGTGCGCTTGGCACAGCCATCCTCGATCGTGCCGCCGACGACGGGCTGGGGGTCTCCCACTTCATCTCTGTGGGCAACCGTGCGGACATCTCCGAACCCGATCTTCTCAACGCGCTTGAGGCGGACTCCAACGCTACCGTCATCGCGCTCTACCTCGAATCCGTTGCCGACGGGCCACGCTTCCTCGAGGCGGCAGGGTCTGCTGTTCGGAGCAAGCCCGTGCTCGCACTGAAGGCCGGCGCCTCGGACTCCGGAGCACGCGCGGTCTCCTCCCACACGGGAAGCCTCGCCGGCTCGGACGTCGCCTACGACTCCGCCTTCAGGCATGTTGGGATCATCCGCGCGCACAGCGTCCAGGACCTCTTCGACTTCTCGGCGGGCTTCTCCCTGCAACCGGTGCTCGCGGGGTCGGGGATCGCGATCGTCACCAACGCCGGCGGGCCGGCGGTCATGGCGACGGATGCGGCCGATGCGGAGAGCATCGCGCTGGCGACCTTCTCCACCGAGACCCTGACCCGCCTGAGAGCGTCACTACCGGATGCGGCCGCGTTGTATAACCCGGTCGACGTGCTGGGTGACGCCGGGGCCGATCGATACCGCGAGACCCTCGACGCCCTGTACTTCGATCCGGGCGTGCACGCGGTGCTCGTGATCCTGACGCCGCAAGCCATGACGGACCCGGCAGCGGTAGCCCGAACAGTCGTTGCCGCAGCCAGGAAGCGGTCCGATGTCACTACGCTCTCGTGTTTCATGGGCGGACCCCTGATCCACGAGGCTGCCCGCATCCTCGCAGCCGGTGGGATCCCGAACTACCCGACCCCTGAGCGGGCGATACACACCCTGGGGGCGATGCGCGCATATGCCGAGGCTGCCTCGGCCGATCCACCCCTGCGTCAGGAGACGAGCGCTGCCCGCGAGACGGTCCGCCCTGCGGTTGTGCGGGCGGTCGGGGAGGGCAGGACCTTCATCACCGAGCAGTCCGCCGCCGAGATCGTGTCGGCGTACGGGATACACGTTCCCGATGGTGCCCTTGCCGCCGACAGGAGGACCGCGCTCAAGGTCGCCGAGCGGATCGGCTATCCCGTTGCGCTGAAGATCGTGAGCCCTGAGATCCTGCACAAGTCCGACGTCGGTGGTTTGCGGGTAGGGATCGCTTCCTCCGCGGAGTTGAGGGAGGCCTACGACGAGGTGCTCGACAGGGCACGCGCCTACGCGCCAGACGCTGTACTGGAGGGCGTGCACATCCAGCAGATGGTGCCGTCGGGCCGCGAGGTGATCATCGGGGTAGACCGCGACCCCGTGTTCGGCCCGCTGCTCATGTTCGGCCTTGGCGGCATCTATGTGGAGGTCTTCAAG